>CAYGCC010000168.1:0-1722 GCA_964348165.1 uncultured Gemmatimonadota bacterium | reverse complement strand
CAAGATCAAGGACGGGGTCACGACCGTGGTGAGCATGCACGGGGGGCCCGTGGACGTCGCCGGCTGGTACACGGCCTTCGAGGCCGAGGGCTCGCTCGTGAACTACGGCACCACGGTGGGGCACCCCGACGTCCGCGAGGCCGCCGGCGTTGCTGATCCCTACGCGCCGGCCAACAAGTCCCAACTCGCACGAATGCGCGAGATCGCCGCACAAGCCATAGAGGGCGGCGCAGTGGGTATCGGCTTCGGAATCAACTACACGCCCGGCGCCTCCTACGAGGAGATCCTCGCCATGTTCGACGTGGCCGCGCAGCACGGCGTGCCGGCCCACGTGCACTCGCGCTACAAGGGTTCGGTCTTCCCCGAGACCATCGTGCAATCCGTGCCGGAAGTCATCGCTGCGGCGGCGATCACCGGGGCCAGCGCCCAGGTCGTTCACCTCGCCTCGTCGGCCATCGGTTCAATGGATGTGTCGCTGGAGATGATCGCGGGCGCCCGCCGACAGGGGATCGACATCATGGCCGACATCCATCCTTACCTGGCGAACAGCACGCAACTGGAGTCGGCTCTCTACGACCCCGGCTGGCAGGAGCGGTTTGGCGGGATCAGCTACGACTCGATCATGCTCGTGGATACGGGGGAAAGGCTGAACGAGGAAACGTTCAAGTACTGGCGCGAGAAGGGTGCAACGATCATCACCTTCTTCATCCCGAAGGATGAGATGTTGATGGCGCTCACGCATCCGCATGTGATCGTGGCGAGCGACGGCGTCATCGTCGACGGATTGGGGCACCCGCGCGGCGCGGGCACGTTCGCCCACGTGCTCGGTCGATTGGCGCGTGAGGAAGGCCACCTCACCCTCTTGGAAGCGCTGCGCAAGATTACGATCATGCCCGCGCAACGGCTCGAACGGGCCGTACCTTCCATGCGTTACCGGGGCAGACTTAGTCCCGGCGCATACGCCGATATCACGATATTCGATCCCAACGCGATCATCGACCGGGCCAGCTATCTGGATTCGGCGCAGTACTCCGAGGGCGTCCGCTACGTACTTGTAGGCGGCACGCTGGTACTCGACCGGGGTGAGTTCGTAGTTGGCGCGGCACCGGGCCGGCCGGTTCGGCACGCTGAGACGCGAGCGCAGCCATGAGGCCAGGCCCGGCGCCACGCCTGCTGCTCCTACTCGGCCTCGCGCTCCTGGGCTGTGAGCCCCAGCCGCCGGAGCATCCTGCCTACGGAGCCGGGCAGCTTAGCCGCTCGTCCCACGGGATGGTGGTCAGCGCTTCCTACCTTGCTACGAACGTTGGCGTGCAGGTACTGGAGTCGGGGGGCAACGCGGTAGACGCCGCCGTCGCCGCGGCGTTTGCCCTCTCGGTGGTCGAGCCCACCATGTCGGGCATCGGCGGCCGTACCCAGATCCTCTTGCGCACTCCGGATGGTGAGTTCGTCGGGATCGACGGTACCTCCCAGGTGCCCGCCGGGGCGCCGGCTGAGCCTACTCAGGAAGAGAATCTCTACGGCTATCCCACCATCGCTGTTCCCGGCACTGTAGCCGCGCTGGCTATGGCGCACGCTGCGCACGGCAGGCGGGCGTGGGCCGACCTCATCGCGCCAGCAATCGCCCTGGCCGGAGAGGGCTTTCCGCTGCCGCCGCAGACGGCCAGCCGGATCGCCGACGCGGCGGACCAGTTGCGAGAGTTCGAAGGCTCCATTCGCTATTTC
>CAYGCC010000167.1:0-26082 GCA_964348165.1 uncultured Gemmatimonadota bacterium | reverse complement strand
GTTCGCCTGGAGCGACGAGTGGAGCTACTCGGGCGTGGTGATGGAGCCGGTGATCGTGCCGATGTTCCGGATCGGCAGGATCGTGCAGAGCCTCATCTTCATCATGGCCATCGGCATCGCGGCATCGGTCTATCCGGCCTTGCGGGCGTCGCGGATCGACGTCGCCGAGGCGATGAAGTTCGAACGGTGACCCGGAGGCGAGACCCGGGCTGAAGCGAGTCCGGGCGGATCGCGAACCGCAGAATGGAACCGACGATGAACGAGCAGAACAAGAGCGGCGTCGCCACCGAACAAGTCTGGAAGATCTTCGAGCAAGAACCGGAAGACGTGCCGGCCGTCCAGGGCATCACGTTGCGTATCGAACCGGGCGAGTTCGTCGCCATGGCCGGCCCGTCCGGCTCGGGCAAAACGACGCTGCTCAACCTCATCGGTGGGCTCACGCGCCCCACGCGCGGCGCCGTGCGCATCGCCGGCCGGGACCTGACCGACATGTCCAACCGCGAGCTGGCGCGCCTGCGCCTCGAGCACGTGGGCTTCGTCTTTCAGGCTTACAACCTGTTGCCGGTGCTCTCCGCCATGGAGAACGCCGAATTCCCGTTACTGCTTCGGGGCATGGACGGCGACGAGCGACGACGGCGTGTGCACGCGCTGTTCGAGCGAACCGGGCTGACAGGATTGGAGGATCGGCGCCCGGGCAAACTCTCCGGCGGCCAGCAGCAGCGTGTCGCCGTGATCCGCGCCGTCGTCGGCCACCCGGCGCTGGTGCTCGCCGACGAGCCGACGGCCAATCTCGACTCGGCCGCCAGCGATGCGCTGCTCGACATGATGGAGGAGCTGAATCGCGATCTCGGCACCACCTTCGTGTTCGCCACCCACGACCCGCGCGTCATGGAGCGGGCGCGCCGGCTTATTCGCCTGGTCGACGGCGCCGTGGCCTCGGACCAGCGCCGGTCGCCCGCGCCGGAGCGGTGATACGCGGCGCAACTCTGGCTGCAGCGATCTCGCTGCTGGGCGGCGGACCTCTGAACGCTCAGCTCCCCACCGTCCGCGGCTACTACCTCAACGTCCCGCTCTGGAACGACTCCACCGCATTCGCCGCCGGGGGGTTCGGCGACCTGCAGCGGCTGCGCTTCATGACGATGCCACAGGTCGGACCGCTGACTTTCGAGGTCGCCTACGAGCATCTGCTCTCCTACAGCGAGCGAGCCGTGGGCGCACCCGTTGGCGCGCTCCTCGCCGGCGTCGCGCCGGGCGGCGGCGAGTGGCTGAACCTGGATTGGACGCTCAAGGAGACGAGCCACTGGCTCTGGCGTCACCGCTTCGACCGGCTGAACGCCCGCGTGGCGCCGGCCGATTTCCTCGAGATCACGGCGGGCCGCCAGACGATCTCCTGGGCGACCACGCTCTTCCTCACACCGGCCGATCCCTTCGCGCCCTTCGATCCCGCCGATCCGTTTCGCGAGTACAGGGGCGGTGTGGACGCGTTGCGCCTGCAGGCGTTCCCCGGACCGCTCAGCGAGTTGGAGCTGGCGGCCAGGCTGGCCGATTCGCCAATCGGCGAGTCACTCACGGTGCTGGGCCGCGGTCGAGCGACCTGGCGCGGCTGGGAACTGTCAGCCTGGGGTGGAGCGCTGCACGAGGAACCGGCGCTCGGCTTCGGCGCGGCCGGCGGAGTCGGGCGGGTCGCGCTGCGAGCCGAGGCTAGCCTGCGCGAGGACGATGAAGATGAGCCGACCCTGCGCGCGACGGTGGGGCTCGACACCCGCTTAGCCTTGCGCGGTCGTGACCTCTACGTCGTTTTCGAGTATCAACGTGACGGTTTCGGCGCAGCAAGCGCCGGAGACTTGGCCGCGGTGCTGTTCTCGAAACCATCCGTGCGCGGCGAGCTTCAGGTGCTGGGCCGGGATGTGGGTGTCTCCCAGGCCGTCTATCAGCTACACCCTCTCTTCGCCGTCGACCTGCTCGTCCTCGCCAACCTGGGGGACGAGAGCGTGCTGCTGGCGCCCGGCGCCACCTACTCCGCTTCGAACGAGGTGACGCTTCGCGCCGGACTCTTCCTTGGACTCGGCGACGACGACTTCGGGGCTGTACCCACGACCCTCCCTTCCGAGTTCGGTGTGGTTCCAACGGTGATCTACGTATCGGGGAGCGCGTTCTTCTGAGGGCGAACCCGCCCTTCCCGCCCTTGGCGGGCGGCCTAGCCGATGATCTTCTTGACATCCTCGCGATTGTATTTGAACCATCAAGCCGGCTGCTAAGCCGGTTGTGCGATTACCCCCAGACCCGCGAGTCCGCGGACGCCGAGGCCGCTCGGGAGCGTTTGCCAACCGCCTGGCGCAAAGCGGACGTGGACCCTCCCGGCTCGAGGTTCTGACTGGGGAGCGTAAGCGGCCGCGTTGGCAGCTTGGGATGTGAGCGGGGCAGAGACCGATGACCTCCGCCCCGTTTCTCGTTCTTCTATCGGGCCGCGCGCCGCCTCGGCGCCGGCGCTAGACCTGGAACACCTCGCGCCGCCGGACCGTTCCCTCCGCGGCCCGCTGAAAGGCCCATCTGAACAAGAAACCACTGATCAGCAGGGCGACGCCGATCCAGACCACGCCCCAGACCACCGTCGGAACCCCAGTCAACTCGGCGAGCATGCGGGCGTCCGACATGACCTCGGGGCGATCGAGAACGTCACTCTTAATGTCGAGAATCGCGTAAAGGCAGCTCGTCAACCCGAGAGCGGTGAGCAACACCGCGTTGCCCTGGATCGGCAGCCGACGGCTCGCCGCAATCAGACCGGCGCCAAAGGCCACGCCGAAAAGGATGCCGAAGCCGTTCCGCACGTAGACCACGGTCACCGCCAGCACCAGGACGCCGATCACCCCGGCCGCGACGCGTGGGGTTGCTCCACGGGCCTGCGCGGCCAGCAGAATCAGCGCGCCCCACAGTAGGCTGCCCAGATATCCGGCCGAGAGGATCAGAAAGGGGCTGCGACCCGGACACACGCACAGGCCTCCCTGGTTGGCCGTGACGACGATCCGCTCGATCGAACCGCCGGTCGCTACGGCCATCACCCCGTGGCTCAGCTCGTGGAGCAGAACCACGAAGATCTTAAGGGGATAGACGATAGGTGTATTCCAGAGCAGCCAAAGAACGCCGAAGTAAACGGCAAATCCCGCCAGAAACTGCAAGCGTCGTTTGGTGACCTCTTCCATCGCACCTCAGCATCGGCGACGAGGGCGCCGTCCGCACCTGCCCGCTGATAACTCGTCGTCGCTAACCGAGCTATAAGGCCCGACACGCGTCCGTACGAGGCGAATAGCCTTGGGGTTTCGACGTCCCGCTCACGCCCGTAACGGACTCCCCTCGCCCATCAGAAGGCCCACCCGGCGACAGAGCCGTACCGACCAGAGCGCCGCCGCCGCCAGCAGCGCCAGCGAGAAGGCGATCGTGCCCGCGGTCCGCTCGATCTCCTCCGGTCGAACCGTGCCGCTGAGCAGCAGTCCGGTCAGTCCCACCAGGTTGTTGACCGCGTGCACCAGCACGGCCGGCCGGACGCTCCCGGTTCGCCAGGTCACCCAGCCGACGGGGAGGCTCCAGAAGAAGAAGAAGAGCGCCGGCTCGGGCCCATGGAGGAGCGCGAACGGCAGAGCAGCCGCAGAGATGGCGAACCAGGGGCGCATCCGGTCCTCCAGCACGCCCTGAAGAAGACCTCGAAACAGCGATTCCTCGATCAGCGGGGCGGCCAGCGCGACGCTCACGGCCAGGGCGATGCGCTCGGCCATCCCCTCCACCTGAGTGACGAACTCGATGTCACGAAGCGGCGGCCCCAGCAGCGCCGTGGCGGCGAAATTAGCCAGGAGCAGCGCCACGCCCAGCTTGAGCGCCAGCACATAGGTCGGCGCCGGGGCCGGCAGCGGGCCCAGCCTCAGCGCCCCGGCGACGCGGCGCCCGCTGACCCCGAGGTAGGCGATCACCCCGGCGAGGAAGCCGACCTCGACCAGCAGCGAAGCCAGGGCGAGCGACTCGCCGGCCACCAGCACGCCCAACCCAGCGACGAGGACCGCGGAGGCGAGGCCCGCTCCAAACGCCGCGAGCACGGCGCCGCACCCGAGCGGCCGACCCTCGGACCGAGCCGGCGGCGCGGGCTCCGGCGCCCAGTCATTTCTGACTTCGAGCTCTGGCTCGGTCATGTCTCTAGGTCACCCGCCTGTTCCGTCACCACGCTTGCGGCCCAAACAGCCTTCCCGATCGCGCCCGTCCGATGGAAGACATCGGGGCGCGGCCTCATTTTAACGTTTTTCGGCGAGAAGGCATCTACACACAGGCGAGGGTGACTGTTTGGCGGAGCCGCGCCACAGGTATAGAGAACGTGCTGGGTCACGAGATCACAGGCGGGGGGAAGACCTCGAACGGGGAACAGGTCCTGGATCTTTTGGCCCAGCATCCACCTATCGCTCTATCGCCCAGAAGTCGACTAAACCTATCGTGGGCGTCGATACGCCGGCGACGCTCGACAATCGCCGACTCCCACCCTAGGCTGAAAGGTGAAGTGACGTAGCACCTCTGGTGCCCGCTCCCTTCCCGCTTCACCTGGAGGCGACAATGAAGCTCTCGGTCAAAGCCCTCGCGATCACCGCAGGCGTCGTTTGGGGCGCCTCGGTCCTGTTGGTTGGCATCGGAAACCTCATTTGGCCCGGCTACGGCCAGGCGCTGCTGGAGCTCGCCAGTTCACTGTATCCGGGATACACCATTGGCGGTTTCGGCTCGGTGATCGTGGCAACGCTGTACGCACTGCTGGACGGTGCGATCGTCGGCGCCGTCTTCGCCTGGCTCTACAACCGACTGGCCGCGCCCGCCCCGGTGGTCTGACCGGCCTTTGGGGCCCTAGCCGGCGGCGAAACCGGGGCCATCCGCCCAGCGTACGGACGCTTAGATAGCCCGAAAATCGGGATTCCAACCCATCCGCCGAACGACATGTCCAACAGGTGGGAATTCAGCCACATTTGCCGCTCCGCAGGAGGGGCGGCGCCTGTCCATACGGAGGCACGTTCATGAGATACCGAACGCTGAGCATGGCGCTGGCGGGCGTTCTCGTACTGCTTGCCGTCGGCCCGGCCCCGGCGCAGCAGGAGTTCTCCTTCGAGGGAGACCGGCTGCTGGTCACCAACCTGGCCGGCGAGGTCACCGTCCGTGGGCACGATGGCTCGCGCATCGTCATCCGGGCGACGCCGGGCGGAAGCGACGCCGGCACGCTTGACTTTCAGGTGAAGCGGGGTGGGGCGGCGGAGTTCCACGTGGTCTATCCGCTGAACCAGTCGCAGAGCATCCGCTACGACCGCGACCACGGCGGCAGCACCCAGTTCAGGCTCAGGAGCTGGAGCGATGAGAGTTCGTTCCTCGAGGATCTTTACTCACACGTGTCGGGAAATGAGCGGATCGAGATCGGGCGCCGGGGCGACCTCGAGGCCTGGGCCGACCTGGAGATCCTGGTCCCGCGCGGCGTGGCCACCCGCGTCAAGCTGGCCGTGGGGCAGCTCAAAGCGATGAACGTCCAGGCGCCGGTGGACCTGGATACGCACAGCGGGCCGGTCACGGCCGAGAACATCTCGGGTGACACCCACATCGACACCGGCAGCGGCTCTGTGGCCGCCAGCACGATCCGCGGCAGCCTGAACGTGGACACGGGCTCGGGCCGCGTCGAGGTGAGCGACGTCGAGGGCGACGAGGTCAGCATCGACACCGGGAGCGGCAGCGTCACGGTGGAGCGTGCCCGGGCCAGCCAGCTCGAGGTGGACACGGGCAGTGGCTCGGTGCGCACGACGGAGATCTATGCCGGCGAATCGAACATCGACACCGGCTCGGGCTCGGTCACTCTCGACCTGATGGAGCTGGAGGGCGGCGATCATATGGTCGACACCGGGAGCGGTGGCGTGACGATCATCCTGCCGGCCAACGCTTCCGCCCGCATCTTCGCGGAGACCGGCAGCGGCGGCATCAACCTGGATGTGCCCGACGCGCGCCTCCGCCGCATGAGCCGCGACCTGGTCGAGCTAGAGATCGGAGACGGTCGAGCAAATATCGAGATCGACACCGGATCGGGCGGAATCAAGATCCGTACACGCTGACACTTACTCCCGTTCGAGCCGGCGGGTGACCGTCCGTCTCCAGCCTCCGCAGTCGTGGAGAGCGCCCGCGTGGAGGCGGACGTGGCCGCCGGCTCGCCTTTTTTACCCGGCCCGCCGGCGGCGGGCGCTGACCCTCTTTTGCGCCTGCGCCATCGGGCTCGCATGTACGCCCGGCGGCGACGCCGGGACCACGCCGGACGACATGGTGGCGGTCAGCCGCTTCCTGGTGACGCTCGACCGGCTGGCTGCCGAAGCCGAGCCCGCTGAGCTCATCGAGTTGGTGGCCGACTACGAGGTGATCTTACCGCCCGGCGAGCCGGCGCTGGTCGGGAAGCGCGTGATCGCCGAACGCTATAACAGGTTGCGAGAGCGCTATCGGGTGGAGATCGCGCACGAAGTTCTGGAAGTGGACAGGTTCGGTGACGCGATCCTTAGCCGGGGGAGGGTGACGGGCATACTCTTACCGGGCACCTCCGAACGGCGCGCCCCACTTTACGGCAAGTACCTGCTGGTGCTGCAGCGCGAGCGAGACGGCTCGCTTCGGCTTTGGCGCTACATGATCAACGCCGAAAGAGACTCGGCTTGAAGGTGAGTGACAAGCACTAGAATCTCCAGCCTAACAGATTCCACACGTTGAGCTGCCACAGAACCAGGCAGAACGACAGGACGGCGAGCGAGTAGCTCAAACGACCCAGGAGCCGGCCCGCACGTCGACGCCACAACCCGACCGCGAAGTATACCGCCGCAAGCGTCAGCACCCCGGCCAGAATCGGCAGCGCCAGCAGGACGCGTAGCTCCGTCGGAACCTCGATGGCAATTCGCTCCGGCTCTGTCAGGACGCCGGCCATGCCGAGAGCGAACACCAGGAAGAGGACGGCTGCTGACCAGAGAACGAGGCGGGCGCGCGCCGGCATGCGCACCAACGCCGCACGACCCACCCCATACCACTGCCGGGCGAGCCAGCCGACCGGCCAGGCCAACACCGTACCCAGCGTCATCAGCACCGCGACGATCAGGATGAACAGGTGCAACCCCGGGCCCTCGCCAGCAGGCACGCGCTCGAAGGCGATGATCGGAAGCTGTGCGAGGAAGAAGTGCGTGATCGTCCCATCGTCTGCTTCGCGAAAGACGACGGTACGGTCCCCGTCCACCTCTCGGAAGGTGAGCGGAGCGACTTCCACCCAGTCGTGGCCCAGGAAATGGAGCATTCCTTCGTCCGTGGCGTGGACCGAGACCGGAGTGGCTCCCGCAAGCTTGCCGAGGGACGTGTGGGACAAACGATTGGAGCGGAAATGGCCGGTGAAACGGGCCGCACGTTCCGCAAAATCCTCGGGCGGGGCCAGCTTTCCAGCCTCGGGTTCCGGAAAGTACCGATCCACGAAAGCATCCAGGAACTTCGACGTGGCACGGCCACCGTCCTTGGAGTTGTAAGCCACAAACACACCCAGGTCGTGTTCTGGGAACAGTGCCAAGCCCGTGTGGAACCAGAAGGTGTCTCCACCGTGTCCGATGATCCACTCACCATTGGCGCTCAAGTCAATGAATCCGTATGCCATGGGGTTCACCCCCGGCGCCATTCGGAATGACTCGCTCTGCATCCGCGTGGCAGTCTCCTGCTCGAGGATTCGCCCGTCGCCGTATCGGCCTCGTTGCAGGTGGGCGATCATGAACCTGGCCATGTCCCCGGCCGAGGCGGAGGCGGCACCGACCGGAGCCAGCGGGATCCACTCGAAGTCTTTCTCTACGAATCGGCCGCTCGCGTACGCGTATCCTTTGGACAGCTGCTCGGCCAGGCGGTCGGGTACTGGTTGCTCGAAAGTCGTGTATCGCATGCCCAAGGGCTCCAGGATGCGCTGCTCAACGAGGTCATCCCAGCGCATTCCGGAAGCGATGGCCGCGATATGGGCGGCCATCCCGGTACCGTGGTTGGAATACGACGACACCTCCCCCGGCGGTCGGACCCGCGCCGGAGTTTGCTGCGATAGGATCTCGCCAAGGGGGCGGACGTCGCTCTCGTCCTTGCCGAAGAGCCCGACGATCCAGTCCTCGAAACCCGCCGAGTGGCTCATCAGGTGCCGAAGCGTAATGGTCTCAGGGTAGGTGTCGGGGATGTGAACGTCGAGAAGGTACTCGTTGATATCAGTGTCCAAGTCGAGCTTTCCGTCCTCTACCAGCTGCATCACCGTGGTCCAGACGAAAAGCTTTGACACCGAGCCGATGCGGAAGAGTGTCCGCTCGGCATCTACTTTCTCGCGGGCGTCGTTGTCCGCGTACCCGTACCCCTTGGCAAAGAAGAGTTCGCCGTCCTTCACCACCGACACTACGGCACCCGCCGTGTGGAACTCTTCGAGGTGGGCATCCATCAGCCCGTCGAGAAAGGCCTCGAGCTCTGATGGGTCGGTAGGTCCCGTCCGGCTCGCGGGCACCTGCGCCGACGCTTGCTGCGAAGCGGCGGCAACGGCGAGGAGGGCGCCAAAGCACGCCGCCTGCATTCTTCTCACGGCGGAAGCGAGGAGTGGCATCTACGCGATCTCCATTTTCACGAGTGCCGAAAGCGGATTGCGGCCTCCGGCGGTCGCACGACAATACCACCGGCGTCGTCGTCGCAAAGGACGCTCTCTGCCGGCAATTCTTTCTAATCGGGCGCGTCGGGCCAGCGCCGCTCCGGCGGCACCATCCACCTCCACAACCCAAACCCCAGCAGCGCGTTAACCAGGAAATGCGCCGCGATCGCCGGCCACAGCCCGGCGCCGACGACCACCGGAAGACAGAGCACGTATCCCATCGCGAAGGCGCGAATGGCTCCCGCCGGACCCTGGTAGCCGTGGAGAATCCCGAAGGCCAGGTTCGCCACCGCCGCCGCCCACCAGCCGCTGCCCAGCCAGGCGGCGAGACCGGCCAGCAGGAAGCCGTGGTAGGTCAGCTCTTCGCCGAACCCGGCGCTGGCCGACACGCCGAGGAAGGCCCAGCGCTCACGGCTGGCCCGAGGCATCAGGTGATAGGTGAGCCGAGACTCCCGCACTCCCAGCCACGCCGCCGCCTGGCTGATGACGAAGTTGCCCGCCAGGGTGCCGAAAGTGACCGCTGCCGTCCAGCCCAAGAAGGTACGGGCACCGGTGATGCGCAGACCGATCTCCGAGAACCCGGCGCCCTCCACCACCATCACCACGATGGTGAGCGCCGCCAGGAACCAGATTCCAACCACGGCCGAGGCGTAGAGGATCAGCCGCGGAGGCATGGGGATCTGCCGCTCATCCGGTTGCAGCAGCGTGAGAAACGGGACAACGACCAGCAGCACGAAGACGAACAGACGACCGGGCCAACCGAACTGCACCGTTGGAGCGAGATCGCGGAAAACCGTCTCGAAGAGCGCCATCGCTAGAGCGTGGGTCATCGTCGATTCGCCAGATCGTCGAGAGGCGAAAACGGCCACCGTGCGCGCCGCTCTTGCCGAGACCCGCACGGTCCCGCAGCATGAGAGCGAACGCGCTGGCGACGGACGCTACGCACAGGGCGACGCAACAGGGCAAAACGCATGGGCAAGAAGATCGAACATACGGCGGCGCGACTCAAGCGGCGGCTGCGAGAGGCCGCCAATCCCGAGTTTCGCCGTTCGCAACAGCGATTTTTCAAAGAGCCGGTCCGGACGCTCGGGCTGCGCACGGCGGAGCTACGCCGCCTGGCATCGCAAGCGGCCCGGGAGTATCGGGGTGCCAGCCTCGAGATCGACGAGCTGCTCGAGATCGCCGACGCGCTTTGGGAGAGCGGTGTTGTGGAAGAGCGCGCGCTCGCGGTGCTCATCCTCTCCAAGTTCCATCGGCGTCTGGAGCGCCGGCATTGGCAGCACTTCGACGGCTGGGTGGACAGCCTGAACAACTGGGCCGAGACCGATTGCCTCTGCTGTGATCTTCTCGCGCACCTGCTCGAGGCCGAGCCCCAGCTGGTCGGCCGGCTCACCGCCTGGACTCGCAGCCGCAACCGCTGGCGACGTCGC
The DNA here is from genome assembly GCA_964348165.1 of uncultured Gemmatimonadota bacterium. Classification (GTDB taxonomy): domain Bacteria; phylum Gemmatimonadota; class Gemmatimonadetes; order Palauibacterales; family KS3-K002; genus CAYGAJ01. The sequence goes on along the minus strand of CAYGCC010000167.1, from coordinate 15,975 downwards.
GCCGCCGCGGTCGGCCTCGTCAGGCACGCCCGGCGCGGCGACCATCACGACGCCGCCTTCGCCATCTGCGACCGGCTGGCCGAGGATCGCGATGACATGGTCGAGAAGGCGATCGGTTGGCTGCTGAAAGAGGCCTCGCGCACCCAGCCGCAAACGGTGGCCGACTACCTGCTCCACAACATTCACCGACTGTCTCGCACGACGGTTCGCTACGCCTGCGAGAAGCTTCCCGCGAAATTGCGCGACCGCGTGATGTCGGCCTGAGTCGAGCGCTCAGGTCGTCCGCTGATAGACCACTTCGCCCTCGACAACCGTCAGATCGACTCTTACATCGGCGATCGCGCCAGGGTCGATCGCGAAGATGTCGTCGGACAGTACAGCCAGGTCGGCGGACTTGCCCGGCGCCAGCTCGCCGAGCAAGGCTTCCAGGTGAGCGGCGTAGGCGGCGTCCGCCGTGTAGGCGGCCATCGCCTCGGCCACGCCGATCTTCTCTTCCGGCACCCAACCGTCCGGGTTGGCGCCGTCGAGGGTCCGGCGGGTGACCGCGGCGTGCACACCGGTCAGCGGATCGATGGGCGCCACCGTCCAGTCGCTGCCGAACGCCAGCCGCGCGCCTTCGTTCAGCAAGCTGCGGAACGCGTAGGTCGTCTTGATCCGTTGGGGCCCGATGCGTTTTTCGGCCCAACGCCCGTCGTCGGCCGCGTGGTACGGCTGCATCGACGCGATCACTCTGTCGGCGGCCATACGGCGTATGGCGTCACGGGTGAGGTGCTGGGCGTGCTCGATGCGGAAGCGCCGGCCTCGCGGGCCGTTCGCGTCCCGAGCGGCGCTGAACGCCTCGAGCAGCCAGTCGTTCGCCCGATCGCCGATGGCGTGGATCACCACCTGAAGCCCGGCCGAATCGCCGGCGGCGATCCAGCGCTCGAGTTGCGCCGTATCGCTCACCACGAGGCCGGAGGTGCCCGGCGCATCGTCGTAGGGCTGGTAGAACCAGGCGGTGGTCGAACCGAGTGATCCGTCGACGAAGCCCTTGAGGCCGCCCCAGAACAGGCGGTGATCGCCGCGGCCCTCCGCGGCGACGTACTCGGCCAGACGCTCCCAGGTGGCGATCGGCACGATGCTGTAGACGCGGATGCCAAGCACGCCGCGCTGTCGGGCGCGCCGATACGTCTCCAGATCCGCCCACGAGCCCATGTCCGTCACCATCGTGACGCCCCGCTCCAACGCGTGATCGACCGCGGCCTGCAGCGCTCGGTCGCTCTCAGCCTCGGAGGCGGCGGGCATCACCCGGTAGACCAGCGACTGGGCTGCGTCCTTGAGGATCCCCGTCGGCCGCCCGTCGGGGTAGCGCACGATGGTGCCGCCCTCGGGATCGGGTGTCTCGGCCGTAACCCCGGCCAGCTCCAGGGCCCGGCTGTTGGCGAGGCCCATGTGGCCATCGAGACGCGAGACGAAGACCGGAGTCTCGCGCGTCAGCGTATCGATCCAGTCGCGGCGTGGCAGCGCGCCGCCCCACAGCTCGTGGTCCCACTGGCCGCCGGTGACCCAGCCATCGGGGTGTGCCGCGGCGAACGCGCCGATGCGCCGGGCGAACTCCTGGGGGGTGGCCGCGTCGCGGAGCTGCACGCCGGCCAGCTCGAAGCCACCGTCGATGAAGTGCGTGTGGCTGTCGATGAAGCCGGGAACCACACGCCGCCCCTGTAGGTCGATCCGCCGCGTCGTTGCGCCGGCGGCCGCTTCGATCTCGGCATCAGTGCCGACCGCCAGAACCTTGCCGTCAGCGATGGCGATGGCCGTGGGCCCCGAGCCGGCCTCTGTCGGCGCGCCTGGGCCGAACCAGATGCGGCCGCCCGTAAGAATGAGATCCGCCTCGCGCTCGGGCATCCTATCACGGCAGGCAGCGAGCAACGCCACAGCGAGCACCGCGATCGCGACTCTTTTTCTCAAGAACATCTCGACCTCTCGTGATCATATCGTGACTCAGCAAAACAGCCGTCATCGTCGGGCCCGCGGGACAGATGAGACGTCTTCGTTATTCCGCCTGATCGCTGACGATCCGCGCGAGCGCCTTCGGATCGATGTTGCCGCCGCTCACAATGGCGGCCATGCGACCGTGCCCACGAATCTTCCCCGCCAGCAGCGCCGCGACACCGACGGCGCCCCCACCTTCCACCACGACCCGGTACTCGAGCGCCGCGAAGGCCACCGCTCGGCGTATCTCCTCCTCGGTGACCAGCACATGCTCATCCACCAGGTCACGAACGAGTCGCAACGTGTAACGGTTGTCTAGGCCGATGCCGCCGGCCAGCGCGTTGGCCAGCGTCTCTTCCTCGGGAAGGGATACCGGCTTCCCGGCTTTGACGCTCTCGTACATCACTCGAGCGTTGGCCGCGGAGACGGCGACGACGCGGATTTCCGGGACCCGCGACTTCACCGCCAGTGCGATGCCGCCGATCAACCCACCGCCGGAGAGCGGCACGAGGACGGCATCCAGATCGGCGACCTGCTCCAGCAGTTCCAGCCCGATGGTGCCCTGACCCGCGATCACCCACGGATCGTCGAACGGGTGCACGTAGACCAGTCCGCGCTCGGCACGGATCTCGAAAGAGCGCGCCTCCGCCTCGTCATATGTGCTGCCATACACGACCGTCTCGGCGCCGTAGGCCCGGATGGCCCGAAGTTTCGTGGGATCGACCCAATCGGGCACGCACACCGTCGCCGGTACGCCGAGGGCACGCGCCACGTAGGCCACGGCGCGCCCGTGGTTGCCGCTGGAACACGTCACCACGCCGCGCGCCCGCTCCGCCTGGGACAACGCTCGCATCTTGTTGGCGGCGCCCCGGACCTTGAACGAGCCGGTGACCTGGGTGTTCTCCAACTTGAGCAGCACTTCGCCGCGGGCCCGGTCCGCCAGCTCGGGCGCATCGAGCACCGGCGTTGGCACCGCGATCCCGGCGATCGCTTCTCGGGCGGCCTCCACATCGCGGAGGGTCACGCCGAAATCGCCGTGGAGCACGCCTCCGCGCCGACGGCCTGCCGCGTCCTCGCCGGCGGTCATCACTGGACCCCTGTCCCGCGGGTCACGGGCGCCCGCCCCGGACGACCCGGAAGCCGCGGTACGGCGCGGCCGCTTCGACGCTTCCGCTCTTCGCGTCGGCGGGCCGGTCGGCGCTCCCACCCATCAGCTGGCCGCGCCCGTCTTGCGTCACGGCCCACTCGGCGACGTTACCGCCCAGATCGTAGACCGGTACGTCGCCGCGACCCGGGAAGCTCCCCACCGCTTTCAGCAGGGGCGCCGGCCCGGGCAACTGGCCGATCTTCTCGGCCAGCTTCTCGGCGTCGTCGGGGTTGGGAGTGTAGCCCGCCCAGTAGTCGAGCGTGTTCTCTTTCCCCTTTGCGGACTCATAGATCGTCTTCAGCTCGGCCACGCTGCCGAGCCGGTACGGTGTGCCGGTGACGCCGGACAACCACTCCACGTAGGCCTGCGCCTGCTCGAAGCTGACGGCGTTGGCCGGGTGATTTGCTGTGCCCGCTTCGTAACGGTAGCTCGCATCGAAGGCGGCGAACTGACCGCGCGTCACCTCGAAGCGGCCGATCTCGAGTCCCTCGTGCTGCACGACCTCGGGCACGAGCGCGCCGTTTTGTTTCAGCCCGTAGTCGCCGTCTGTCACGGCGATCTCCGCCCGCTTGAGCGCCTCCGCCAGCGGCGAGTCTTTCTTCACAGCCTCGTTCTCGGGTTCGTGATCTCCGAACAGGTACTTGTCGAACCAGGCCATCTCCTCTTCAACCTTGCGGCGCTGATGGGCGAGCTTGGTCAGGCCGTGCGCTTCGCCGGGAAAGAGGACGAAACGCACCGGCACCTGGCCGATCTGTTGCAGCGCTCTGAAGTGCGACCACCCCTGATCGGTGGGCACGTTCCGGTCCTCGGTGCCGAAGTAGATGATCGTCGGCGTCTTCACGTTCTTCATGCGGAAGAACGGCGACAGTTCGATGTAACGCTGTGGGTTTTCGTAAGGCGCGCTGCCGAAGTAGTAGCCGTCGAAAGCGGCGCCGAAGTCCACGTTGGCCCAGTCGCTGATCCACTCCACATCGCCGGCGCCGGTCGAGGCCGCCTTGTAGCGCGGGTTGCGGGTCGTCAGCTCGATCGAGAGGATGGCACCGTTGCTCCAGCCCATCGTCCCCAGCTTCTCCGGATCGGCGAGGCCGCGCTCGATCAAGTAATCGACGCCGCGTTCCAGATCGGGAATCTCGAGGCTGTAGTAGTTGCCACAGCAGATCGATTCGACCCAGTCCAGCCCGTAGGACGAGCTTCCGTGGTAGTTCGCCTTCAGCACGAAGGCGCCCTTCTGGTTCAGCAGCACGATCGGCCGCGACCAGCCGATGCTCCAGGCGTCGCGATCGGCGCTGGCCGGGCCGCCGTGGATGCTCAGGATGAGCGGATATCGCTGACCCTCTCGATAGTCCAGCGGATAATAGAGGACGCCCTCCACCTCTTCGTCGCGGGCGCCGGTCCAACGTATGATCTCCACCCGCGGCTTGGGCTTCTTCTCGTAGCCGGGGTTGAGCTTCGTCAGCTGAGCTTCGCCCTGGGTGCGCGAGCCGCGCAGCTGAGCACGATAGAGCTGGGCCGGCGTGTTGGCCGTCGTGTGGCTGTAGACCAGCGTCCGCCCGTCCGCGCCCAGAGCGATGCCGAAGATGTTGGCCGTGTGAACGCCCTCGACCCAGGACCGGCGCCAGCTATCACCGCGGCGGGTGAAGCGCGCCGGCCGGAAGCGCACCCCGTCGGCGAGCAGCGCTACGAAGCCGTCGGTGGTGACGGCGTAGTCGAAGCCGTGGCCACGCTCCCAGCCGAGATCCACGAGCTGCGCCGCCCCACGCGACAGATCGTAATACATGATCAGGTTGATCGTCGCCTCGCGGTAGCGCGGGTGCGTCGTCGAGTCGTTGACGAAGTAGAAGCCGCTTCCGTCTTTTGCCCACTGGACGTCCGATGGGATGATCCGGGCGCCGTCGAAGATCTGACGCCCCTGCCCGCTCCCGATGTCCCAGAGATAGGTGACGTGGGGCACCCGCTGATCGTAGACCCACGACAGGCTGCGCTGGTGAACGACGACCGCCTTCGACCCGTCAGGGGACAAGGCGAAGCTTCGCATCCAGTCGTCGTTTTCGGTCAGACGGGTGACTTTCTTGTCCTTGATGGACAGAGCGAAGAGTCGCACCGGCGGCTCGTGCTCGGCGTCCTCCACGACTCGTGAGGTGTCCTTGCGCTTCTTCACCTCCTGCTCGTAGAGGCTCGGATCCTCCTCGGCCAGAAAGATGATCGTGGCCGTATCTCGCCACTCGAAGCTGCGCACGCGCCGCTCGAAGCTGGTGAGCGGCCACGGTTCGCCGCCCGCCGGATCGATGAGCCAAAGCTGCGAAGAGGCGGCATCCTCTTTCTTCTCGGGCAGCGGCCGCGTGCTGAGGAAGGCGATCAGCTTGCCGTCCGGCGACCAGCGGGGAGCGGAGTGCGTGTGGTCGCCGCGGGTGAGCTGGACCTCGCGATCCTCGCCGAGGCTAGACAGAAACAGGTTCGAGACGCGCTGGCCTTTCTCTTTGTCCATCGCGGTCTTCACCCAGACCACCCAGCGGCCGTCTGGCGCGATCCGGTACTGCCTCGCCGACTCGCCCAGCAGGATATCGTCCACGGTCCATTTGTCGTCTGGCGCGCCCTCCTGTGCTACGGTGGCCTCAACGGCCGCAACGGCGAAGCCGAAACAGAAGATGGCGAGTACCGCGAGCAGGCGCTTCAGGGACATGTCTCGATCCTCCGGGGTCTTCTGACGTAAGGATGGTGGGGGGACGGGGCCAATCTAGGTGTTCGAGATACGAGCGTCCACGGAGCGCACGGTCGCGCGTCGCGCAAAAAAGGGGGGCGCCGTTCGGCGCCCCTGACCCGCTCAGCAGAGGAGTGATCGTGCTAGGCTCGGCGGAGTTGCACGCTGCCGTTCACCGTCTTTACGACCAGCGTGCGGCCACCGTCGCCAATCGTTCCCTTCACATGCCGCGGCGAAATCCGACCCTCCACCATCAGTGGGTAATCGCTGGAGATGTGCCCGTTCACGGTGGAGATGCTCACATCACAGTTGAGGTCCGCGGGTAGCTCCAGGGTGACGCTGCCGTTCACCGTGGTGAAGTCCATGGTACCCGTCCAGTTGGCGCGGCCCAGGGAGGCGGTGATCGAACCGTTTACCGTTGTGGCCTCGGCCAGGCCGCTGGCGGATACGTCCACCCCACCGTTCACGGTATGCGCTTCCACATCGCCCTGGATTCCCAGCGCCTCCACATCGCCGTTCACGGTGCGGCCGATGAAGTTGACGCCCGCGGGAACACGCACCGTAAACTCCACCTCGACATCGTTCTTCTGCACGTTCATCCGGCCGTGGCCGCCCGGCCGGCACTCGTTGGGCTCGTCAGGATCCCGGCTCGGATAGACGGCGCAGATCGTCACACCGTCGGCGTGCTCGATCACCTCCATCTTCACCGTGTTCGGATCGTCTCTTCTGCCCCGCAGCCGTGCCCGGACCTCCACCTCGTTGCCAGAACTACGCTCGGCCCGGATGGCTCCGTTCACGCCTTTGATCTCGATTGCGTCACCGCGATCGACACGGCCCTTCCACTCCCAGTCTCTCTCGTCGGCCACGGCATCGGCGGTCGGATTTTCCACCGCCAGAGCCCGCCGCTCGCCTGTCGCGCCGCGGTCCGGCTGAGCGGGCGACGGCATCCAGGCCGCCGCCAGCGTTGCCAAAGCGATTACACCGACCGTCTTCATCGTCTATCCTCTCCGCACAAAGCTAGCGTCTTTGCAGTCGAATGTCGCCGTCGAACGAATGCAGCTCAAGCCGGGCGGCGCCATTGCCGATCGTGAAGCTGAACCGGCGCCCCGCCTCGGCCGTACCGAGGGTCACCGGAAAGTCCGCCTCGAACTCGCCATCGAACGTGGCGACGGATACTGTGGCGTTGATATTCTCTGGCACGGTCACGGTCACGTCGCCGTCGTGCGTGGTCAGCCGATAACGGCCGTCATCCGCGATCGACCCACTAAAGAACAGATCGCCATCCACGGTCTTTGCATCGACCTGTTTCGACCGCAGTCCCTCGAGCATGATATCGCCATCGATCGACTCGATGAACAGCTCGCCCTCGTAGTCGGTGATCGTGATGTCGCTCTCAACATTGTTGACCTCAAGCCGACCGCTCGAGCCCTGAACGGTCACACCACCCTCCACCGACCGCAGCGAGATCTCGCCGGCGGATCCACGAACCTGGATGTCGCCGTTCAGCGTCTCCACCCGTACACCGTTCTTCAAGCCGGTCACCGAGATATCGGTGTAGAAACCCCAAAGGTCCACAGGCATAGAGCTGGGAACCGTGATCTTGTAATCGACCACGTCAGGCAGCCCGTGCCGTGTCTCGGACTTGACCTTCACCGACGACTCGGAGCTGAAGATCTTGACCCGATCGTGGCTGGAGTGGCTCGCCTCGATTCGCACGGCGTTCCGGTTCCAAGTGGCGACGACAATCTCGCCTGCATGGTTGCGGACCTCGAGCCGGGCGCCGGGGTTCACCTCGAACACGGTGTCGAGCTCGGCGTCCTGCGGGTGCGACTCGTAGGATTCCCACCACCCCTCCCCGCCGTACCCCCAATCCGGGATCGCGATCTGCAAGGCGGGCAGTGCCAAAGCCAGCTCGGGGATCTCGATCTCGATTCCTGGCAGCTCGAACTCGAAAGTCGGCATGTACAGGTCGAAGCCCGGGATCTCTATGTCGAAGGCTGGGAGATAAAGGTCAAAGTCCGGCATCTGCAGATCGATTTCAGGGATCTGTACGTCCAGCCCCGGGATCGCCAGATCGATAGCGGGAACCTCGATCTCCAGGCTCCGCGACTGTCTCGCAACGTCGGGATCCTGAGGCCCCAGCGCCGCAACCAGCGCTCCCAGCAACAGTTTCGTGTACATGACTCTCGCGCCTTTTCGACTAGCTGACCGCTCCGGCCATCCGTGCTGCCTGCCGCAGAAACTCCAGCTTCTGCTGCATCGTGGCGACCAGGTGCTCGTTCAGGTAAGTGCTTGCCGGGTCCAGTTCCAGAGCGCGACGCGCCTGGGCGATGGCCCGGTCGATGACGAGAAGGTTCTCTTCGATGCTGCGGACCGTCTCTTCATCCAGCAGGTCGCGTCGCTCGGCTACGATCCGCTGCAGCTCGAAAACCGCCGCATCATAGTCCGATCCGGCGAAGCGTGCCGCCGCTATCGGCACGGCAGGGCCGGCGTCGCCTTCCGCCACCGCGCTTCCGGCGCCGCCCGACCCGGACCCCGAGAGCACCCAGGCCGTGCCGCCCGAGAGAACCATGAGCGCGACGCTGGCCGCGACCAGCTGCGGGATCGAAAAGGAAAAGCGGCGTCGACCTGCTGCGGCCGCTTTCTGGCGACGATGCCGTTCAAGCTCCAGCACCGCGGCCGACGGCTTCGTCGCCCCGATCCGCTCGGCGATACCGGGCCAGAGGTCGGTGGACGGTGGGCGGTCCTCTAGGACCTGGGCTCGGGCCACCACCTGCCGCAGGTCCTCCAGCACACCGGTGCACTCGGCGCAGTCGGCCAGGTGTGTCTCTACCTCTCGACGTTCGGCCGTCGTCAGCTCGCCGTCCAGGTACTCGGACAGTCGGTCGGTCCAACGATCACTCATCTCGACTCTTCCCTTCGCCGCCCTCTCTCAGCCGGCACCCCGCCAAGATCCACCCTCAGCGCTCCATGTGCTCGCGGAGGATCATCCGCGCCCGGTGAAGCTGTGACTTCGAGGTTCCTGGGCTGATCTCCAACATCTCCGCGATCTCGCCGTGCTTGTAACCCTCAACGTCGTGCAGGACGAATATCTGCTGCGCTCCGTCCGGCAGGTACTGCAGGGCCGCCTCGAACTCCATCTTCGTCTCGCTACGCTTCGGGTTCGTGTGGAGCCGGTCCAGCGCCAGCTCGCCGTCGACGAAGCGCTCGCGTCGAACCCCCAGCTTCTTGCGGCGGCCCAGGATCACGTTGATCGCCACGCGATGCAGCCAGGTCCCGAACGCCGCCTCGCCGCGAAAACTGCCCAGCTTCTCCCAAACCCGGACGAAGACGTCCTGCGTCACTTCGTCGGCAAGCTCAGGCCCGATCATCCGGCGCGAAAGGCTGTGAATCCGATCCACATGCCGCCGGTACAGCCGTTCGAAGGCGTGGGAATCCCCCGCGGCGGCCCGCGCCACGTCGTCCCCGTCGGCTCGCTCGGCGTCCCGATTCGCCTTCAGATTGGCCACTCTCCAGGGCCTCGGGTCCTCCTTCCACCGGATGAGATATCCGGGCCGGTGGGAAGGTTGGAACCCGTCAGGACTCGCTCCGCAGCCTGCCGGGCCGGGTGACGAACAGGAGGGCCAGGCCCACCGCCGCCCCCAAAGCCAGCAGGGTTGTGTCCCCGATGAGCCAGCCTAGGACCATGGCGCCCAGGCCACCGCCCTCGGCCAGAGCCCAGACGACCACGGCCTGCGGCATCACGTCGGTCCACCAGCGCCCCACTTCGGTGCCGCTGGCTGGCGGCTTGATGCGGCCGCGTACGAGGAGCGAGCCCAGCGCCCCCGTCGCCAGAAGCGCGTAGCCGGCGATCCTCAAGCCGCCTCCTATCCCGCCGGGAAAATCCAGACCCACGGCCCGTTGCAGAAACAGGAAGATGGCGAGGGCGATCACCAGGCCTCCGATCACGGCGCCATGGATGATCTTCGCAACGGTGTCGACGTCTTCGGGCAGCACGGCCGGGGGTTCTTCGTTCATCCTTACCTCCATCGACCTCGCCGGGGCTTGGGCCCGATCGCTCGGCCGATGAGCGCTGGGGCTTACCTCCGGCGGTTCGGCGGCATCGACGGGCTTCGATCTAAATCTAGGGTCGATTCTCGCTGAGCGCCCGTCATCAACCGACGCCCCCTCGAGGGGTCAGATGCGCCGGGCGACGACGCGGCGCTGACATTATAATATGAGCAACACCACATCAATGTAGAGCGCCTGACTACTACGCTGACGGGGCCGACTATTTGGACCGACTGATCGCGGACTTCGCCAAACTCTACGGACCGCCGGGGCCCTCGCACCTGATCCGCGCCCCGGGCCGGGTCAATCTGATCGGCGATCACATCGATTACATCGGGCTGTCGGTTCTCCCCGTAGCCTTACAGCGGCACGTGGCCCACGCCTATCGCGAACGACCCAATCGCAAGGTTGCCATCGCCAGCACCGACACTCGCTATCCGCCGCGCACGTTCGAGATCGGGCCAGAGATCGAGCCCTACGCCGATGGCGACTGGGGCAACTACGTCAAGGCGGCGGCACAGGCGTTAGCGCGGGGCTTCGGCGTGCTCGACGGATTCGACGGACTCGTGCGCTCCGACATCCCGGTGGCGGCGGGGCTCAGCTCCTCCTCGGCGCTCGTGGTGGCCGCCGCTCTGGCGATCCTTCACACCAACGACATCTGGATCGAGCGGATGGAGCTGGCCGAATTGCTGGCCGAGGCCGAGCACTACGTCGGGACGCGGGGTGGCGGCATGGACCAGGCGATCTGTCTGGCGGCGCGCCGGGGCTCGGCCAGCCGCATCGACTTTGGGCCGCTGCGCCTCACCGCGCACCCCATCACACCCGACTGGCGGTTCATCGTCGCGTTTAGCCTGGTTCGCGCGGAGAAGTCCGGGGTGGTCCGCAAGACGTACAACGCGCGGACCGGTGAGTGCCGTACGGCGCTGGAGCGGGTGGCGGCGACCCTTGAATCCAACGACGGAATCGACTCCTATCCGGCGTTGCTCGCCGAGCGTTCGGTCGAGGAGCTGCTCGACCTCGCCGAAGACGCCTTGGAGCCGACTCTGTTGAGGCGCTTCCGCCACGTGCTGGGCGAAGGCCGCCGCGTGCAACTCGCGGAGCGAGCGCTGGTCGGCCACGACCTGAAAGCGTTCGGCGCTCTCATGTCGGAATCGCACCTCAGCCTCCGGGACGACTTCGAGGTAAGCTGCGCTGAGTTGGACGAGATCGTGAAGATCGCCGAGGGCGCGGGCGCGGCGGGCGCCCGTCTTACCGGCGCCGGCATGGGTGGGTGTGTGGTGGCGCTGTGCGACGAGCGCCGCGTGACGCGGGTCATCAAGGCGCTGACCCAACGCTTCTATCAGACGCGTGAGTACGACGGCGCGCTCGAGGACCAACTCTTCGCCGTCGAGCCGGCGGACGGTGCGTCGGTGACGGCCCTTTAGGCGTTGGCGCGCTTCGACGCCTCGAGCACGCGCAAGCACGGCGGAACCAGGTACGAGTTGCTGGCCAGCCGTCCGGCAAGGAAGGCGATCGCCGCCGCGGTCGCTCCCACCAACCCCAGCCCGTGGATCAGAGCCAGCAACGCCAGGACGATCCCGCCCACCTCCGTCGCCGTGGCCAACGTGATCGGGCGCGTCAGGCGCCCCTGCACCAAGATCGCCCGCTGAAACGAGAGCAGAACCGAGAGGGCGGGCAAGATCGCCAGGACGCGAGTGGGCACGATGGCGAAGGCGGTGAGCTCGGGGGTGAGCCCCGAGATCGTCTCGAACCAAACGCGCGCCAGCGGCGTGAAGCCGATGACCGCCAGACCGGCCGACGCCGCGAGCCCGAGGACGAAAGCGAAGCGCCCCAGCTCGCGCACGTGCTCGTGCCGCTTTCCGAGCAGCGCGATCGCCACCTCCTGGTAGCTCAGCCCCGTCGCCCGAAAGATGAACGAGAGCGAGTTCACCACCGGAAGCACGGCCAGCGATTCCACCGGGTAGGGCGCTCGCCCCATGAAGAACGTGACGATCGGGTGCACGGCCAGACCGATCAACGAGGTTAGGGCGAGCGGGAGGTAAAAGCCGGTGATGCGGCGGTAGTCGAGAGGCTCTGACCCGACGGCGTCCGTCGCTCGCAGTTTGCGCACGGTGCCCCGGGCCATGAGCCGGCTGACCAGCGCCTCGACGCTCACCCCGGCGGTGAGCGCCGCCGCGCCGAGATACGCGCCGGGCACAGCGGTGAGCTGGTACAGGAGCAGCGCCGTCGCAGCCATGGCCGACAGGCGAACCACGGTGCCGTAGGCGACCAGCCGGGTGAGGCCGTCGCGGATCAGCAGACCCTGGTAGAAACGGCGGTAGCCGATGGCCCCCGGCCAGGGGAGCATGATCAGCAGCGACACGAAGGTGAGCCCCGCGACCGATTCCGGCAGGCCGATCAGATCTTCCATAACCAGGTCGAAGATCGGCGGCGCCAGCAGCAGCAACATGGCGCCCGTAATCAGCGCGTTGAGAGCGTAGGTGAAGTTGCGGAGCTTGCGAAAGCTGGCCGAGTCCTCGACCAGCGCGGTGGAGGCGCTGAGGATCATGATGACCGGCGCCTCGATCAACAGCGCGAAGGCGAAGGCGACGCCGTAAGCGGCCAGGTTGAACTTCGGGTCGGCCAGGCGCGCGATGACGGCGGCGAGGAAGGGCCCTTCGATGGACATCATCAGCCAGGTCGCCGCCATCGGCAACCAGAAGACGAAGATCGATTTCGTGGAGCGGCGCAGCGTTCACCTCCGTACCGGGTCGGGCCGAGTATAGCCGGGGGCGGTGGCGAATTCTAGGCGCCGCTCGGGCTCCCCCGCACTCGAAGCTTGCGGGTCGGGCGGTGGGTGCCGCAGCTTGTTCTGCGAGATTGCCGGGGTGAGCGCTCGCCCAGATCATCACTTGGGGAGGTCGGCGATGCGACGCGTGCGTTACGCCGTCGCCACGAGCCTGGACGGTTACATCGCGGGCCCGGGCGACGAGTTCGATTGGATCATCATGGATCCCGCCATCGACTTCCACGCCTTCTTCAAGACCATCGACACGGTGCTGATGGGGCGGCGCACCTTCGAGGTCGCCCAGCGCCAGAACGCGGGCGCGAGCCAGATGCCCGGGATGCGGGTCTACGTCTTCTCGAAGACCCTGCGGGCACAGGATCATCCCGACGTGACGGTCACCGCCGACCCCGTCTCCACCGTGGCCGCCCTGCGCGCCGAGGAGGGCAAGGACATCTGGCTTATGGGCGGCGGCTCGCTGTTTCGCAGCCTGGTCGAGGCCGACCTCGTCAATACGGTGGAGGTCGGCGTGGTGCCCATCCTGCTCGGCCAGGGGATCCCGCTGCTGCCGTCGATGCCGCGATCGGTGCGCCTGGAGCTCGACGGTACCCAGACCTATCCGAGCGGCATCGTCATGTTGCGCTATTCGGTGCGTCGTGAGGACTGACACCACGCCTCACTCGAAAGCCGGACCGGGCGTGGGAACCCTCGAAATCCAGAGGGTCGGCGCCGAAGACGTCTAAGACGAATGCGACTGCTGTTCTGGGGTTTCGTAGCCGTCGTCGCGCTGGCGGCCCTCGATCGTCTGCTTTTGTGGATGGAAAAGAGGGGTTGGATCTATTATCGTCGCTACAAGCCCCGGCGCGGCGCCTCGACGTACCACCTGATGGAGATCCACTCCATCTTCGAACCCGGCTTCGAAGAGGTGATCGAGGCGAAGGTGCACGAGGAGCAGAAAGAGGATGAGTCGGGTGATCCTCCAGAGCCAGACAAGGGTGACCCGGCCAAAGACTCTATTGCCCGGGACTCCACGACCTGATGAATCCGCGTACCTTCTACGACGACATCGCCGCGGTCTATCACCTCGCCTACACAGACTGGCCAACGAGCGTGCAGCGCCAGGCGGCGGCACTCGATTCTATTCTGCAAAAAGCGCTGGGGCCCGGGCCGCACCGCTTGCTGGATGTCTCGTGCGGGATCGGCACTCAACCCTGGGATTGGCTGAGCGCGGGCACGAGGTGACCGCCTCGGATATATCTCCGGCTGCCATCGCGCGCGCCCGATCCGAGGCCGAGCGACGCGGTCTTTCGATTTCTTTTTCCGTAGCCGACATGCGAAGCTGCGATTCGCACTATTCACGCGTATTCGATGCGGTGCTCAGCGCGGACAACTCCGTCCCGCATCTGTTGAGCGACGCCGGGATACTGAAGGCGCTCCGAGCGTTCTACAGTTGCACGCGTCCGGGCGGCGCCGTTCTTATAACGGTGCGCGATTACGCACGAGAGGACCGCTCGTCGCCGCAGCTGCGTCCTTACGGCGTCCATCGAACAGCAGAGGGTCGGTGGATTGTCTTCCAAGTCTGGGAATTCGACGGCGACCATTATGACATGGCGATGTACTTCGTGCTCGAACCGGACAACGGTGCGCCGCAGGTGATCGTGTCGCGCGCGCTACTACGCCGTCCACATAGACAGGCTAATCGAGCTTTAAGGTTGAGGCCGGCTTCGACCAAATCGAGCGGATCGACGATCGATTCTTTCAGCCGGTCGTACTCGCCCGCAGAGCTGTGAACCGTTAGCTACAACGAAGAGCTACGATGGCCAAAAAGATCGAACTTCGAGATGCGATCGTCGCGACCTGGCGAACCAACAATCGCATCACGACATATCTATTCGAGAACCTACCTGACGAACTGTGGCCCGAAAAGGTGCCAGGCGCCCCACGCCGTACCGTCCGCATGATCGCCGGTCACATCCACAATTGCCGTTGCATGTGGATCAAGATGATCGGCCAGAAGCACGGTATCGCGGTGCCGAAAAGCGTCAACCGGCACCGCGTGAGCAGCCGCACGCTGCTGCCGGCACTTCAGCGCAGCAGCCGAGGCGTCATTAGCTTGCTGGAACTCGGCCTCGAACGAGGCGGGAAGCTCTCTGGCTTTCCCCTAGACGTCGTCCACTTTCTCGGCTATCTCGTCGCCCACGAGGGCCATCATCGAGGCCAGATCTGCATGCTCGCTCGCCAGCTCGGTCATCGGCTGCCCGAGGAAGTCACCGGCGCCGGCCTCTGGAACTGGTCCAAGCGTGCCAAGGAAGCTCGAGCGTAGCGGCCGGTGGCGATTCTGTCTTATCTGGCATCACAGCTTTCTTCAAAGTGGAGCGACACACATGAAAGTCATCGTCGTCGGTGCTACCGGCACCATCGGTCGGGTGGCCGGTGAAGTTGCCTGAACCTACCCACACGCTTGAAGAGGGCGAGCCGGCCAGTGAAACGGATCGCTGACGGGTTTCACACCGGAGCAAGCCCGGCGCATCAGACGCTCTGAGGTCGACGGCCTTGACCGACTTGGGCCACGAAGGCAAGATCCCGATTCGCGCCAGCCTGAGGCTGGCTGATTAATCAGCAAGGGGTGGTTCGATGATGTGGAATTGGTCGTTGAACTGGGGGGAAATCACACCCCACATCGTCATCGGAACGTGTCCGATGACGCCGGAAGATCTTTCGAGGATAAAGACCGGTACGAACGTCTCGGCGGTGCTCTCAGTTCAGCACGATGACTGCCTGGCCTACTGGGGCATCGACTACACCGAGATGCTGGCCGAAGGCGATAAACTCGGTTTGACCATGGCCCGCCATCCCATCCGAGATATCGACATCGTCGATATGCGGAAGAATCTCCCGGCTGCCGTCGCCGCGCTCGCGAGTTTGCAGGCGGCCGGACATCGGACCTACGTCCACTGTACCGCCGGCATGGGACGTGCCCCCCTCGTCGTGCTCGGCTATCTGACGCTGCTGGAACGAATCGACCCCGAGGAGGCCATCCGCAAGATCCTGGAAGGGCGTCCGGTGGCCGTGCCTTCATGGGAAGCCTACTTCGGAGCCCGTGCAGACCTCGTCTCCCAATTTAGGACGAAGATCGAGCGTCGTGCCTATGAACTCTACGAGCGAGGCGTGAACGGAAACGCCAGGGCCGACTGGTATCAGGCCGAGAGTGATGTACTTTGCGGCACTTTGGCAGAAGTTTGATGCCACCCTGGGGTCCTCCGGCGTCGCCGATCTGCTCCACGCCTACCGAGCAAGCGGGCTGACTCCGATCGTGGCATACCAGCGTGGCCGAGATGAACGTCA
>CAYGCC010000166.1:0-10488 GCA_964348165.1 uncultured Gemmatimonadota bacterium | reverse complement strand
AGGGGAATCGAACCCCTACCGCCAGCTTGAAAGACTGGTGTCCTAACCGTTAGACGACGGGGGCCGTCTATGCGCCAGGGAGGACTCGAACCCCCGACCTGCGGCTTAGAAGGCCGCTGCTCTATCCACCTGAGCTACTGGCGCTTCCAGCCGCTCAAGCTCGCGGCGGGGATTGAACCCGCGACCTCTTCCTTACCAAGGAAGCGCTCTACCACTGAGCTACGCGAGCGACAGGCCCGGCAGGACTCGAACCTGCAACCCCCGGTTTTGGAGACCGGTGCTCTGCCAATTGAGCTACGGGCCTACGCGCCCTCCTCGCATGGCTGGGGGCATACTCGAACTGCCGACACCCGGATTTTCAGTCCGGTGCTCTACCAACTGAGCTACCCAGCCGGGTTTCGGTGCGGCGGTAGACGGTAGACCGTAGGCGGTACAAACACGCAGGCGCGGCCTGGCGACGCCCAACCGCCGACTTCGCACTGCCAACTGCTTACCGCCAACAGCCCACCGAAACAGCAGCTCCCGGGGTCGGATTCGAACCGACGACCTAGTGGTTAACAGCCACCCGCTCTGCCGCTGAGCTACCCGGGAATACGCGACTACTCTAAGATTCGATTCTCAAACAGCAAGTCAAACAAAAAAACCCGCCAGGCGGTCCTCGCGCTGGCGGGCTGGGCTCCTTATCGGCCACGGAGGCAGCCACACCTGCGCTAGGCGTTCCCTCTGAAGTTGAAGAACGCGATGGTCAGGTGCCAGCTGGTGGTCAGGCTTCGCTTCACGACGGCCTCTCGTGCCTTTTCCGATTTCATCAGCGGACCAACGGCCCGCCGCGAGTAGCGGGGGTGGGATTCGAACCCACGACCTCCGGGTTATGAGCCCGGCGAGCTACCTGACTGCTCCACCCCGCAGCATGTGAGCGCCGAAACGTATCGGCGGGCCCGGGGGGTGTCAACCGGACGGACCGGGGCCGGGATCGGGGGGACGTAGTCGGGGCCCGAGTAAGCTGCGGACATGAGTGAAAGGGCTTGACGGCTGAGGGCCAGGGGCGTATATATGCAATATCGCACATACTTGCATGAAAAGTCGATGCCCAAGCCTGATCCCCGTTCCGACCTGCCGCGACACCAGCGTGAAGCCCGGTTCCTGCAAGCCCTTGCCCACCCCGCGCGCCTGGCGATCGTCGATCTCCTGGCCCAGGGCGAGCGATGCGGCTGCGAGATCGACCCCTATCTGGGGCTCGATCAGTCGACGGTCTCCCGCCATCTGCAGATCCTCAGGCGCGCCGGCGTGCTTAAGGCCCGCAAGGAAGGCGTCCGGGTGATCTATGCGGTGCGGAGCGCCGCCGTAATCAGGCTGCGTGATCAGCTCGCCAAACTGATCACGCGCCAGGCGCGGGAGGAGCTGGCGCAGCTCAGCGGGGGCGCGCCGGGAGCGTCCTCATGATCACGGAATGGCTGGGCGCTGGGATCGCGGCGCTCCAGGAGTACATCGCGCTCCACGTCTTGACCTGTCTGATTCCTGCCTTCCTGCTGGCGGGCGCGATGGTGAGCTTTATCTCCAAGGAAGCGATCGTCCACTACATCGGCGCCGCTGCCAGCAAGGTCCGCTCGTTTCCCCTCGCGGCCGGCGGCAGCTTCTTCGTGGCCGCTTGCTCCTGTACCGTCATCCCCGTCTCCAGCGGGCTCTACTACGGCGGCGCCGGAGTCGGGCCGGCCTTCATCCTGCTGTGGGTGGCGCCGGCGGCGAACGTGCTGGCGCTGGTTTACACCGGCGCGATCCTCGGCGGCAAGTTCGTACTCACGCGGCTAGCCGTCGCGCTGCTCGTGGCCGTCGTCGTCGGCTGGGTGATGAGCGTGGCTTTCCTGAGAGACGACCTGCGGCACGCCGCGGCGACGGCTTCGCCGTCGGGTTCGAAGGCGGCGGCTGGGAATCCCCGCGCGGCGGTGGCCGGGGTGCCGCGGCTCGTCGCGGGCAGCGACCTCCTGTTGCTGGGACTGCTCGTACTGGCGTTGCTGGCGCCGAACTATCTCGTGCAGCGGGGACCGTATCTTCACAAGGTCTACGTGTGGGCCGCGGGCATGGTCGCGGTGTTCGGGTTCGCGCTCTGGGCCAAGTCGCGAGACGAGATCGCGCGCTGGCTGCGCGAGTCGTGGTGGTTTGTCCGCTTGATCTTCCCGCTGCTCCTGGTCGGCGTGTTCATCGTCGGCGTCATCGGGGAGATCTTGCCCGAGGCTTGGATTCAGCGCTGGCTCGGTTCCTCCAGCCTGCTGTCGGCGTTCCTCGCCACGCTGATTGGCGGTGTCAGCTATTTCGCGACGATGACCGAGGCGCCATTCGTGGACAAGCTGATGGGGCTCGGCATGGCGCCCGGGGCGGCGTTGGCGCTCCTGCTCACGGGTCCTGGCATCAGCTTGCCCAACTGGCTGGCCGTGGCCCGCGTGTTCGGTGCGAGGAAAGCCGTCGTCTACGTGGCCACGGTGATCGTGCTCGGAACGGTGTTCGGCTGGGTGGCCGGGCTGCTGGTTTTCTGACGAAGCAACTGGAGGTTATTGGCATGAAGATCGAGGTGATGGGACCCGGTTGTCCCAAATGCGCCGCGACCGAAAAGAACGCCCGCGCGGCGTTGGTGGAACTGGGTTTGGATGCCGAAGTGGAGCACATATACGACGTTCGGGAGTATGCGAAGCGCGGCGTCACGATCACACCGGCGCTGGCCGTGGACGGTGAGGTGAAAGTGGCCGGACACGTGCCCACTGTGAAAGAGCTCAAGGGGCTCCTCGGTCCGCTGGAACCTTCCCCATAACTCGGCCGGCCGCATTGCTTGCGGTTACCGGGCTGGGCTGGGTATCCTCACGGTGTTATGTCGAGCCGGGCACTCCCCCGCAGTCTGGTGAAGGAGCTCGGCGGGGTCGTGGGTCGCAGCGCGGTTCTCACGGCGCCCGGCGAGCTACTCCCCTTCGAGTCCGACGGCCTCACCGCCTATCGGGCGACGCCCGCCGCTGTCGTCTTCGTTCACGACACCGATCAACTGCGACGTGTCATTGCGGCGCTGCACGCGGCGCGCGCCCCGTTCGTGCCCCGTGGGGCCGGCACCGGACTTTCCGGCGGCGCTCTGGGAGAGGGGCGGGTGGTGATCGAGCTCTCGCGCATGAACCGCATCCTCTGGATCGATGCCGAGAACCGGCGTGCCCGGGTTCAGCCGGGGGTGGTCAACAGCCGGCTGGGGGAGGCGGCCGGCGAACACGGCCTGATGTACGCCCCCGATCCGTCCAGCCAGACCGCCTGCACGCTGGGCGGCAACGTGGCCGAGAACTCAGGTGGTCCCCACTGTCTCAAGTACGGGGTGACTAGCAACCACATCTTGGCCTTGCAGGTGGTGACACCGGAGGGCGAGGTGGTGGAGCTGAGCGGACCCGGCTCGAACTACGACCTGGTGGGGTTATTCGTCGGCTCGGAAGGAACGCTGGGCGTCTGCGCTGAGATCGAGGTTCGCCTCGTGCCCCAACCCGCGGCCGTGGAGACGCTGCTCGCCCACTTCGACGCCATCGACCCGGCGGGCCAGGCCGTCTCCGCGATCATCGCGGCGGGCATCCTCCCCGCGGCCCTGGAGATGATCGATCGCGAGACGTTGAAGGCGGTGGAGGCCTCGGTCTTCGCCGCAGGGTTTCCCACCGATGTCGCGGCCTCGCTGATCGTCGAGCTCGATGGACCGCGCGCCGGGCTGGCGGAGCAGGCGGCTGAGGTCGAGAGTCTGCTCAAAGCGAACGGGGCGCGCGTCGTGGCCCGCGCCGCTAGCGAAGCCGACCGGGTGAAGTTCTGGAAGGCGCGGAAGTCGGCGTTCGGAGCGATGGGCCGCCTCGGTTCTGACTTGCTGGTGCAGGACGCTACGGTGCCGAGGAGTCGTTTGCCAGAGATACTGGGCCGCGTCTACGAGGTCGCGCGAAAGCACGATCTGGTGATCACCAACGTCTTCCAGGCCGGCGACGGCAACCTGCCCCCCAACATCCCCTTCGACCGTCGAGACCCGGGGATGACGGAGCGGGTCGAGGCCGCGAGCCGGGAGATCATGGAGGCCTGCGTAGCGGTGGGAGGTACGATCACCGGCGAGCACGGTGTCGGGATCGACAAGCGTCGATACATGCCGCTCATCTATTCGCCGGACGATCTGGAGGCCATGCGCTGGGTCAAAGAGGTGTTCGACCCGGCCGGGCTCTGCAACCCGGGCAAGGTCTTGCCCGACGGCCCGGGTGACGCCGTCGCGGCGACAGCAGATGCGCGAAGCGGCCACTCGAAGGACCGCCGTGCGATGGCCGAGGTCATCGAAGCCGACTTCGGCTCCGAGTGTCTGGTCGATGAACCAGAGGCCTTCGTGATCGACGAGCAGATGGCGAGCGTGGCGGCGGCGCCGGCGACGCTGGAGGAGCTGTCGGAGTTGATGAAGCGGGCGGCGGCCTCGGGTTGGGCGGTGGTTCCGGCGGGCCAGGGCACCTGGCTCACGGCGGGCCGGCCGCTTCGGCGCTTCGACCTCGTGGTCACGACCCGACGGCTGGACGGGGCCGTCGACCACCAGCCCGAAGATCTGCTGGCCACCGTCGGGGCCGGGACGAGCCTGGACGATCTGAACACGGCTCTGGCCGAGACGGGGCAGTGGTGGCCGCTCGATCCGTTGGGCACGGGGAGCGTCGGCGCCGCCGTCGCCACTGGGGCGTGCGGCCCCCTGGCGGCCGGGTACGGGTCGCCCCGCGATCTGGTCCTGGGGCTTTCCGTGGTTCGCGCCGACGGGCGCATCGTCAAGGCCGGGGGCCGCGTGGTGAAGAACGTCGCCGGCTACGATCTGGTCAAGCTGTTCACGGGAAGCTGGGGCACCCTGGGAATCGTGGCGCAAGCGCACCTGCGGTTGCACGCGCTTCCCCGGGCCGATGCCACGCGACTCTTTGTGGCCGAGCGGGTAAACGACCTGACGGTGGCGGCGGCGCGTTTGAGCCTCGGCGATCACCTGGTTCCGGGGGCGCTGGAGATCCTCTCACCAGAATCAGCCAGTGCGCTCGGGCTTGCCGATGGGTCGTGGGTGATGGGCGCGCGCTGGCTCGGCCACGAGCGTGCGGTGGAAGATGCCGTGCGGTCGGCCGAGACGGGCCCCGTCGAGGTCCGAGCGCCGGCGGCCGATCTGTGGGCGGACGTGCGGGTCTTCGAGGCGCGTACCAAGCCGGTCGTCGTCCTGAGAGCGGACTTTCCGATCCGAGCGATGGTGGAGGTCGCGCGTCTGGCGGTTTCGTTGGGCGGCGGCGCGGCTCCGATGCTGATCGCCTCGCCGCTCTTGGGCCGCATGTGGATCTTTGTTGCGGGGAGATACGAGGCGGCGTCGGAGGAGCGTCGTTGGGCGTTGCGCGTGGAGGAGCTTCGCCGCGCCGTGGCGAAGGTCGGCGGAGGTCTCCGCGTGGAGCGCGCGCCGGCGGCGCTGCGGCAGGCCGTGGACCCGTGGGGGCATCCCGGGCCGGCTCAGCGGCTTCAGCGGGGTCTGAAAGCGAAGTTTGATCCATTCGGCACTTTGAAACCGGGCTTTCTCCTCCCGGAGTGTTGAACGGCCGTTAAGAGTGGGGAGGCGGCGGTGGTGAGGTGGGTTCGGGTTGCGCTGTTGGCAGTATTGGGCGGTGCGGGGTGCGTCTTCTATCAGCCCGTCGATCCCTCATTGCTCTGGCACCCATTCCGGGCGACGGCGTATTGCGACCACGGCTTTACCGCCTCGGGCGTCTGGGTGCGTGAAGGGATCGTGGCCGGCGACCCGCGGGTTCTCCCTCTGGGCAGCGTCATCGATGTCAAAGTCGATGGCGAGCTTCTCGGGCGTTACGAGGTCATGGACACGGGTGGGAAGATCAAGGGCTATATTATCGACATCTGGATGCCCGCCTGCGAGGAGGCGACCCGCTTCGGTGACCGTGAGGTGCACGTTCGCGTGCGCAAGAGAGGTTCGCTGGGCGGCTGAGGCGGACCAGCGGCAGAGGAGAGGGCGTGAAGATCTACACGCGACAGGGGGACGGCGGCGACACCTCGCTTTTCGGCGGGCAGCGGGTGCCCAAGGACGACGTGCGCGTGGCGGCGTACGGCAGCGTCGACGAGCTGAACAGCGTGCTCGGGTTCGTCGTGGCCCGGCTGCCCGGCGAGCTGGAGAGTTGGCGCGAGCCAGTCCAGCTAATTCAGTCGGACTGTTTGACAATTGGCTCACTGCTCGCCACGCCCAAGAGCGGTGCCGCCAAGCCTGCTCACATCCCGCAGCTGGCGGAGGAGCGGGTCGCAGAGATCGAGTCATGGATCGACCGGCTGGACGAGGAGCTCGAGCCGCTCCGCGCCTTCGTGCTTCCGGGTGGTGCTGAGCCCGCGGCGGCCCTCCACCTGGCACGAAGCGTCTGTCGCCGCGCCGAGCGCCAGGTTGTGACGCTCACCCATCACGCCGAAGTGGATCCGGTCGTTCTCAAGTACCTCAATCGCATCTCAGACCTGCTGTTCACCCTGGCTCGCGCCGCAAACGCGCGTCTGGGTGTGGCCGATATCGAATGGCATCCGAACACGGGGGGCTAATGGTTACACGGGCGGCGTTCGAGTTGGCGAACCGCAACGGTGACCCGATCCGTGGGGATGTCTGGAGCGTCGAGGGCGCCGGAGACGGCCCCGCGATCGTGATCTGCCACGGCTTTAAAGGCTTCAAGGACTGGGGCTTCTTCCCATTCCTCTCCCAGCAGCTCGCCGAGCGGACCGGCTGTCCCGCGATCCCTTTCAACTTCTCCGGCAGCGGTATCGGGCCCGACCTCGAACACTTCACCGAGCTGGACCGCTTCGAGCAAAACACCTTCAGCAAAGAGCTGGACGACCTCGGTCAGGTGCTGGACGCCGCCCAGGCGGGCAGCCTTCCCAACCTGGGCTCGATCGCCCGGTTCGGGCTGCTGGGGCACAGCCGCGGTGGCGCCAGCGCGATCATCCGCGCGGTCGAGGACCCGCGTGTGGCCTGCCTGGTGACCTGGGCGGCGGTCGCCAACGTGGATCGCTGGACCGACGAGCAGAAGCAGGAATGGCGGCGGAAAGGACGAATCGAGGTCTTGAACGCGCGAACCGGCCAGATGATGCCGCTGGGTGTGGGGCTGCTGGAGGACGTAGAAGCGCACGCCGAGCGTCTCGATCCGCTGCGGGCCGCTTCGAGCCTTCGAGTGCCCTACCTGATCGTGCACGGGGCTGCGGACGAATCGGTGAGCGTGGCGGACGGCGAGCGGCTGGCCGAGGCGGCGCCGCTGGCGAGCAGCCGCTACGAGGCCATCGAGGCGGCCGGCCATACCTTCGGCGCGGTCCACCCCTTCCTGGGTCCCACGCCGCATTTGCAGCAGGTTGTGGATCTGAGTGTCGGCTGGTTCCAGCAGCACCTGAACACGTGAGGGAGGTTGCCGATGCCAACTCGAGTGGTTGCCCGCGAGGCGAGCTTGATCGGCGGCGGACGGCGGTGGTATCTCGTCGTCGCCCTCGGCCTGCTGATCGGCAGCGCTTGCTCAGGAGCTGGCACGGTGGCGGAAGACCCCGCGGCACTTCATGCCAACGTGGACAGCCTGCTGCGGACATCGGCGGCGGCCTGGAACAGCGGTGACCTCGAGGGCTTTCTTTACTGGTACCGCCGGGGTGCGGAGACCACCTTCATCGGATCCGGCGGCCTGCTCCACGGCTGGGAAGCGATTCGCCTGCGCTACGCGCCGCTGTTCGAGCCCGGTGCTGTGCGCGACTCCTTACGTTTCGAGGGGCTCGAGACCCGGTCTTTGGGAGCCGGGCGCGGGCTCGCCACGGCGCGTTACGTGCTCTTTAGCGGGGATTCGACGACCTCGACCGGTGTGTTCACGCTGGTGCTGGAAGATACGCCGGGAGGCTGGCGCATCGTGCACGATCACAGCAGCGCCCTCTCTAATTAGAACCGTGCTTGAGCGCTTGCTTCCCGAGTCGCGCGACGCGTAGCCACTCGTGCAGCGACGGCTGCGACTCATCCTCGAAACGGAGCAAGACCTCGTTGTAGGTGTCCAGTGCGGCGGCCGCCTCGCCAAGCTTGATCAGTGCCACGGCTCGGTTGACGAGGGCGCGGGCGGCTCGTTCTTGGAGCACGGGATCCCGGGAATTGTCCCAGCGGGCAACGACCTCGTCGAGGACGGAGAGGGCCTCGACGGGGCGATCCAGCTCGGCCAAAGCGATTCCTTTGTTGATCAGGGCCTTCGCCACCGCCTCGCGCAGGCTGGGCTCGGGGGCGTCGGAATAGAGCCTCACCAGGTCGTCGTATACGGCGATGGCCTCCTCATAGCGCTGGTGGCCGGCCAGGCTCGCCCCTTTGTTGAACAGGGCGCGTACGGCGTTCTCCCGCAGGCCGAGAACCGCCGAGCCGCCGGTACGACGAACCAGTTCGTCGTAAACCGCGATCGCCTCCTGCCAGCGACCCAGCTTGGCGAGCACCACGCCTTTGTTGAAGAGAGCGCTGTTGATCCGAAGCTCGGCCGCGGCCCCGTAGGTCGGGTTGTCGCTGAGCAGCGTGCCCGCCTCAAGGATCAGGTCATAGGCCTGGAGCTCGGTGTCGGGTTCGTCGGTGAGCCCGACTGAGGCGGCCAGCATCGCGTCCATGAGCTGGCTGAGCTGTTCGGGCTGAAGATCGATGATCAGGATGCTCGAGGCGGCGGCCACGGCCTGGCCGTACCGCGACCCCTGCAAAGCGGAAAGCACTCGCTTCAGCGGCACACCGCTCTCCATCACGCCACCCCGCTCTGGTGCCGGCGATGTTCCGTCGCAGCCGTCGTCCGCATCAAGCTGCTGAGTGTCTCTCTAGCCCGGATCCGGTTCACTGGTGAAGGGTCTGATCACCATAATAATATAGTGAAAGACTTCTCCGCGTGCTCTTGCCCGACCGCTCTTCAGGTCGGATAATCGGCCTAATCGCTCAGGCCGAACAAGGCTCCTTTGAAAGTCCAGCCGGGGTCTTCCTCGGGAGGTGTCGATGAACGCGTTGCTGACGATGGCCGTGGCCGCCGTCGTGCAGGCCGGCGATGCCAGCACGCCGCCGGATACGGTCTACTTCACGCCCGAGGTCGCTCAGCCGACCTTTGCGGTGCGCGAACCGGTGCTTCGCATCAAACCCGGCACGGTGCTCATCTCGAAGACGAACTTCGGCGCTTACTACACGGAGGAGGGGGGCGCCTTTCCCGGCGAGGTAGGGCCGATCTACATCGAGGGCTCGACGACGCGCGACATGCTGGTCGTCCGAGTGCACCGGGTGCGGCCCAATCACGATCTGGCCGCCGCCCGCATCTATTCGAACTTCGGGGGCCTGGCCACGGACGCGCGGGTGCGGCTGCTCAACGAGCCGATACCCGAGCGCCGTTACCTCTGGCGCCTGGATCGCGACAACATGACGGCGACGACCGAGCTTCCAGATAGCCGCATGCGGCAGGTGACCATCGACTTGCGGCCGATGCTCGGGCGCCTCGCGGTCGCTCCGCGCGGTGCGGAGGCGTTCGGCGGGTTGTGGCCGGGCGATTTCGGTGGAAACATGGATGCGCCCGAGATCCGGGAGGGGGCCACCGTCTATCTGCCGATCTTCCACGACGGCGCCTACTTCTATTTCGGTGACGGGCACGCTCGCCAGGGCCATGGCGAGGTGGCGGGGACGGGTCTCGAGACCTCGATGGATGTGATCCTCGAGATCGACCTGATCAAAGGCAAGACCATAGACTGGCCCCGGATCGAGAACGACGAATATATCATGGTGGCCGGCAGCGCCCGTCCCCTCATCGACGCCTTTCGCCTGGCTCATGTGGAGCTGATCGAGTGGCTCGAGGAGGAGTACGGCTTTGGCCGCTGGGATGCCTACGAGCTGCTGGGTCAGGTGGGCGAGAGCAGCGTGGCCAACATCGTGGACCCGGTCTATACGGTGGTGGCGAAGTTTCCCAAGCGGTTTCTGCCACGCTGACGCCATGCGGTGGAAACGTCTGCCGGTATGTTCCCGTACGATTTGATTGAGCCCAGGCGGGGACGCCCAACTTGGGGTCGCTCCCGTCCGGCGCCGTTCTCCCAAGTTCTCAAACCGCCGCGCGCGGACTTGACTTATATAGGGGTGACATGACTGAAACAGGCTCCCCGAGCGGCTGGACTACCGGCACGAAAGGCTATCTGACTCGCGTCCTCGCCCTCTACGCCGGCGGATCCTTCGCCGTTCTGCAGCTGGTGGACATTTTCGTCGACCAACTCGGCCTTCCTGACTGGTTCTTCCCAGGCACGGTGGTGCTGGTCCTCGTGGGGCTTCCCGTCGTCGTGGCGACCGGACTGGTGCAGGGCCGGGCTCCCAGGGGTCGGCGCACGGCGCAGCCGGAGGCCGCTGATAGTTCGCCTACGCCGGCCTTGGGAAGCGTCGGCGAAGACAGCTCCGGGCTGACGCATCCGGCGACAGGGCTGAGGCCGTGGCTCAGCTGGCGAAAGGCG
>CAYGCC010000165.1:0-2409 GCA_964348165.1 uncultured Gemmatimonadota bacterium | reverse complement strand
GGATACCTGCTTGGTCTTGTCGTTTCGCGTGAGGTCGGGGCTGATCACCTCCCAACTCTGCCCCTCGTCGCGGGACCGGAAGACGACGTTGGCAGCGATGTACAGCTCGTCGGGATCGTGCGGCGAGAGAACGATCGGGAACGTCCACTGGAAGCGGTACTTGAGATCCGCCGCGCCCCAGCCCATCGGGTTGTCCGGCCAGGCGTGGATGTTTCGCGACTGCCCGGTCTTGCGATCGTAGCGTGTGATCATGCCGCCGTAGCAACCCGCGTAGGCGACATCGGGATCATCCGGGCGTACCGCGATGTAGCCGCTCTCGCAGCCGCCCGTCGGATACCAGTGCTGGTTGGTGATCCCGAAGCTCGCCGTGCGGCTTTCCGTGCACAACGTGCTGTTGTCCTGCTGCGCACCGCACACGCGGTAAGGAAAATGGTCCGTCGTGATGACGTGGTAGAACTGTGCGGTGGGTTGATTGTCTTGCCGAGTCCAGGTCGCCCCGCCGTTGTAGGTGACGTTCGCGCCGCCATCGTTCCCCTCGACCATGCGGAGCGCATTGCCGGGGTCGATCCACAGGTCGTGATTGTCACCGTGAGGCGTGCCGATCTGTTCAAACGAGCGGCCGCCATCGGTCGATTTCCAGAAGCGGACGTTGAGGACGTAGACCGTGTTCTCATGCTGGGGATCGGCGTAGATGTGCGTGTAGTACCAGGCCCGCTGCCTGAGCGACCGATCGTCGTTGACCCGGGCCCAGGTGGCACCGCCATCCTCAGACCGGAAAACGCCGCCTTCTTCGGCTTCGACCATCGCCCAGATCCGCTCCGAGTTCACCGGCGAGACCGCGATTCCGATCTTGCCGAGGGTGCCCTCGGGCAAGCCCGAGTTGCGGCTGATCTCGGTCCAGCTATCGCCGCCGTCGGTCGACTTGAACAGCCCACTCCCCGGGCCGCCGCTCTCCATCCCCCACGGCATGCGGCGGGCCTGCCAAAGGGCGGCGTAGATGATCCGCGGATTGTTCGGGTCGAGGGCGATATCGATGGCGCCCGCGTTCTCGTCCCGATAAAGGACATTCTCCCAGATGGCGCCACCGTCCAGCGAGCGGAAGACGCCGCGGGTCGAGTTGGGCCCAAAGGCGTGTCCGAGAACCGCCGCGTAGACCAGGTCCGGGTTGGTGGGGTGGACCCGCAGCTCGCCGATCTGGCCGCCGTCGCGCAGCCCGATGTGGGTCCAGCTCTTCCCTGCGTCGGTGGACTTGTAGATGCCGTCGCCCGGCGAGGTGTTGCCACGAATGCACGTCTCGCCGGTGCCAACGTAGACGACGTTGGGGTCGGAGGGGGCGACGGCGATACCGCCGATCGACCCGGCGCCGAAGTGCTCGTCGGAGACAGGCTTCCACGTCATCCCGCCATCCACGGTCTTCCAAACCCCGCCGCCGGTGGCGCCCATGTAGTACACGTAGGGCTGGCTCGGCACCCCGGCCACCGCGGTGACCCGGCCGCCGCGGTAGGGACCGATCGAACGCCACTCCAACGCATCGAACAGCTTCTCGTCGTAGCTCTGGCCACGCGCCGGGTCCACGTCCACCCATGCGGTGGGTGCGACGAGCGTAAGGCTGAGCAGCAAACGACACAGGCTTCGCGGGGTTCTCATGGCCGTCCCTCCGAACTGGCGCGACACGGTTCGAATTTCTGAAGTTTGTCGGGTTGGGAAGCGCTATGGTAGCAAGCCGCCGCTGGCGCCGCCAGCGCCACCCGCACCCGCCCGAGGCCAACGACTGCGGAGCGCTACGGCGGAACGCAAAGGTTAGAGGACCCAACGCCTCCCGACTAGCCGGGCCACAGCCAGCCGAACACACCGCCAGTCAGCAGCCCGAAGACGAGACCGTCGATCACGCTCTTCCAGATGCTGCTCCACGTCCGGCCGAACCAGATGGCGTGAGGGATCTCGGCGGCGGCGTAAGCCAGGACCGCCGTGGTCCCCAGCACCCGGAAGACGTGCAGGTCCTCGACGCCCGCCGGAATCGCCGCGTACCCGACGTAAGCCACCATGAACGAGACCGCCAGACAGAACACGAAATACTGGACCAGGCTCCTCGTCATGTTGGGCGGAGACCAGATGACCAGGGAGCCCAGCGGTCCTTCTTTCGCCTTGGCGACTGCCTCCCGGTCCTTCGCACCCTCGGGTGTCATCGCGTGGGGAAACACGTACTGTCCGCGCGCCAGGTTCAGGTTGCGCAGCACTTGCATCAGCGGTTCCTCGTTGGGCACGCTCACCCAATCGGAACGGTGGTGTGGCAGAACCTGCCAGAAGAGGAAGGCGGCGATGAAGACGATGGCTGTCGACACCAGGATCGGCAGCCACAACGAGAAGAGACTCACCTGCGCTGGCATGGGCACCTCCCGGTAAACAGAT
>CAYGCC010000164.1:0-1575 GCA_964348165.1 uncultured Gemmatimonadota bacterium | reverse complement strand
CCAGAGATGCTCGTCACTCTCCGCATCGATCAGCTGAGCCGTAATGCGCAGATCATCCCCTGCCTTCCGCACGCTCCCTTCCAGGACGTGCTGAACGCTGAGTTCCTCAGCAATACTCCGTGTGTCCTTCTGCGAGCCCTTCAGTACCATCGCCGAGTTTCTTGAGATCACGCGCAGAGACTTAAGGTGCGAAAGGTTGGTGATGATCTCTTCCGTCAGCCCGTCACTGAAGTAGGCATCCCCAGGATCCGGGCTCAGGTTGTCGAAAGGAAGAACCACGATCGACGTCTTGGCACGGTCCTCCGAAAGGTAGGCGGGTCTTTCAGTGCCAGCGTTCTCCGCCTCACGTCCAGTGCGCACGACGCCTACGGAGTTGATGTCGAACACCCATGCCAGCACGAGGGCGATCGGGAAGCCGACGATCGTGAGAACCACGACCAGCGTGAGCGCCCAATCCGGAAGATTCAGCGCCGGGAAGGCGATCTCGGCCGCCTGCCAGATGACAAAGGCGACTGCGGCGTAAACCAAAGTCACCCTGTAGACGCGACGGCGTTTCAACTCGGTCAGGAACCCGCGGAACCCCATCACTCGCCCCCAAGTCACTCGGAAAGGCGACTGGCTTTCTCCATGAGCGGGCCGAATCGCTCGTCAGACCGCAGCTTCGCCAGGAAAGGATCTCGTTCGCTGAGATAGCGCACGGTGCAGATGCCGTAGTCGATCGCGTGATCGACCCAGTGGATCGCGCGCTCGTTCGCTCCGATCTGGGCATACCCACCGGCTAACAAAAGAGACCAGATGTCATCCCACCAGACTGCCTGCTCAAGCCGCCCCGTCACGCCAACCTGCTGACAAGCGGCGCTCGTGAGAGCCGTAGTCAGCACTACGAGTATTGCGCTGCGCGTGAGCATCTTAACCTCCTTAATCGGCGACGGGCTTCTGTCAGGCATCGAAGGCTTCCTGTTTCTCTCGTGCCAATTCCACCAGCGCTTGGAAGCGTTCATCGCCACGGAGAGGCTCCAGGAAGCGGTTCCCCTCCGACAGGAAGCGGTGATTGGTGAGCCCCCAGCCGATGGACCGCTTCAGCCATTCAAGCGCCCGGTCGTGCTCGCCGACCCAGGCGAGGGCGTTGGCGAGAAAGAGAGGGTAGTACTCGTCCGTCTTTGCCACGTCGCAGAGGTTGGTGGCGTCCAGCTGCTCTATGACGCCGTTGCGGTCCTTCTCCAGGGCCCGGCGGAACAGCTCGCAAAAGTTCGACCAGAGGCCGGCGTCCATCCGGGCTACCTCACTGTATTCCCCGTGCGCCTCGTCCTCCTCGCCGGCGTATGCAGCCATCTGGGCCACCCACCATCCGGCGAACGGCTCCCCGGGCGCCAGCCGGTCGCGGGCAACCCGGATCCGCTCCAGGGCTGCCGCGGGCCTTCGGTCGAAAAGGTCCACTGCAGATCGGAAGAACCAGGGCAGGAAGATGAGGGGATCCGCTCCCAAGGCTTCGTCCGCGTAACGCCGGGCTTCGTCGACTTTGCCCACCTCGGCCAGCACGAACGAAAGAACACCCTGGGCGTCGCTGTCGCCACC
>CAYGCC010000163.1:0-2296 GCA_964348165.1 uncultured Gemmatimonadota bacterium | reverse complement strand
GCGCCTGAGCGGTCATCGATCGTATAGGTATGCCAACCAAGCCGAAGCGCGAGCAAATCAGCTATCGACCCCTGACGCCGGACCACTGGCCCGATCTGGAACGCCTTTTCGGCCCACGCGGCGCCTGCGGCGGCTGCTGGTGCATGTGGTGGCGGCTGAGCCACTCGGAATACGAGCGGCGGAAAGGAGCGGCGAACAAGCGCGCCTTCAAGAAACTGGTCGCGTCGGGCGCCGAGCCCGGTGTGATCGCCTATCGCGACGATCAACCCGTCGGCTGGTGTGCCGTGCAGCCGCGGGGGGAATACCCGCGGCTGGCGAGATCGCGGATCCTGAAGCCGGTGGACGAACGACCCGTCTGGTCGGTGGTCTGCCTCTTCGTAGTGAAAGAGCTGCGGCGCTCGGGTATCTCGATCAAGCTGCTTCGGTCCGCCGTCGACCACGCGAGAAAGAGAGGCGCGCGCATTGTGGAGGGCTATCCGGTGGAGCCACGCAAGCCGGATATCGCGGACGTGTTCGCCGCCTGCGGCACAGCCTCGGCCTTCCGGAGAGCGGGGTTTACAGAGGTGGCGCGACGTTCCGAGACGCGACCCATCATGCGCATCTACCTGCCCCGCTAAAACGTGAAGATCGCGAATACGTAAGGCAGAGCGCTGATGTTGATCATCGACGAAGCCGACATTCGAGCGGCGATCAGAGAGCCCGAGGCGCTGGCCTCTGCGGAAAAAGCCTTCCGCGCACTGGCTGAAGGAGCCGTCGAGCTACCGCTGCCTATGGGGCTGGAGATCCCCGAGGTCGAGGGCGAGGTACACGTGAAGTCGGCCTATCTAAAGGGCTCGCCGATTTTCGCCGTGAAGGTCGCCAGCGGCTTCTATCAGAACGCCGCGCACGGTTTGCCCAGCGGTTCGGGCCTGATTCTGGTGTTCGACGCGAGCACCGGGTTCCCCAGCGCTCTGCTGGACGACCACGGCTACCTCACCGATCTCCGTACCGCTGCCGCCGGAGCCCTCGCCGCTCGGCTCCTGGCACCGCCGCGCTTCACCACCGTGGCGGTGCTCGGCAGTGGCATTCAGGCCCGCTTTCAGCTCCGGGCCCTATCCGGCGTGCGCCGCTGGCAGCGGACTCAGGCCTGGAGCCCGAACCCGGAGCGTCTGAGTCAGTATTGCACCGAGATGGAGCAAGAGCTGGCAGTCCCCTTCCGCGCGGCGGCCAGCCCCGAAGATGCGATCCGCGGGGCCGATCTACTCATCACGGCGACGCCCAGCCGCCAGCCGCTGTTGGACGCCGACTGGCTGGCCCCGCACGCCACCGTGATCGCCGTGGGTTCTGACGGCCCGGACAAGCGAGAGCTTCCCACGGCGGCCCTGATCCGGGCGGACAAGATCGTAGTGGATCGCCTGAGCCAGTGCCTGGCGTTGGGTGAAGTCCATCACGCCGTCGAGGAGGGCGCCCTGGAGGCGGCATCGATTCACGCCGAGATCGGCGATGTTCTCTTGGGTAAGCGATCGGGCCGCGAAGGCGACGAACTGATCGTCTGCGACCTCACCGGCGTCGGCGCGCAGGACGCCGCCATCGCCGAACTCGTTTGGGATAAGCTGCTGCGGTGAGCCAGGCCCTTCGGGCCGGGCGGCGAATGGTATCTCAGGGGCAGCTCGGGAACCCCCCGCCGCGCCCCTGCGTTTTGCTCATGCCCCGTGCAAGCGCCCGGTGCCCACGAAGACGCTGCCGACATGTCAGCGGTGCGTGCCGGGCGCAGCCAATATCAGGCAAGCAGGAGAAATCGGCTCCCCAAGGAGTCGGCTATCCGTCGGTCACACCGCCCAAGCCTCCCCGTTCCAGCACATCTCCCAGAAACGCCACTCGTAACGACTGGACACCAGGAACAGCTCGGTGAGCCTCTCGCGCTTTTCGGGCGGGGCCGCTGCGGCCAGGCGGTTCATCTCGGCTTTGAGCCACTCGGCCGCCTCGGCGAACTCATCGGAAGCGTACTGAGCGATCCAGTCCGCGTAGCGCTGATCCCGAGGGGGCGCGCCTCGCGCCAGCTGCCGCGCCACGTGGACATAGCCCCAGGCACACGGAAGCAAGCCGGCGACCAGCTCAGCCATGTCGCCGTCCGCCGCCGTGCGCACCAGGAAGTCGGTGTAGGCACGGGTCGTCGGCCACATGGGAGCCGACTCGAGGTCGCCCGGCGTCAAGCCGAAGCGCGCGGCATACTGACGGTGCAGGTCCATCTCGGTCGCCAGCACGGCCTGCGCGAGCGCGGCGAACCGGCGCATCCACTCCAGCCGTGGGGCGCGCG
>CAYGCC010000162.1:0-3828 GCA_964348165.1 uncultured Gemmatimonadota bacterium | reverse complement strand
GGAATTCAGCATCCGGCTGGCGGGCTGGGGCCACCGTTTCCTCTGCGACCCGGCCGGCGTCGCCTACCACGACCGGGGAGAAGGCACCCCAGGGCTCTCGTTTCGCGGCGACGGAGCCTGTCCGGCACGCAGGTTCTACCTGACCGCGCGTAACCGATGGATGACGATCTTGATTCACTACCGGTTTCGAACTCTGATCGTCCTCGCACCGGCGCTCGCGCTCTACGAACTGGCCGTGCTCGGCCTCGCCCTGCGCCGCGGCTGGCTCTTACAGTGGCTGTCGGCCTGGTTCTGGCAGCCAGCCCATACGAGGGCGCTGCTGGCAAAGCGGCGAGGCGCGCTGCTTGGGCGACGGCGGCGTGACCGGGAGCTCTTGCGGGGCGGACCGCTTCCGCTGGCTCCGGGGCTCATCCAGTCCCGCACGATAGAAACCGCCGTGTCGATGCTGTCGGCAGGACTCAACCTCTACTGGCGGCTGGCCCGTCGCTGGATCGGTTGAGCGATGCGTGAAACGCAGACGGAAGTGGAGGTGTCGGTCATCGTTCCCTGCCGCGGGCAGGCCGACTCGCTGGGGGCGTGCCTGCGGTCTTTGCAAAGCCAGAGGATCGAGCGGCGCTACGAGATCGTCGTGGTGGACAGCGCGGCAGATCCCGCGGTGGCCGAGGTCGTGGCCGCGTTTCCGGATGTACGCCTGGTCCGCAGCCGGGAGGGTCTGGCGCCTGGGGCGGCCAGGAACCTCGGGGTCAGCCAGGCGCGCGGGCGCTACCTCGCCTTCACCGACGCCGACTGTCGGGCCGAGGAAGACTGGTTGCAGGCTGCCCTTGAGGCGCTGGGCGACGGCGCCTGGCTCGTCGGCGGGCCCGTCCTCGATCTCCACCCGTTCCATCCCATCGCGGCGGTGGACAACCTGATGCAGTTCACCGACTTCGCGCCTGGGCGACCCGAAGGACCCGTGCCGCACCTCCCCGGGTGCAACGTCGCGCTGCTTCGCTCGACCTACCAGCAGCTCGGCGGATTCGTGACGCCAAGCCCGATCGGCGAAGACACGGTCTTCAGCGCGAGCGCCGCCGAGAGTTGGCCGGACGGCGTGCGCTTCTCGCGACGCATGCGGGTTCGGCACGAGGGCCGCCGGCAGATCGCCGAGTTCTGGCGCCACCAGTACGGGTTCGGCTTGCACCGGGGACGTTCGGGCCTGCGGTTGAGCCGGTTCCAGCGCCGCTGGGGTCATAGTCGCATGTTCGCCGGGCTATTCGCCGTTCGCAGGTGGGCCTACTTCGTCGTGCAGGCCTTGCTCTGGTATCCGGCTCGGCTCCCCCGGCTGGTGCTGTTCAGCCCGGTTCTCGCCCTCGGGCTCGCCGCGTGGTCGCGCGGGCTCAGCCGTGGCTGTCGCGAGGCACGGCCGAACGCCGGGGATGGACTCGAAAGATGAACGGGTCCGAATGATGGAGGTGGCATGAGCGACCCCGTGAGGGTGGGCTTGATCGGGTGCGGGCGGGCGGCGGAGCGGATCCACGCTCCGGCTCTTTCCCGGGCCCCTGGCGTCCGACTGGCCGCCGTCGCCGATCCTGTCAGAGCGCGCGCCGATTTCATCGCCGCGACCGAGCCAGGGTGCCGGGTCTTCGACTCGGCGGAGGAGCTGATGCGTAGTCGTGAGGTCTCGGCGGTCATCATCGCCAGCCCGCCGGCGCTGCACCTTCAGCAGGCGGTCGCCGCGCTGTGTCAGGGGATATCGGCCCTGGTGGAGAAGCCGCTGGCCACATCGACGGACGGTCTTGACGAGTTGGAGAGCGCCGCCGCTTCATCGTCCGCCGTCTTGAGGGTCGGGTTCAATCGCCGATACTGGGAGCCGGCCAGACGGCTGAGGCGGTCGCTGTCTGGTCGAGCGGACACCCCCGCTTCGGCGACGCTGCGCATAGCCACCGACCCCGGCGACTGGGGCGCGATCGTTAGCGCGGGCGACCCGCTCGAGAACCTCGGCACGCACCAGCTGGATCTCGTCCGCTTCGTGTTCGATGCCCCGATCGAATCGATCAGCGCCAGCTGGCTAAGTTCCGATGCGATCGAGATGAACGTAAAGCTTCGCGGCGGTATCGTCGCCGAGGCCCGGGCCGAGCACGGCCCGCCCTACTCGGAATCGATGGGCGTAGAGGCGGGCGACCGCCGCTACCGGATCTGGTCGGGCTCGCGGCGCGCCACGCCCGCGCGCGGGGCGATCCGCACGGCCCTTGATGTCGCAGACGCCCTGACGCGCCGACTGCGCCGCCGGCTTTCGCCCCTCCGCCTGTCGTACGATCGCCAGCTTGCGGAGTTCATCGAGTGTGTGCGCGCGGGCGCGAGCCCGAGCCCGGGTTTGGCCGAGGGCGTCGCCGTGGTTCGGGCTGTGGAAGCAGTCCGGCGTTCAGCGGCGACCGGTGGAGCGGAGGTCGCGCTCTTGAACGACCGAGAAAAAGGAAAAGAGAGCGCCGCCCAGCGCTCGGCCCAAGAAAGGCGAACGTCGGAATGACTGGGAAGAAGTCACGCGTGCTGATGATCGGGCTGGACGCAGCGGAGCCGAGCCTGATCGAGCGTTGGATGGCGGATGGAGATCTCCCTAACCTCAAAGAGATCGCGGGGCAGGGGAGCTACGGGCGCCTCAGCTCCTCGGCACGCTGGTTGGCCGGCTCGCCCTGGGCGACGTTTTACACTGGAACCGGCCCGGCCCATCACGGCCACTACCACATCCTCCAGTGGTGCGGCGAGCGGATGGCGCATCGCCGCGCCGGCCCCGACTGGCTGCTCGAGCGGCCGTTCTGGCGCGATCCGAGTTTCGGCGCGCGGCGGGTCATCGCCATCGATGTGCCGGCGGCGAGCCGTCCCGAGCCGATCAACGGGATGGAGCTGCTCGGTTGGTCTACCCACGACCACCTGGGTCCGCCTTCCTCCTACCCGGGGGAGGCCATCGATTCGCTCATCAAAGAGTTCGGCCGGCCTCCGATCCCGTCCGAGGTGTACGGGCCCGAGCCGGTGAAATCGCTTCTGAGGCAGCGCGACGAGCTGATCCGGGCAGCGCGGGCGAGCGCCGATCTGGGCAGCGCGTTGATGGAGCGCGAGGCCTGGGACCTCTTCTTCATCGCCTTCGGATCCACGCACCGGGGCGGCCACAAGCTCTGGGACGGGTCCGGCGCTCGGGGCGAGATAAGCGCCGGCGACGAATCGGCGCTGGCCGCGGCGTTGAAGGACATCTACCTGGCCTGCGACGACGCGGTCGGCCGGCTGGCCGCGGCGGCCGGTGATGCGGTGACAACCCTGGTCTTCTCGCTCCACGGCATGGGCCCCAACACCAGTCGAGTCGAGATTCTGCCGGAGATGCTGCGGCGCGTGCTCACCGGCGATAGTGCGCCCGCCGCGAAGTCAGAGAGCCTGCTCAAACGGCTGCGCCGCAGTGTACCCATCGAGTGGCGGAATGAAGTCAAGCGGCGGCTGCCGTCATCGATCCAGGACAAGCTGAGCGCCTTCTGGCGAGTCGGCGACCTCGACCTTTCGACGACGCCGGCGTTCAGCGCCATCGCCGACCTTCAGGGCTACGTCCGCATCAACCTGAAGGGCCGGGAGCGCGATGGCATCGTCGACCCCGCGTCCTACGACGAGCTGTGTCAGGAGCTTGCCGAAGGCTTGAGCACCTTTGTTGATGCCGACAGCGGAGAGCCCGTGGTCGAGCGGGTCGTGCGCAGCGATCAGCTCTACCCGGAGGCGGAGCGGAGCGACCGGCTCCCCGACCTGCTGGTCCTCTGGTCCTCCAGCCCCGCCTGCCGCCACCGCGCCGTGCGCTCGCCGCGCTACGGCGAGATC
>CAYGCC010000161.1:0-2714 GCA_964348165.1 uncultured Gemmatimonadota bacterium | reverse complement strand
AAGCGCTCCACTCGCGACCTCCGAGAGGGCCAGGCCCGCAGGGTCTGGCCCTCGTCGCGGGTAAGTTCATCTGCCACGGAAATCCAGAACCGTCGCCCGGAGCACGTTGGCCTCTGGGGTCGCGTGGGTCCATAAACAGGCGACGCGGCCGCCGTCGATCGAGCGGGCCAGATAGACATGCACTCCGCTACCATCGCCCTCCCGGCGGTCGTAATAGATGATGTTCACGCTGCCGTCGACGGGATCGACGCTCATCCAGGTGAAAAACTGGTCCGGATCCTTCGGCCCTGTGCTCGACGGCAACGGCGACTGCGACAAAAGCGTCAACAGCAACTGGGGCGACCCTCTGAACCCGGCAGCCCCTGCTCTGACTATTTCCCGATCATTCATTTCGCCGGCGAAGTGGAGTTCACGACCAGCGGCTCGGCGGGCCAGGGGATCCTGCTGGTGGACGGCCCCTTACACGTCGGCGGCGACGACTTCACCTTTTACGGCCAGATCATCGTTCAGGGTGATTGCGTCTTCGAGTACCAGTCGCAGGTTTACGGTGGCATCCTGGCGCCAATCAAAACGGCCTGGATCAAGAGATCGGCGACGCCGCGCCGCTCAGCTATAGCTCCTGTGCGCTGGGCGCGGCCTTGAACGGAGCCGGCGTGGCCGGCGGCGTGCAGCCGATGACGCGAGCGTGGGGCGAGCCCAACAGCTGATCGAGCCTACCTGTCGTTAGAAATGCAAGACTACTGCGCGCAGCACGTTGGCCTCTGGGGTGGCGTGCATGACCGTACGCGCTTGCTTCTCGAGGCGCCCGTCCCCATACTGGGTCCTGGACAACGTAGCTACCGGAAGCTACCTTGCAAGCATGCGTTCCGTCGGCCTTAAGGTGCTCAAGAACAAGCTCAGCGAGTACGTCCGCCTCGCCGCGTCGGGCGAGACCATCCTCGTAACCGACCGGGACAAGGTGGTAGCCGAACTCGGCCCGCCACGAGCTGGCCGCGCCGGGCGACTCGAGGACGCACAGCTCGCCGACGCCGTGCGCGAGGGTTGGCTGACCCCGCCCCTCGTGGTGCGCGAGGAGCCTCCGCCATCCTTGCCGGTTGCGCCCCTCGCCGAGATCCTGACCGAGTTGGAGCACGACCGGTCGGAGCGGTGATCTACCTGGACACCTCCGTGGCCCTAGCACAGCTCCTCGCAGAGGATCGGCGGCCCCCGCCGTCCCTCTGGTCCGAGCCCCTAGTCTCCTGCCGTCTGCTGGAGTGCGAAGTCTGGAACCGCATACACGCCCGCGATCTGAGCGAGAGCCACGGGGAGGCTGTCCGGGGTCTGCTGGAACGTGTGGCGATGCTGGAGATGATCGCACCGGTGCTGGCTCGCGCCCTCCAGCCCTTCCCGGCCCCGGTCCGCACGTTGGACGCCCTTCACCTGGCCTCGGTGGAGTTCCTGCGTGAAGAGGGCGTTGCCGTGCGCCTGGCCAGCTACGACCAGCGGCAGTTGGCGATCGCAGAGCGGCTGGGGATCCCGATCCAGGATCTGTAGCCGACCGCTAGTCTGACCGGAAGTTCGCGGAGCTAGGCCCCCGCGATCCCGCGGGCGTCCGAATGGCCAGCGAAAAAGATCTTCACGGTGAGATCGAACTGGCGGCTGGAGAGATAGAGCGTCGGTACGTGCGACACGGGGCCCCAGCCGAAGCTCATG
The DNA here is from genome assembly GCA_964348165.1 of uncultured Gemmatimonadota bacterium. Lineage (GTDB taxonomy): Bacteria > Gemmatimonadota > Gemmatimonadetes > Palauibacterales > KS3-K002 > CAYGAJ01. The sequence continues at coordinate 1,022 of CAYGCC010000161.1, read as the reverse complement.
TCCGGTATGACACCCACGATCTCCACGCAGCGCGGTCCGCTGTCACCTATGGACACACGGATGCGCCGGCCGATGGACTCGTCATCGGGCCAGAGGAAGCGGGCCGTCGACTCGTTGATCACCGCGGCGGCTACGCCGCTGAAAGGTTCGTGCGGGCGCAGCTTGCGCCCTCGCAGCACGGGTACCGGCAGTTCCGCGAAAGTCTCCGCGTCGACCACGTTCGCGCGGAGCTTCATGCTCCGGGCCGCAGCTTCCGGCGTCTCGGGCTGCACGAGCACCTGCGCGACCCCGCAGTAGCTCGAGAAGGGGAGACAGGTGTCGAGAGCGTCGGCGGAGGCGAAGCCCGGTGTTATGCTAGAGCCTGACAGGTTGGGAGGCGCCAGGTATTGCGCCGAGAGCGCAGCGGCGAGCGCCATCGCGGCCATGACCAGCCAGATGGCGCCGATCATTAAGACATCACGCCTCGCGACCATTCGGTGGACCGATCTCATAGCGTTCCTTTCATCGCTTGAGCGTCTTCGCGGTCGAGGCCCCTACCGGATCTGTGTACCATTCGATTCCTGCAACTCGGAAGGTTCGTGCCAGATCGAGCTCGGGTCGGTCGGTCAGACAGAAAGCAATGAAGCGTGGACATCTGGCCAGGCCCCGGATCCCGCGCCAGCCGCTGGGGAATTCGGGACCGGTGTTCCGCAACCGAACACCGGCGGAGTGAATTCGACACACCAGGCGGGCAGCGGCGGCGATCGCCAACCGGTCGTCGGGGTGTTTCAGGCGCCTCTAACGCGACCAACGATTGGAAAACGTGCCGCGACCGGAGGCGGGGGTGTCTACTTCCTCCGGTGGGTGTGCTAAGGGTCCGACGGGTCCGGGAAGTCGAGCACGACGGCGCGGAGCACGTTGGCCTCTGGGGTCGCGTGGGTCCATAAACAGGCGACGCGGCCGCCGTAGGCGCTGATCCCGTTGTAATCGCCGAAGAAACGACCGGACACCGGCTCGAAGGCCTCGGCGCTGATCCGGCGCTC
>CAYGCC010000160.1:0-1604 GCA_964348165.1 uncultured Gemmatimonadota bacterium | reverse complement strand
GAGAACCACAGCTATCACCGACTGTTACTCATGTACGCGGGCGAGCTGGATGGAGATGAACTGCTCGAGGAGGCCCAGGCGGCCGAGGCCATAGAGAACGCGACGCTGGGTTACGGCATCGCAAATTGGCACGCGTACAATGGCCGCATGCAACAAGCCGAAGACATCCTGCGTGGTATCCTCCAGGGACCTCAGTGGGCGGCCTTTGGCTACATCGCCGCCGAGGCCGATCTCGCGCGAGCTCGCCGCTAAGGGGAGGTCTCGGAGAGCGATTGGCGCTCGCCGCTCCCGGTCACACGATAGAAGACCCCGTCTTCCCAGAGCAGACCCTGGAAGGACCCGAGTTCTCTCAACGGGACATCGATCCCGATCACTCGACCACTGTAGGAGCTCCGCACCTCGTCGACCCCGGTGTGCCCGACGACAACCGCCTGCGCACCGTAGTACGCCAGCATTGCATCGACCTCGATATCGGTTATCCGAGAGTACCAGCCCTCACTCGGCTCGTAGTAGCCGCGATACCAAAACGGCCCCATGGTCTTGAACAGTAAGCGCGGAAGCTCGTCGAACACGGTTTGGTACGATCGTAGGTCGATCCTGTCCCTGACGCTCTCGTTGATGTCCGCCAGGCTCATCCCGCGATCGATGATATGAGGACCGATACCGCCGTGGACGAAGAGGATCCCGTTCAGCTTGATGACCGAGTTCTTGCTGCGCAGCCAGCGGCCGAGCTCCGTGTCGGGGCCGTGCAGGTCCTCGTAGCGGATCCGCGTCCTGAGGGCGATGCCTTTCAGGTACTTCTGATTCACGTAGCGGTTGTCGCCCTGCATAATCATGATCTCGTGATTGCCCAGCACAAAATGCACGCGACCGCCAGCACGTCGGGCTTCCTGCTCCAGCCGGTAAATAAGCCACAAGCACTCCGTGACCTTGTCGCCGCGGTCGGTGACGTCGCCGTCCACGACGAGATGTCCCGTACCCCAGCTCCAGTGCCCCGTCGCGTCGATGATGCCGGCGTTCCGCAGCAGCTCGACCAGCGCCTCGTATTCGCCGTGGATGTCGCTGACGGCGAAGATCTTCGGGACATCATCAAAGACGTGCGGCTCGATCTCGGGGGGCTGGGCGGCGATGACGTACTCTTGGAGCGAATCCGCGCAGAACCCGTTAAAGCGGAGGGTATCGGCCACCGCTAACGTCTGTCTGACGACGATGCCGTCGCACAGATAGAAGACGATGGCCGTCGAGTCGCTCTGCCAGTAGACATGGGGCCCGTCATTCAGTGAGTCGGCGGCGGCCGGGAGCGGTAAGCTTTCGGCGGTGGCTCCCGATGTCGGAGTGATGGCGAACAGAGCAGCACAGAACAGCGGCGAAAGTGAACTCCAATCCAGCCGTCGCAAGGCCAGCCTCCTGTTGGTATCCCATGTTGCCGATCCGCAGCTTGGCTGGAAGGTATTTCATCGGCAAGCGAACACCAAACGCTTTGCATTTCCCTCGCGCCGCCTACCTCCTACCGCTTAGTGCCTACCGTCGACGGAAACTGTATACGGGCCGGGAGAGGAGATCCCGCCGGAGCCCGGCGGAGTCTTCATCTGTCGTCAGAACGG
>CAYGCC010000159.1:0-1624 GCA_964348165.1 uncultured Gemmatimonadota bacterium | reverse complement strand
TGGCAGGTGCTGGTCGTCTACCTGGGCGTATCATGGGGCGTCCTGGAGGCGGTCGCTCTGTTCCGGGAGGAGTTTGGCCTGCCTCACTGGCTGTTCTCGGCTGCGCTCTTGCTCCTGATTATCGGGCTGCTGGTCATCCTGCTGCTGGCGATTGTGCCTGAGCCCGCGACTTACCCGGAGCAACCGCACGAAAGTAGTCGATATGCTGGCCCCCGCCATCTTCGGACCTGGCGTAACTCGGCGGCGATCTTCGTGGGTGCGTTGGCGGCGTGGGGGGTCGTGGCCACCGGCTGGCTCCTGGTCGGCAAGCCGCGCGCCGAAACGGGCGGTGGTGTCGCGTCTATCGCGGTGCTCCCCTTCGCTAACCTCAGCGGTGACGAGCAGACCGAGCCATTCGTCAACGGCATCCATGACGACGTTCTCACGCATCTCTACAAGATCGCCGGCCTCAAGCCGATATCCCGCACCTCCGTGATGGGGTACAAAGACACGAAGAAGCATATCCGGCAGATCGCCGACGAGCTGGGGGTCGCCAATGTACTGGAAGGCGGTGTTCAACGAGCCGGAGACAGGGTGCGAATCAACGTGCAGCTCATCGACGCGGAGAGCGACGAGCATACTTGGGCTGAGGTCTATGACCGACAGCTGACGGCCGCGAACATCTTCTCCATCCAGGCTGACATCGCACAGCAGATCGCAAGAGCCCTGCGCGCGCGGCTGTCCCCAGAGGAAAGGGAGCATCTCACCTACCAGCCCACCCAGAGTGTCCCGGCGTACGATGCCTACCTCAGCGCGCGTGAGTATCAGCGCCGCTGGAGGGCGGCTGAAGAGAACCGTCGAATCGCGGTGCAGCTTTACGAGAAAGCGATAGAACTGGATCCGAACTTCGCTCTGGCCTATGCCGACTTGTCCTCGTTTCAAAGCAAGGTCTGCTGGATTTATGGCTGCCGTTCAGAGCGGTTGGCGAGAGCGAAGGAACTTGCGGAAACGGCACTGGGACTGGCGCCGGATCTGGCGCAAGCTCACACAGCGCTTGGCAACTACCACTACTACGGCACCGTGGACTACGGTGGTGCGATCGAGGAATACAACCGCGCCATCGAGCTCGCCCCCAACAATGGTGATGCCTACTCTCAAATAGCGGCCGTTGAAGCACGTGCGGGTGACCTGGACGGAGCGCTCGCCAACGCAAAGAAAGCGGCAGAGCTGAGCCCGCGCAGCTCCGACGCCTTCGACTTTCTCGGCTACGTACAGTCGTGGCTGCGCGACTACGAGGAAGCGATGCGGAGCTACGACCGAGCCATCGCGCTGGCTCCTGACGTGGTATTCTCCCACATCTGGAAGGCGTGGGCGAGACTGAACCAGAGCGGCGGTGAACGGAAAGCGCTCGAGGCATGGGCGCAGCTGCAGGAATCGACCGGAAACCCGTTCGCACCGTTTAGCGCGATGTTCCACGGGAGAGCGGTCCTTCGTGCGCTCGCTGGGCCTCTCCAGGACGTGGTGTGGGCTGCGCCCCTCGAGTCGGCCTACGATACGATCAGCTTCTTCCTGTCGGGGGCGCTCGTACACGACGCGGCCGACGAGATCGAGTCAGCTCGAGCCCTGTACGACTCTGCGCGTGTCT
>CAYGCC010000158.1:0-2819 GCA_964348165.1 uncultured Gemmatimonadota bacterium | reverse complement strand
TGGCCCGACGGACTGTCCTCAGCGGGGCACGATGCATGCCGCACTACGAGCGCCCTAACCCGTTGTTATGACGACAGTTGTGCCTATTCGGCGCGCACGGCCGTTGCGCGGGTGCGACGGGGCAGTGTTGCTTGCGGCGCAGGCCGGCCCTCCCCGGGCCGGCGGCGCCAGAGGTGCCAACAGGTAGGCGCTATCCGGTAAAGTCCCGAGTCTTTGCAGCCAGCCGCTGAACCATCCGCTCGATGCTGGAGATGCTCTGGAAGTTCTCGAGCTGGACCTCCTGGTCCGGAACCCGAATTCCGGTCTCCTCCTCGATCATGTGAACGAGCTGCAGGATCCCCATCGAATCGATGATCCCTCGGCGGATGAGCGGGTCGTCGAAATCGATCTCGACCTGTTCGCCGTCTTCGATAAGATTGCTGAGGATAAACGACTTCAGCGATTCCTTGAACGACATGCTCTGCGGCCTTTCCTCAACTTGTTTCGACGGATGATGATCCATCGCCTGCGCCATGCGGCCTGATACTCGTCCAGCTCACGGCAGTTCTATCTTGGCACGGCGAGCGACTTGAGCTTGCCGTCCAGATACTGCTGGTGGAAGTGTCGATGACGCCGCTTACCACTCGAGGTTTTTGCGAGGGTGCCGGACGGAACGAGCAATACCTCATCGACGGCCAGGCCGAACGAAGCGAGCGCTCGCTCCCGTATCTCGCCGATGATGTCCTCGTGGTCGATCTCCCGGTGATTGCGCACCTCGGTGACGATCACCACACGCTGCGTGCCTTGCTTCGGGTCGTCCACTCCGAAAGCGACGAAACAACCGTGACGCAGGCCGTCTACGCTGTGCAGGATCGGCTCGAACTCGCTTGGGTCGATCTTCCGGCCGCGAACCGTGATGCGCTCCTTGACCCGGCCGACCCAGAACAGTTCGCCATTGCGCACATACCCCAGATCACCGGTCCGTAGCAACCGCCCGAACAGCGCGCGGCGAGTCTCGCGGGCATCGCTCAGATAGCCGACCATTCGGGAGGGTGTGTCGAGCGCGACTTCACCGACATGTCCCTCTGGCAACAGCTTGCCGTTCCTGGACAGGATCTGGATCGTCATACCGGGATTCGGTTTGCCGGCGCTGACGATCGCCGCGACCCGGTTCTCGCGCTCCGGGTCGTCCACCGGCACAGCGATTCTCTTTTCCTGCAGAGCGGCTGCGTCCACGTGCTCGACGACAAAGACGCCGTCGGGGTCGCTGAACGTCGCCCCTCCGACGTTTTCCGCGCAGCCGAAGTTGGTCTTCAGTGCCTCGAAGCTAACGCCGTAATCGGCGAAGCGCTGGTGAAAGTGCAGGATGGTGTCGTAGTGAATTCGCTCGGCGGCGTTCCAGAAAGCCCGCACCTTGTTGAGACGGACACCCTCGATCTCGTGATCGCGCACGCGCTGAGCGGTGATCGCGAAACCGAAGTTCGGCGACCAGGTCAGGGTGGCGCCGCTGTCATCCAGCGCCCGAAGCCAGAGGGCCGGCGTTCTCACGAAGTCCAGGGGGCTGAGCATGACCAGCGGGATCCCGTAGGCGAGACAGAAGAAGAAGTTGTTGACCAATCCCATGTCATGGTAGAGCGGCGTCCAGTTCAGGCAGATGTCGCCCTCGCCCACGTTCATCGCCTTGAACATTCCATCCAGAGCGGCCACGACGTTCTTCTGCTTCCAAACGCAAACTCGCGGAAAGCCGGTGGTCCCCGACGTTAGCTGGTAGGCCGCGATGTCATCCTCGCGACGCGGGCGCATGGCGCTCTCCGTGGGCGCCGCACTCGGGATATCGTCGTCGCGGCTCAGGAACCAGGTCCGGTCGCCCGCGCTCGCTAACTCGTCTCGCATGCCGCGCATCGAGGGATCGAGCACGACCAGGCGTGGACGCGTCTTGCGGATGATGCGGTTCAGGGCTCGCAACCGGCCGGTCGGCTCGCCTTGCAGCGTCGGTGGCGCCATCAACAGCGGGATCGCACCGCGAAGTAATGCACCGAGTAGCAAGAACGCGCAGGGCTCTGCGCTGGGAAGAACCAACAGGCAAACATCGCCTCGCTCTACGCCACGCTCACCCAGCCAGGCGGCGCAGCCCAGCGACCGTTCATAGAGTTGCTGGAAGGTGTGCCAGGAAAGCCGGCCATCGGCGCTGTACCAACCCAGGGCGTGGCTGTGGGGACGCTTCTCGACCTGCTCCAGGAATCTGTTCTGTAAAGTCTGTTTCATCTCGCGATCTACGGATTTAGGCCAGCTTGCGGGCCCAGGACAAGAGGACCGGCCGATACGGCCGAGGGAAGCCACCGCGGACGTTGTCACGGGCCGATCGGTACCGCGACTCCGGGCCGGGGCTAGACGGTCGAAGGCTCACTCTGCGATTTGGAGCTCGGCTGGGAATCGGTCTCTGGGGCCTTCTCGGGTGAGTCCGAGGACGGTCCCTTCAATCGCCACACTACACGGGCGGGATTTCCAGCGACGACAGCGTTCGCAGGCACACTGTACATCACGACGGACCCCGCGCCGACGACGGAGTTCTCGCCGATTTTGACACCCTTGAGGATCATCACTCCAGCGCCGATCCACGCGTTACGACCGATTCGGATCGCTTTGGATCTTCCAGGCGTGTTCGCCCGGTGTGTGTCGTAGACCTCCAGAGCGTGGAAATCGGTGTCGATGATACGGGCGTCTGAGATGCCCGCGTCATCTTCGACCTCGATCCTCTTCGCACAGCCAAAGCGTGTGCTCGCCAGTTTGACCCTGTCGCCGAACTTCAGTACGGCGTCGGGAGAATGGGTGAACGGGGT
>CAYGCC010000157.1:0-3973 GCA_964348165.1 uncultured Gemmatimonadota bacterium | reverse complement strand
AGCGCGGAGCGCGTTCGGTTGAGTCGGAGGTCGGGGGCACCGTCGCGTTCATCCGCGACTACATCGAGAACGTCCCCGATCTTCTCGAGGCTTGCGCCGCCGCAGCCAACAAGGTCGGGATCTCGCACTATGCGATGCCGATCCTGGAGGCGACGCAGCAGTACTTCAGTTCGCCGCTCGATGTCATCTTCGATCACTTCGGGCTCATCGGTTTGATGGACGATGCCTATTTCGCCCAGCGGCTCTTGCAGTCGATCTCCGACTCCTATCGACTCTGGACGGGCCGCCCGCTCTTGCCGGTGGACCTGGGCCCGGCAAACGCCGTCATCCGCCAGCTGATCGGGGAGCCTCAAGCCAGCCAGCTCGACGCCGCCATCGAGGCGACGTTGGAGCGGGCCAGTGTTCAGCGAGCTTTTCGGGGCCTGACCAGCTACGCCAACACGCTGCCCGTCAGCGCTCCCGACTGGGACGGCGACGCGGTGCGGAAGCTGCTCGAAGATTCGTCGGGGCTGGGCCTATCAGCGCCGGACGACGAAGAAGCGAGCGCCGAAGCAGATGCGCTGCGACCCGAGTCGATGGAGTTGGAGGATGCGGCTCCCGAGAGCGACGCGGGTGAGTTGGCGGCCGGCTACGAGATGCTGCTCAAGCTTTTCAACGAACAGGTTCGGGCCGGAGCATTCACGCCGGAGCGCCGAGAGGCGCTGGCGCCGATCCTCGAAGAGTTGGGGGAGGTCATCAAGCAGAAGCCTGACGACGTCGCTAGCATGATGGGCAGAGTGGCGCAAGTACGGGAGCTGATGGGCCGCATGGCGACGGCTGTGGATCGACCGACGCATGAGGGTGAACCGCTGCCCAGCGGCTCGCGGGCCGAGCGGGTGGAACGCCTCCTCGGTGGCGTCAAGCGATTCCTGTTCATCGAGGGCGGCCGAGCGCACAAATCCGAGGAGGAGCATCAGGCCGTCGAGAAGCTGTTTGTACGCGCGGCTCGGGCCAGGACGAGCCTGCACCAGCTCGGGGGAGCTGACGACGCGGTCATCGCACTTGAGCGTGAAACGCTTCGCAAGCTCGCCCTCGACACGCGCGACTACGGCATGCGCCATCACCTCACCCTGGCCAATCCGATCTGGCCCGCGCCGCCGATCTCGCAGGATGTGAATGCGATCTTCTTTTCCGGCAGCGCCGGCATCCAGAAGATCGCCGCCGAGGCGTGCGCCGCGGGACGGCTGGAGCTGGTGTCGACCGGCGCCAAGCGGAACTACGCCCAGGGGCGATGGGATGGCCTTCGTCGCTGCAACGTGGCGATCTTCGATCTGACCAGCGCCGAGGCGTCCGAGCTGGCCGCGGTGTGCTACGAGCTTGGCATCGCCCTCGCCCTGGGTCGATCCGTCGTGATCGTCGCCCCACGCCAGAGCCGTCTCCCCTTCGACGTGGATGTCGTGCCGGTTCGTCTGGAAGATGACGGTGAGGATGTCCGGCGTCTGAGCGATGCGATCGACGGAGCCCTGTATGGACAGCAGAGGGGCGGAGGTGATTCGTCGATCGAAGAGACGATCGCCTATGGGCGCCGCTCGCTCGGCGGCGAAGACTCGAGCTGGGAGGCGAAGCACACGCTGGGCCTGCTCGATGAGTCATCCGACGACCCGCTGAAGGTCAGATACCTCATCGATAACCTGCTGGGATTCGCCGGGCCCGAGGCGCCGAAGCCACTACGACCCGCCTGGCCGGGAAGCTATCCGCAGCCGGGCACGCGACGTTGCTTTCACGTGATGCCGTTCGGGCTGGGATGGTCCGACGAGGTGATGCAGCTGACCCGACAGACATGTGAAACGGCCCACGTCGACTACATCCGCGGCGACGCGGTCAAGGATCCGCGGATTATCCGCTCGATTTGGGACGAGCTGTGTGGGGCGTCACATGTGGTCGTGGACCTGACGGGCTTTAACGCGAACGTGGCGCTGGAGCTGGGTATCGCCCATACCCTGGGTCGTCAGACTCTCATCGCCGCGCAGGATGACACCGTGGATCGCCTGTTCCCCGCCCTGGCCAAGCTGCGGGTTCAGCCTTACGGCTTGGGCGGCGCGGGCCCAGATCTGCGCGAGGCACTGGCGGGCTTTTTGACCTGAGCCGCGCCTGGGCGGTCGACGCGGGCCCCTAGCCGCTGTGCGGCTCCGGCGCCTGGGCTCACGACGATGAGGCGCTGGTAGGGTACGGTCTGAAGCAGCCGGTGCAGGAGATAGCCGCCCACCAGACCTGAGGCATTGGCAAGGGCCGCGGCCTTGCTGTCTGCGTCGGGCATGAGCTGTCGGCCTTACTCCCGGTTCCCGGGCGTCACATTGCGCGCTGTGACGTAGTAGTTCTGGTCCACCTTGAATTCCGCGGGACTCACAGTGAGCGTTGCCGTCTGCCAGGTCTCGGTCGGGCGGATCACCGTGAAGTCGCCGCCGGACAGGGTGACGCCGACCTGCATGTCGAAGTCTCGGACCACGTCGGTCCAGCGGTAGGAGAGCGTGGATCCGTCGATTCGGTACTCGAGGACTGGGATCTGCGTAGTGCGTAGGTACTGATCGAGCACCTTGGTCAGATCGACCCCGGCCTGCTCGCTGAGGTACTCTTCGATCTGCCACCCCATCACCGTCTGGTGCCAGAAGGTCCGGTTCAACCCGCGCAAGATGTCACGCCACTTCTCGTCATCGTTCACGATCTGGCGGATGGTGTGCAGCATGTTACCCCCTTTGGGGTACATGTCGCCCGAGCCCTGCCGGTTGACGTTGTATGCCGGAATGATGGGCCGGTCGTTGCCGATGCCGCGGCGCGTCCCGATGACATACCGCGCTCCGGCTTCCTTCCCGAAGAGGCATTCGGTGTAGAGTCCTTCGGCGTAGTTGGCGAAGCTCTCGTGCACCCACATCTCGGCCAGGTCTTTGGTGGTGATGTTGTTGCCGAACCACTCGTGCGCCGTTTCGTGAACAATGATGAAATCCCACTCCATGCCGAGCCCGGTGCCGGACAGGTCGCGTCCCTGGTAACCGTTGGCGTAGCGGTTGCCGTACGCGACGGCGCTCTGATGCTCCATGCCATTGTTGGGCACCTCTACCAGCTTGTAGCCGTCCTCGTACCAGGGATACGGTCCGAACCAGTGCTCGAAGCATTGGAGCGTGGACTTTGCCTGCGGGAACTGTCTCGTGGCTGCGTCCAGGTGATAGTCCAGCGGCCAGAAGTCTAGCGTCAGCTCTCCGGCCTCCCCCCGGAACACTTCGCTGTAGTGAGCGTAGCTGCCGGCGGCGACGGCAATGGCGTAGTTGTTGATCGGGTTCACCACGAACCACTCATAGGTGATAGTGCCGTCTTCGTTGCGGGTAGTGCTGCGGAGCCGTCCGTTGGAGACGTTGATCATCGGGTCGGGTACGGTCAGCGCAACACGCTGGCTGTCGGGCTCGTCTGCCTGGGTGTCCTTGTTGGGCCACCAGACGCTGGCGCCCATGCCCTGGTCGCTGGTCACCACCCAGGGCCGCCCCAGACTGTCCGCCGCCCAGGTGAAGCCACCCTGCCATGGAGGCCGCACTGCGATGTGGGGCCTGCCGTGATAGTAGACCGCAATCGTTTTCCGGGCGCCCGCGCGTTGCGGCACCGTGAAGGACGCGAAAAACGCGTTGCCCTCGCGGCGGAAGGCGACCGCCCGGCCGTCCTGCACCATGCTGTCTACCGAGAGCGGCTCCATGAGGTCTATCTGCATCTCCTGACCGGGTTGGAGCACGCGATAGGTGATCTCGTTGTATCCCCCGATGCTGCTGTCCGCGGGGTTGATTGCGACGTGAAGGTCGTAGAAGGTAACGTCCCACCATACGCGGCCGGGTGTGGTGAAAGCGCCGCGCAGGGTGTCGGCACGGGTGAAAGCGCGCGGCGTCTGGGCGCCGGCCGGAGCTAACGCCACGGCTAGCAGGGCAGAGACGAGGGTGAGGCGGCGCATGGTTCG
>CAYGCC010000156.1:0-35164 GCA_964348165.1 uncultured Gemmatimonadota bacterium | reverse complement strand
CGGTCGCCGCGCGCGCGAACGACCGCTTCGCTGTCGGGACCGTCGGCGTTGGAGCGGCGCCGGCGTCGATCCCAGCCGCTGAAGTCGAGATCGGCCGATGGCACGTCGAGACCGCTGCGCTCGATCAGCGGGACGACCCGGTCGAGGTAACGGGCGCGCAGCTCGCCGCCCGTAGCGTCCCAGAGACCTTCCTCTCTTTGCTGGGCGCCATGGTCGTCCGGACCGAACCAACAGAGAACGGCGTTCCAGCGCGCCGCGAGGGCGGACTGAACGCTGGCCCGCGACTCTTTGCTCGCTTTGCCGAGGCGCAGGAGCCAGGCGGCGCCATGGCCGGCGTGGAAGCGCTCTTCCTCCACCTGCTTCTGCACGCGTTGCCGAATGGGTGCATAGCGCGAGCCGGTGAGCGCCTCGAGCTGGACCGTCAGCGCTCGGTCCACGACCGCGTTGGCCACGACGAAATCGGGCCAGGTGCCCAGCGGCCCGTCGATCGCTTCGATGTTGCAGTAGTCGGCGGCGTCGCGCCCGTGCTCGATCTGCTGCGGATCTTCGCCGAAATCCTTGAGCAGCGCATAGAGCAGCCGCGAGTGGCCCCATTCGTCTTGGGCGATGCTGGAGGCGGCGATGTTGGCCTCGAGCTCGGGAGCGCCCAACACCCAGTCGGCGAAGCGGATCCCGATGATGCGCTTCGAGTCAGCCAGACAGAGTATGAGGTCATGCAGGGCCCGGGACGAGTCTTCGGACAACTCCTCCGGCGTCTTGAGGTCGGGCGCGCTCACGCGACCTCCGAGGGCGGAGGCGCGCGGTGGATGCTGAACGGGGCTTCCTCGCGGTTCACGGGGTGAAAGGCGTCCTGCGGCACCACGACCATCTCGAACCAGCGTTCCTCGGCGTAGGTCTTCCAGGCGTAGACCTTGGCCAGCTCGGGATCGGCGGCGTGCACGCTTCCTATATGATACAGAGCGTCCTCGCGGTTCTTGCGGGCGAAGACAACGTAGACTCGGTCGGGCATCAGGCGCTTACACCGAAGGCTCGCAGCAACTCTCGCCCCTCCGGCGTCAGCCGATCGTTCGTCCAGGGGGGATCCCAAACGATGTTGATCTGGACTTCGTCGATTGCCGGCTCGCGCAGCAGCCGGGTGCGAATGTCCTCGACGATGAAGTCGGCGCAGGGACAGGCCGTGGCGGTAAAGGTGATGTCGAGCTGCGCCAGACGGCCCTCACAGCGCACGTCGTAGACGAGCCCCATGTCCACGATACTAATGGGAAGCTCCGGGTCGCGGACGTCTTGCAAGGCGGCCCAAACGTCCTCCGTCCGCGGCTCCGATCCGGCCTTCGGCGCGCTGCTGCTCATGCGGCCATCATGTCCTCGAGCTGCAAGCGGCCCACCCGCAGCGATTCCACGTAGGGCTCGTTGGCCGGGCCGCGCCGCTTCCAGCGGTCGAACGCTTGCTCCCAGGTGACCGGCTCGTCGAGCAGCCAGACCTTTTCGCGCTCATCGAAGTTGACTGGGAACTCGTAATCGATGACGGCTCGGCCTTCATCCTCATCCCAGTGGGCCGGGAGATTCAGGCCCAACTCTTCGCAGAGCGGGACGACGGCGTTGAGCCAGGTCTGGCGCAGCTGGTCGTTGGTAAACCCTTTCAGCTTGAACTCGAGCTGTGCGTTGTGACGCTTCTTGTCGTCTGGCATGCCGAACCACTCGACGCCCATCGGAAACATCCAATCGACGCCGCGCTGCACCTTCTCACGCGCTTCGCCGCCCGCCTCGCACAGCCGGCGCATCCAGACCTCGCCGTGCCGCAGGTGGAAGTTCTCCTCCAGGCCGACCTTGACCAGCGCCCGCTTGAGTGGCCCATAAGAGGTGTTGCGGTGCACGTCGCCAAGGAGCGTAATCCCGGCCCGGTCGAAAAGGCCGTTGGCGACAACCAGCTCGGCCCAGTTATCCAACCACTGATCGAACCCGTACGGGTGTTTAAACTCGTGAGGCTGCCGCTCGTATAACAGGTAGTCGCGGCTTATGCCCAGGTCTTCCAGCAGCCGATAGGCGATGTTCGCGTGTCCCAGCTCGTCTTGAACGATCGCCATCGAGCTGACCATCGTGTTGGTGGATGGCGCGTCCTTGGCCGCATTGAAATAGGAGGGCGCGCTCATCAGTTCGGTGTCGCCTTGAACGGTGAGCTGGGTGATCAGCGCTTTCTTGTACGTCTCCGTCATCTCGTCTTCCGACTCGACGATGAAGCCGCTTTGAACTTTCTGCTTGAGCTCTTCGTCGGTGAATCGTGCCATGGGGGCAGTCTCGTAGGTTTCGCCGAGGCGCTGGCCTTCTGCTCTTGTTGGCGCTTGTGCGGTAGAACTTACAGGAGCCGCGGTCCCAGGCAAGGCCGCGGCGATCAGCCCGTCGTTATCGAGGGGACTGAGCAGCGGTTCGGCTACAAATCCTCCGGCAACTTCTTCTCCGAGACGATCAACGGGCAGGCGAAACAGCCGCCGTAGCAGGGGTCGCGGACAAAGGGCTCGAGACAGCGCGGGCAGACGGTGCTGACCGTGTAGGGCAGAAACTCGTAGCCGCAGCGTGAGCAGCGGGCGACGGGGCAGAGTTCCGGGAGTGCCGCGGCGCCGGGCGCCGCAGCCTCTGTTGCATCGTCTTGGCGTCGCCAAAGGATCAATCCACGCTGCAACAGCCTCGGCGTCTTCATGATGTCAGTCCGATCCAGGTCAGGACGCGCGCCAGCACGCCACCGATGGTAAAAGCGACCACCCAGGTGCCGACCCAGATGCGCAGCGCCGTGCGGGTGCCGTGCTCCTTGGCCATCACCATAATGCTGGCGACGCAGGGCACGAAGAGGGTGATCACGACGAGGGCGACCAGCGCTTGCTCTGGCGAAAGCCCCATGTCGTAGAGTCCGGCGGCGCCGAAGTCACGCCGCACCAGACCCATCACAATGGTCCGTGCCGCCTCGGCCGGCAGGTGCAACCAGCCGACCATCAGCGGGCGCAGCAGCCGCTGCCACAGCTCCAGACCGCCGGTCACCTGCAGCGCGGCCACGATGAGCGCGCCGGCCGCGAACCAGGGCGTGGCTTCCTGCATGAACCAGAAGCCCTTGATCAACGTCTTGCGCATCACGGCCCGAGGGCGCGGCCAACGCAGCGGTGGCAGCTCGATGAGCAGAGGCGTCGACTTACCCGGCAGCGCGCGATCGAGCACCGTGCCGACGGCGACCAGCATGGCCAGGATGATCGCGGCATAGGCAAACACCCAGCCACCGCCGAACCCGGCGAGCAGGGCCGCGATCACCGCCAGCTGGGCCGAGCAGGGGATCGCGAAGTTGAGCAGAGCCGTGGCGATGGTCTTCTCGCGCTTGGTGGAAAGAAGGCGCGTGGTGATCGTTCCCATCGTTACGCAGCCAAACCCCAGGATGATCGGGATGACCGCCCGGCCATTCAAACCGATAGCGCTGAGCAGGCGGTCGACCAGCGTGGCGATCCGGGGCAAGAAACCCGAGTCCTCCAAAAGGGCGAGCGAGAAATAGAAGGCGGCGACGAGCGGTGCCAGCAGGAACACGATGTAAGTCACCGTCATCGTCAGCAGCCCAAACTCACCCACGAGGATCTCTCGGATGGGGCCGCCGATCCCGATCCGATCGACAACCGAGCGGGCGAAAGGCTCCCACAGCTCTTGTCCCAACCGAGCTTCGGTGAAACCCACGAGGTTCTGGGCCACGGCGACACCCACCAGCATGTAGACCCCGGCCAGAGACAACGCCAGCATCGGGATCCCCCAGTGCAGCGTGACCGAAGCCCGGCTCAGCCAGTCGGCCAGGCGCCGGCGCTGCCGCGTCTGCGGCACCACCCGCGCGTACAGCTCGTCCGCCGCCCGGCGGCGCGCCAGGTCGTCGGCGCCGTTCAGCGACCAGGTTCCCGGTCGGGCCCGTTCGATGGCCGCCGCCAGCTTGTCCAACCCCTCGCCCGTCACCGCGACCGTGGGCACCACCGGCACCCCTAGCGTCCGCTCCAGCTCGGCCGCGCTGGGCTCCACCCCGGCGCGACGTGCCTCGTCCACCAGGTTGAGAGCGACGACCATGGGGACGCCGCTCTCGGCCAGTTGAAGCGTGAGAAACAGGTCGCGGTCGAGATGGGCCGCGTCCACGACGTTGACCACCGTCGCCGCCCGCTCGACCAGGTCCGTCGTGATCCGCTCCTCCACCGAATGCTCGCCCAGGCCGTAGATGCCCGGGGCATCCAGCAGCGACCGATCCTTCCAGCGGCCCGCCAGCGCCTCGACCGTCGTGCCAGGAAAGTTCGAGACCTCGGCGTAGGCTCCGCTGAGCCCGCTGAAGATCGCCGACTTACCCACGTTCGGGTTGCCCGCCAGGACGATCAGCCCCTCGGCAGCGACGAAGGGCGCAACGCCTTCAACCGCAGCGGCTCGTTCGTTTTCGGGGTGCACGGGGACCGCCACGAAAGCCTCTGCGGAGGCGATATCCTCGCCCGCAGGCTTACCGTGGCAGCGGCTCACTGTTCGCTTGTAACGTGGACGCGGCGGGCGAGCTCCCGGCCGATGGCAATCTGGCGGTGACGGCGTTGCAGGACGATGGGACCGAAGGGGATGCGGCTGACCACCTCCACGTCGGCTCCCTCCTCGAAGCCGAGCCGGGTGAGCTCCCGACGCGCCGCCGCATCGTCGATGGCGACGATCCGGGCGCTGGTGCCAACAGGTACGCGGTCAATCCCCATTCGAGTCTCCAGGCCGGGGCTGAGAACGAATTTCAACCTCAATCTGGTTGCACGTTCCGTACCCGTCAACCGCTCCCGGGTCGTAGCTTGCAACTTATTGCAATACATGACGTTACGGGCTCGACGATCCGCCCGACTCCTCACCGCGACTGGGACATTGTGCCCCCGAGCGGACGGATCGCCACGTCCCCGAGCCGTTCCGGGCACGCTCGTTGCGTCTCCCCATCGCGCCCGCTATCGTCAGCGGGACTGCACAGCCGAACTCCCTCTGCTGGTCAGCCATTTGGGCCTGACCCCGGCGATGGCCGGACAGGCCCGTACCCTCGAGAGTTCTCTGCAGAATCGGTTCAATGGTAGAAATCGACGGCTCTTTCGGTGAAGGCGGCGGCGCGATTCTCAGAATGGCGCTGGGGATGGCCGCTTACGCTGGCCAGGCGATCCGCGTGACGAATATTCGCGCCGGTCGCCGCAAGCCTGGCATCGCACCCCAACATCTGAAGGCCGTCGAGGCCGTGGGCGCTGTGTGCTCGGCGCGGGTCCGCGGCAGCGGGCTGGGGTCGACGGAGCTGACGTTCGAGCCGGGCCAGGTGCGGGCGGGCAAGATGAGCTTCGACATCGGGACGGCCGGGTCCACCACCCTGGTGCTGCAGGCTCTGCTGCTGCCGTGTCTTCGTCACGCGGGGCCATTCGAGTTCAGGCTTACGGGTGGCACCGACGTCCCCTGGAGTCCACCGGCCGACTACCTGAGACGGGTGACGCTGGAGGCGCTGCGGCCGTTGGGGATGGGAGACCTGCAGGTGCAGCGGCGCGGCTACTATCCAAAGGGTGGTGGGAAGCTCCAGGCTCGACTCGAGGGCGGCGCCCAGCCCGGGGTGGAGCCGCTCAACATGGTGGTGCCGGGCGAGGTCACGGCGATCCGGGGCGTGAGCCACGCGGCTCGCATGCTCCAAGAGCGCAACGTGGCCGAGCGCCAGGCCGACGCAGCCGACCACCTGCTCACGCGGCTCGGCTGTCCGGTGGACATCGAGGTCGTCTACTCGCCCGCGGCGAATCCCGGCTGCGGGATCACCTTGTGGACGGAGTCCCCGAACGGTCCACCGCTGGGCGCGTCGGCACTTGGCGTGCGCGGAAAGCCGGCGGACGAAGTGGGCCGAGAGGCGGCGCGGGCGTTGTTGGAGGCGATGGATGCGGGCGCCGCGGTGGACCGCTATCTGGCCGATCAGCTGATCCCCTTCCTGGCGGTGGCGGGCGGCTCGGTGCTGACCCCGGAGATCACCAACCATGCACGCTCCAATATCTACGTGGCCGAGCGGGTGCTGGGAGCCGGCTTCGAGATCGATGGCCTGACGATCAGGGCGCAGCCCTAGGGCGGCCGGGTTCCGGAGCCGGCGCCGTTACTCGAGGCGGCCGGCGAGCGCCCGGAGCGAGTCGCCGCTGATGGTGCCACGCAAGATCAGGCGGTAGCCGCGCTCGTCGTTCCAGCGATACGCTCTTTGACCGCTGGGATCCACGAGCAACGATGGCAGCCCAGCCTCCGCTCCGCCTCCAGCCCGGCCACCCAGCCACTGCTGGTCCAGGATAATCGACTGCCCGGTGGCGTCCCGGTAGGTGAGTCGCACGGCCGGGAGCACCGGCACCGCCCCGTCGATGGTGCTTCCCGGCGCCACCTCGGCGGCGACCAGCTGGAGGTCGGGCAAAGTGCGCACGTCCGCGCCCAGCCAGACGGCCGCATCCTCGAGCTGAACCGAAAAAGCGAACTTCTGGCGCTCGACCTGGTCGGCCAGCGTTTGGGCGCGGAACCCTTGAACGGCAGGAACACGGAACTCCTCCACCTCCACCGGCGCCCGTTCAGCCAAAGCCGCGCGGGGCTGCGCCTCGTCGCGCCGCGCCCGGTCCGCCTCCAGCTGCCGGCGTTGGCGGAGATCTGCCGGTGGCTCCGTGGGCGCGGCCGCCGGCTCGGCGGCGCGCGATTCCTCGAAGGTGGTGGGCACCACGCTCACGTCGGCCTCCTCCGTTCGTGCGGCCTTGCCCACCGCCGCTCGACCCGCGACCTGACTTTCCGCCGCCTCGGCTTCACCCGGGGCCTGGCCGGGCTGGCGCTGTGCGACTGCGCTCGGATCCGAGACACCCTCGGGGCCGGGTTGGTCGGCGCCGGCACCACGGTTCAGGGCTTCGTCGGCGGCGGGCGACTCGGCCTCGCGCAGCGGCTCGACGCGATCGACCGCCGGCGCTTGCGTCGCCACGCCGCGGCTGGTCAGATCGGGCCGCGCTGCGACCTCGACCCACGAGGCCCGGGAGAACCAGCCGACGCCGAAGGCGATGACGATGGTCGCCGCCATCGCCAGGCTGGGCTTGATCCAGGAGCGGCGCGGCGCCTCGCGCCCGCGGGCGCTGGCCCGTTCCTCCAGCTCGCGCCAGCTGGGCGCACGCACCGGTCCCGGCTCGAGCTGGGCCAGCAACTGGGCGGCGCGGCCGGTGGCGACTCGCGCTTCAGCGAGGCGTGCCCGGCACTCCGCGCAGACCGACAGATGCGCTTCCACCTCGGCGTGCTGGCGCGCCAGCAGCTCACCATCCGCGTAGGCGTGGAGCGTGCCCTCGTCAACGTGCGACATCTTCTTCACTTCCTTCATCCTTCGACATCGTCTCTTCGAACGCTGCGGCCAGACGCGTTCGCGCCCGGGCCAGCGTCGTGCCGATGGAGCCGCGGGACAGACCCAGCACCTCGGCGATCTCGTCGTAGGAGAAACCTTCCTCCCACAGCAGCAGGGCCTCGCGGTCGCGTTCGGCCAGTCGCGCCAGCGCCGTCCGCACCCGCCGCACGTTCTCCCGCCGTTCCAACGCCACGTCGGGTGGCGGCTCCGGCGGTTGGGCCTCGGCTTCGGCCTTGATCAGCGTCAGGTGACGCCGACGCACCGCCGCCCGTCGCCCCTCGTCCCGGGCCAGGTTGGTCGCGACGGTGAACAGCCAGGCCCGGGGCTGCGAGGGTTGGTGCTCCAGCGCCCGGACGAACGCCTCCTGGGCCAGGTCCTCGGCGCGAGCCTGGTCGCCGATCCGCCGGAAGAGGAAGCGGACCAGCGACCGATAGTGCTCGCGATACACCTGAGAGAGGTCCAAGCGCTCTCTCCCGTGGCGGCCGGCCGAATGCGCCGCCGTTAGTGGCTCTCCTCGAACGCGGCCAGTACGGCCGCGAGATGCCGGGAGCCCCACTTCGTTATACCCTCGGGCGCCAGCCTCAGCGCCACGCCCTCGCCGGCGATGACGACCCGTTCGCCCAGCGCGAAGTAGGCCGCGAGGTTGGGTAGGCGTTTCACCAGCTCGAAATAGGCCTCGCTGTAGGGCGCCACCTCGATCACCTCCAAGCTGGGATCGAAGCGCAGGTCCGTCCAGCTTTGATCGCGCAGCACGAACAGCCGGCGTCCGACCTGACGAACCTGAAGCGCTTCGCCGCTGGCCAGGTCCCGAGCTCGCCCCTCTTCTACACCTAGCGCCGCGAGCATCTCTTCCGCCTCGACCACTCTGTCGGCTTCGCGCAGGCGATTGCTGCGCTCGGCGCGCTTGAACGCGGTGACGCCGAACTGCTCGGCCGGCGGCGCCGCCGCGGCCTGGGCCCGGTCGAGGGCGACGTCGGGGCGTGACAGGGCCAGCTGGGGCTCCTCTACCAGGTACGACGTGTATTCGGTCAGGATCCCGTAACGCAGACCCAGCTGGCGGATTTCCTCGATGACCTCGGGGTCGGGTCCGTGCAGCCTCACGTAGGCGGTCAGCGCGCCGGCTTTACGGGCGGCCCAAAGCCGCGGGATGAACTCGTTGTCGGTCTCGCGCCGGGCCAGCTCGACCCGGTAGCGGAACCGCTGGGTGCGGCCCGCCCGCGTGCCCTCCAGCACCAGGTCGCCGGAGCCGTGTCCACGGTATCGGCCGAACAACACCAGCTCTTCTCCGTGAAACAGATCGGGGAGCGGGTTGGGATGGATGTCCTCGAGCTGCGCCGGCGCCCGGACGATGCGCAGGTCGGAGAGCGCCGGGTGCGCGATCTTCCGCGTGAGCGACGAGACCGCCTGTTCGACATCGTCACCGGGCCTCACATAGCTCACGGCGCCGCGGCCGTCCTGAACCATCCGCTCGAGCAGATAGGTGTTCACGTCGTAGCCCACGCCGAAGGCAAAGATCCGCTCACCGTCGCGCAGTCGCTCCATCGCCGCCGCGATCCGTTCGGGCGCCGTCTCGCCGACGGTCGGCTTGCCATCGGACAGGAACACGATGAGGGAAAGGCGGCCCGCCTCTACCTCCGGCGTCAGCGCCTCGCGCAGCGCGTCCATAACGTTGGTGCTTCCCTCGGCTCGCAGGCCGGCCAGGTAGTCTCGGGCCTCGCGCAGCGTTCCTCGGTTCGCCGACGCCCAGCCGCTCCGGAACGAACGCACGACGCTGCTGAACGAGATCAGGCGGAAGCGGTCCTGAGCACGCAAACCGGCCAGAATCTGGTCGAGGGCGGCGCGGGCCTGCTCGATCTTCTCGCCCGACATCGAGCCCGAGACGTCGAGCACCAGCGTGACATCGCGGGGGATCTCCGCCCGGCGTGTTTGAGCCGGCGGCGCGATCAGGAGCATGAAGTAGCCGGGCTCGCCGCCGGGCGCGTGAGCCAACAGGCTGGCGCCGACCTCTGATTCGCGGAGCGGCAGGAAAAGCTCGAAGTCGCGGGCGGCGCCACCGCCACGGTGGACGATCTCCAGCTCATCGCGCCCGCGCTCCCTCACCTCGATGGCGTGGGTCGGCGAGTAGGGGGTGGCGAATCGCGCGGCGCCGGAGACGCGGATGCGCAGCGTGAACGGGTGCTGAACTAGATTCTGCACCGGCGGCGCGGACACCTCCCGCCCAGCGCTCCCGGGCGTCATGCCGATGACACGCGGATAGCGCAGGCGCAAGAGATCTCCGTCTTTGCCCAGCAGCTGGGTGTAGCGGAGGATCACCCGCCGCGTCTCACCCGGGCCGATGGGAAAGACCCGCGAGCGCAGAACGCCGTGACCGACCAGCTCGATGAGGGCCGGGTCCTTCTTGCGACGGACGATCTCTTCGTAGATCGCTCGAGCCCGCTCGGCCGGCAGTATCTCGCCGCGAAGCTCCTGCTCGCCCATGAAGAGCGAAAAGTCGGTGAACACCGCCTCCGGCGGGATCGGATACAGGTAGTCGCCCTCCATCAAGGCGCGCGAACGATTGCGAAACTCCTCATCCACCTCGAAATAGGCGACGCGGCGATCGCCATCGATGGTGATGGCCACGTGACTATGCAGCCGCTCCACGGCGGGGTGCGGCAGCCGGCGGTGCGTGTCGGGCTCGATCCACCCTTGGGCGCGCGCCGGCGCTGCGGCGGCCAGCAGAAGCAGACCGGCGAGGGCACAGGCCCCCAGGTTCTGGATACGCCGAGATCTCATGGTCAGTCCTCCCCAGTTTGGGCGGGATCGCGGTCCCGCCGCTCTCTAACCGGGTAGACGCACACGGTCGGGTTGGTTGCACAGGCGGCTGAGGCCGCGCGCCGGTGGGGCTGGCCGAGCGCCGGCGGGATGAGCACGCGCCGCGGGGACGTCGGCTGCGGGCCGCGCGGCGCCCTGCGCGATCGGCCATCGTGAGTTAAACTTCAGGGGCCCTCCTGACCGCTCGATCCGTCGTCGACACGAGAGAACCGGAGCTGATATGAAACTCCACAAGGGTTGGCTCTGGGCTGCCGCCGGTGGCGTGCTCGCCCTGGTGCTGGTCAGCGTGCTGGTCAGCGATCCCACGTCACGTACGCTGCTCGCGCTGCTATCGATCGCACCCTTGATTTTCGTCACGGGTGAGGTGGCGAAGGGCTACGTTCGCCAGGCCGATTATCAACGCCGGCGGTTCACCAAGCTGCGGAACGCCACCGACGAGTTCATCATCGCCGTGCGAAACCTCAACCGCCTGACCGTGTTGGCGCAGGATGAAAACCCGCCGGAGAACGCCAAAGAGATGATCGAAGAGGTCGTGCAACGGATGCGCACGCTGGTCGATCGCATCGTGGCGGCGGCGGGCCAGACGGACCCTGCCCCGGGCGGCGATGTCGAAAGCGCCGCGGATTAAGCGTTCCGTCGCCGCGGTCATTCCGCTGGATCGGGACGTGCCCGACCCACCTGTTCTGGCCGTGCGTCGCCCGGCGGACGATGAGGCCTTGCCCGGCGTGTGGGGTCTGCCGGCGGCCAGCCTGCGTGAGGGAGAGAATTGGGAGGGGGCGGTGCGGCGGCTGGGCGACGAGAAGCTGGGTCTGGAGCTACTACCTGTGATCGCGCTCGCCCAGAGCAGACTCGAGCGCCCGGATTACCTTCTCGACATGCGGCTCTACGAGGTGCGCATCCTCAACGGCACGCCGCGGGTGCCTCAACCTGATCGCACGGTCACCCAGTACGTGGACTGGCGATGGTCGCGCTCCGAGGAGCTGTTGGACGGGGCTCGGCGCGGGTCGCTCTGTTGCCGGCTGTACCTCGGTCTTCTTGGGAGAGCTTGGGAAAGGGCCGATTCGAACGCCGGGTAAGTCCGCGCATCGGTCCCAGCAGCTCAGAAGGTGGCCGATCCGGGGTGCGACGCTGCGAGCGCGGGCATTCCAGATTATATTGCAGACCTCTATTCATATACCTAAAGCTTAAGTCTCTCTGTAACAAGAAAGGTTTGAGCGGGGCCCGCCACGCCGGGCTCGATAACTGCGGCAGTGTCTCTGGGCGTCTTCGAGGCCGGTCCTGCGGGCGCGCATAGGGCGTTAGGACGCGGGGGGCGAGCGCAGTTGCGGCGCCCGGTACGGCCTGACCCCGGTGGTGGGTGAGAGGCAACCACGTCATGGAAGGCGAGGGAGAGAGACAATGGAGCTGCTATCGTTGCTGCTGTCGGTCGTGGCGCTGATCCTGGCCGCGATGGCCTTCGGCCGCACCGGCGGCATGCGGGACCTGCGTCGTCAGCTCGACGCCCTGAGCACCAAGGCAGAAAGCGCCAGGGAGCTGGCGGCCAATACGATCGACAAGATCGAAGACATGGTTCGTGGCGGCGAAAAGTCGACCCGTGCTGAGGAGCCGGGCCACGCGCCTACGGACAAATCGGCTCAGGAGTGACTGCGGTGTTGAAACGTCCGGTGTTAATAGCGCTGCTGGCCGGGATCGTGCTTGGCGCGACCGGCGCGGTGCTAGCGCCGCTGCTGGTGTCGCCTCTCTTGCCAGGGTCCGGAGCGGGAAGCGGCGACAGCGTGGCCGGTGAAGTGGTGGCGAAGAGCAGAGAGGCGGACCGGATCTTGATGACGGTGTCGGGTGAGGGCGGTGCGGTCCTGTTGACGGTCACGAAACGGATCAAGGAGATCGATCTTCTGGTGGAAGTCGGCGATAGCGTCACGCTTCTGATGTCCGCCTACGAGCCCTTCGTCAAGGATCCGGAGATTGGTGGAGTGCGTAAGTTCTCGAGGGTGTCACCCAGAGGCGAACGACGCGAAGAGGTCCCGTCGCAGGGCGCAACCACGCAACCGCCGGCCCAAGACACCACTTCGGCTTCCACGCCCCGGGAGGCGATGCAGCAAGCGGACACAGCGATGGGCTGAGGATGTAGTCGGCCGAGCGGGCCACAGCAATCAGGGCCAGCGGCCAGAAGGTGCGGTCCAATCGCAGCCCCGGCTCGCCCCGGGGGGTAATTTCAGCTCCCATCACTCCAACTCATCGCGCTCCGACCCACGTCGGTTAGATTCTCGAATCGCGGTCGCCGGCACCGGAGGTTTCGGATGTTACTCTCGTTGCTATTCGTGACGGCCCTCGCCACTGGCGCTCTCGCGTCCGACAGCGCTGGCGCGGCCGTGATCCGTGCGATGCACGATCGCTACGCGGGCCGTTGGTATGAGAACTTTGCCCTCGTTCAGACGGTCACCTACTACGACCCGCGGAGCGCGGCCCTCGATTCTGTTCGGGTGTGGTACGAGTCGATACGGCTACCGGGTGCGGTTCGTAGCGACATTGCGCCCCTCGACGACGGTAACTGCATCCTCTTCCTGGATGGGCGCTGGATCGAGTTTCGGGCTGACAGCGTAGTGAGCGACCGACCGGGCTGGCATCCCGTGTTGCTCCTTGGCTTCGACGTGTATCGGCAGTCGGTGGAAAAGACACTGTCGGTGTTGCGGCGCCACGGGATCGACCTGTCGCGGGTTGCTGACGATGAGTGGCAGGGACGGGAGGTCCACGTGGTCGGTGATGACGCGGGGCAGTTCTGGGTGGACAAAGAGGACCTCCTGTTTCGCCGACTGCTGCTCTCGAATCCCGAGACCGGCGCCCGGCGCGAGGTTCGCTTTGACGCGTACGAACCGCTGGGCGAAGGGTGGATCGCGACCGAGGTGGTGTTTCTTCGGGACGGGCAGGTGACGATCCACGAACGCTACGACTTCTGGACGATCGATGTCGAGTTCGATCCGGCGCTCTTCGCAACCCGAGATCGAAGCCGACCGGCCTGGGTGAGGAACTAACGATGGATGAAGTCACCCTTGAGATGCCAGCGGCGGAGATGCGGCGTCTGGGCGTGGGCGTGCTCGAGCGCCTGATCGAGCACTATGGCACGCTGCGTGACCAGCGGGTGGTGAACGTTCTCGATCGGCCCCACACCGAGGCGCTGCTACGCGAGCGGCCTCCCGAAGACGGGCTCGGCGTCGACGAGCTTCTGGCGGAGTTCGGGAAGAAGGTGGCGCCCCACATGTCTCACGTGGATCACCCCCGTATGTTCGCCTTCATCCCCGGCTCCGGGACCTTCATCGGTGCCATGGGGGACGCCCTGGCTTCGGGCTACAACATCTACGCCGGCACCTGGATCGAGAGTGCGGCGGCTCACCAGCTCGAGCTGGTGGTCACCGACTGGTTTCGCAGTTGGCTGGGACTGCCCGAGTCGGCAGGCGGCACGCTGGTGAGCGGCGGTTCGGTCGCCAATCTCACGGGGCTGATCCTCGCCCGCGAGGGGCGTCTCGGTAACAGGCGCGCCGACGGCGTCATCTATACGAGCGAGCTGGCCCACTCCTGCATCGACCGCAGCGCGCGGATCCTCGGCTTCAGGCGGGACCAGCTGCGCAAGCTGCCGACGGACGCCCGCTATCGCCTGGAGGTCGGGGCGCTGGCGCGGGCGGTGGCCGAGGATCGCGCGGCCGGGCGTCAACCGTTTTGCGTGGTGGCGAACGGTGGAGCCACCAGCAATGGCGCTATCGATCCCCTCCCCGAGATCGCCGACCTCTGCGCCGCCGAGGGCCTCTGGTTCCACGTGGACGCCGCCTACGGCGGCTTCGCGGTCCTCGACGAGCGGGGCCGGCGGCTGCTCCAGGGAATCGAGCGCGCCGACTCGTTGGCTCTGGACGCCCACAAGTGGCTCTACACGCCGTTCGAGGCTGGCTGTGTGCTCGCCCGCCGCTTCCGCGACCTCTACGACGCCTTCCATGTGCTGCCCGATTATCTCGTGGATGTGGCGGCCGATGAGGGCAACGTGAACATGTGCGATCATGGCATCCAGCTCAGCCGCAGCGCACGAGCGCTCAAAATATGGATGTCGATCAAACACTTCGGCGTCAGACGCTACCGCGCCGTGATCAGCCGAACGATCGACCTGGCGCGATACGCCCAGGCGCGCCTGGAAGCGACCTTGGGGATCGAGATCGTCAGCCCGGCGGTTCTGAGTGTGATCGCTTTCCGCTATCTGCCGCCCCAGGCGAGCGCTTCGAGCAGTTCGGCGGCTGAGTCGTGGGTCGAGCGAGTCAATCGGGAGATCCTTCGCCGCATATGGGAGAGCGGGCGCGCCATGATCTCGTCGACAAGCTTGCGGGGCCGCTACGTGCTGCGGCTCTGCATCGTCAACCACAACACGCGGCAGGTCGATGTCGACGAGGTCATCGAGCTTATCGGTAAGCTCGGCCCGCAGGTGGCCGCCGAGCTGGGTGGGAACGACTGAACGATTGCGGTGCCGACCGGCGCTAGATTCCCCGGACCGGGGCGCGGCCCAGCGCCGATTGAAACATCAGGAACTCGCCGACATTTTCGCTCGTGAGCAGGCCGACCAGGCGACCCTCGTGCATCACGGGAAGCAGCCTGCGGCTGGCACCCTCCTGTAGGCGGGCGAAGGCGGGCTCCAGCATCTCGCACGCCTCGACCACCTGCACGTCGCGGCGCATGACGTCGGCGACCCGCACGCCGGGACCGCGCTGGGCCAGAGCGGAAACCAGATCCCCTCGGGTGAGAATCCCCACGACCCGACCGTCGCTCACGACCGGGAAGTCCTGTTGCGATCCGGCCAGGACCAGCTCGATGGCTTGCTCGAGCGCGTCCTCGGGTGTCAGGGTGTAAAACTCTGTCAGCATCGCTCGGCTCACCGGGATGCCGCTGAGCGATGAGCGCATCTGCGCCATGCTCGACTCTTGAGCGGCGCCGATCCAGACGAAGAGGGCGATGAAGATGAGAAAGGGGTTGGTGAACAGACCGACGAAGCCGAAGAAAAAGGCGATCGCCTGGCCGAGACCGGCGGCGATGGAGGTGGCCTGGGTATACTCGAAGCGCATCGCCAGCAGCGATCGCAGCACCCGGCCCCCATCCATCGGAAAGGCGGGGATCAAGTTGAACCCCACAAGAAGCAAGTTCACGGCGAAAAGCCGGTCCAGGAAGGGACCGGACGCCACGCCCAGCCGGTCGAACGGCTGGAAGCTACCGGCCACCTGGATCCAGACGTAGAGAAGCGCGGCGATGACGACGTTGACCGCCGGCCCCGCCAAAGCGACCCAGAGCTCCTGCACCGGTTGGTCGGGCATACGCTCGAGCCGCGCCACGCCGCCGATGGGCAGCAGGGTGATGTCACGCGTCTTGATGCCGTAGCGGCGGGCGGTGAGCGCGTGGCCGAACTCGTGGAGCACGACACAAAGGAAAATCGCCAGGATAAAGGCGACGCCAACCACCACCGCTTCCAGCGACTTCCCCTGGTTCCAGTGTACCAGCGCGACCCAGGCGACGAGCAACAGGAAGGTGGCGTGCATATAGACGCCGATACCGGCGAACTCGCCGAGTTTCCATGACCACTTCATCTTGAACGGCTCCTGGCTTCTGCTGAGAGCAGCGCCCTGCGATGCTGTCCGGCGTAGATAGGGGAGTGAGCGTGGGGCGTCAAGCATCGCGCGGCCGGCTCTGGCTACGGGCCGCCGGAGCGGGGCGAACGGCGCCGGTGGATGGCTGGCGACCCGACGAGAGGGCCGAGCCCGGCTTTACTGGACGTCTTCGACGCATCAGATTGGCCCCGGGGAGCGGCTTTGAACGATTCCCACGATGGCACCGGATCGAACTAATTGAGTTACAGGGAGGAGTTGGATGGACAAGAAGAAGCTGATCGAGAACCTCAACCACGATCTGGCCGGCGAGCTGGGCGCGATCATCCAGTACATCACCTACGCCGCCAAGGCGACCGGGCCGTATCGCCCACAATTGTCCCAGTTCTTCCTCGCAGAAGTTGCTGACGAGCAGGGCCACGCCCAGTTCCTCGCCAACAAGATCGTGGCGCTGGGCGGCGAACCGACCACCCAGCCACGCCCGGTGCCGGCAGCGAAGAAGAACCGGCAGATGGTGGAGGCGGTGTTGGAGGCCGAGCAGCAGGCGCTGAAAGACTACACGCAGCGCGCCAAGGAGGCGGAGGAATACGGCGACAAGGGGCTGGCGGTGCAGCTGGAGGACATGGTCCGCGACGAGAGCGGCCACGCCGAGGAGACCGAGCGCATCTTGCGCGACTGGCCTTTGTAACGCGGACAGCTTCGAGCGGCCGCGCGGAACGAGGACCGCGCCCGCCATCGCCAGAGGTTCGAGCGGTGGTGGGCGCGTTTGGGAGCGCGGCCGGCAGCCGGTTAGCCGACCAACAGATTGATCAGCCGATCGGGAACGAAGATCGTCTTCTTGATCTTCTTGCCGTTCAGGTGACGCTGGACCGCTTCATCGTCCAGCGCCTTCTTTTTCACCACGTCCTCGCTGGCTCCGCGGGGCGCCCGCACGGTCGCCCGGAAGCGGCCGTTGACCTGCACGGCGATGTCGATCTCGTCGGTGACGGTCAGCTCGGGATCGTATATCGGCCAATTCGCCTTCGCGAAGATCGAATGCTTATGACCCAGCCGCTCCCACAGCTCCTCCGCCAGGTGGGGCGCGAACGGTGCCAGCATGACGATCAGCGGCTTCATCTCGGACCGCCGCGCTTTACGCCCCTCGAAGCGAACGGCGTTCAGATACTCCATCATCGCCGCGATGGCGGTGTTGTACTGCAGTGAGGCCACGTCCTCGGTCACCTTCTTGATCGTGGCGTGGAGCTTCTGCTCGAGCTCTCCGGTCTCCGGCGGCCCTTTGGTGGGGCCGCCCTCCGAGGTGGTGGCATCCCAAACCCGCTCGAAGAGCCGCGAGATGCCGGCGATCCCCTGCTCGCGGAAATCGCCCCCTTCCTCGTACGGGCCCATGAACATGAGGTAGGTGCGGAAGACGTCGGCGCCGTAGCGTTCCACGTACTCGTCGGGGATCACCACGTTCCCCCTCGCCTTCGACATCTTGGCGCCTTCCTTCACGATCAGCCCGTGCTTGCGGAACTTCTCGTACGGCTCCTGGAAAGGCAGGTGGCCGAGATCGTGCAGCGCCATAGTGATGAAGCGCGAGTACAACAGGTGGAGCACGGCGTGTTCTTCGCCCCCGATGTACGTGTCCACCGGCAGCCACTTCTTCGTGCGCTTCGGGTCGAACGGCTTGTCGTGCACGTCGGTGGACGGGTAGCGCATGAAGTACCAGGCCGAGTCGAGGAAGGTGTCAGAGACGTCGGTCTCGCGTCGCGCCGCGCCACCACAGGTCGGACAGTCGACGTTCAGGAAAGCCTCCGAGCGTGCCAGCGGGGCGACACCGCTCTCGTCGGGCTTGAAGTTCTCCACGTAGGGCAGCAGGACGGGCAGGTCCTGCTCGGGCACCGGCACGATGCCGCACGTCTCGCAATGGATGACCGGGATCGGGGGTCCCCAGTAGCGTTGGCGTGAGATGCACCAGTCGTGGATGCGGTAGTTCACCGCGAAATCACCCGTACCCTCCTTTTCCAGCCAGGCGGTGATCTCCTTGATCGCCCGGGCGGCGGGCATCCCGTCGAATTTCGCGGAGTTCACCAGCACCTCGTCGGCGGTGTGCTCGGTGAAGGCGTGTTCCAGCTCCGCCTCCGGATCGAAGCCCTCGTACTGGTCGGCGGGGATGACGACGACCCGTATCGGCAGGTCGAATTCCCGAGCGAACTCGAAGTCGCGCTGGTCGTGGGCGGGAACCGCCATAATGGCGCCGTGACCGTACTCCATCAGCACGTAGTCGGCCACCCAGATCGGAATCTCCTCGCCGGTGGCGGGGTTGATGGCCTTCGCGCCCGTGTCCACGCCGGTCTTCAGGCCCTCCTCGCCGGCTTTGCGGCGCTCCACCAGGTCGCGGGCGAGGGCCTCTTTGACGTACGCCGTCACCGCTTTACGTCGTTTCGACGTCGTGACCTGTTGCACGAAGGGATGCTCGGGCGCCAGCACCATGAAGGTGGCGCCGAACAGAGTGTCGGGGCGCGTGGTGAAGACGCGGATCCGCCTGTCCGGGCGGCCGACGATCTCGAAGTCGATATCGGCGCCTTCCGAGCGACCGATCCAATTGCGCTGCAGTCGTTTGGTCGATTCGGACCAGTCGATCCACTCCAGATTGTCCAGCAGCCGCTGGGCGTACTCGGTGATCCTGAAAAACCACTGATCCAGGTAACGCTGCGTCACCTCGGTGGAGCAACGCTCGCAGCGCCCGTCTATGACCTGTTCATTCGCCAGCACGGTCTTGCAGGACGGGCACCAGTTGACCGGAGCCGCGCGTCGCTCGGCCAACCCGGCCTTATAAAGCTGCAGGAAGATCCACTGGGTCCACTTGTAGTACTCGGGTTGCGTCACATCGACCACCCGGTACCAGTCGTACATGAACCCCATCCGCCGGAGCTGGCGAGTGAAGTTCTCAATGTTTCGCGGGATCAGCTCCATCGGATGGATGCCCAGCTTCAGGGCGAAGTTTTCCGAGTGGATGCCGAAAGCGTCGAAGCCGATGGGCTCGAAGACGTCGTACCCCTGCAGCCGCTTGAAACGGCCGTGGATGTCCGCGCCCGTGAAGGCGTACACGTTCCCCACGTGCAACCCTTCCGCCGACGGGTAGGGGTACATCATCAGGTTGTAGTAGGGGCGTTTCGCCCCATCGATGTCGACCCGATTGAGGCCGGACTCCTCCCAGCGTTGCCGCCACCTCTGTTCGACCGCTATCGGGTCGTAGCGCTCAGCCATGGTCCCCGTGAAGCCGTTGCCGGTCCGATTCCGGTCCAGTCACAGAAGAGGCGGGCTCGGCCGCCCGCCTCGCGAGCTAAGGAAAGAGTAATAAATAGGCGGCCTGGCACCAATATCAATGGGGCCAGGGGTGCCGCGGCGGGGGTTTCTCGGGACCCTGCGAGCCGCAGCGCGCCGGGTGCGGCCCCAGGGTACCGGGGCCCAAGGCGCGATCGTCAGAAAGGTTCCGCCGGGTCGTCGGCGCCGACGTCTCTGGCCGCGGCCACGAGGCCCTCCAAAG
The DNA here is from genome assembly GCA_964348165.1 of uncultured Gemmatimonadota bacterium. GTDB lineage: Bacteria > Gemmatimonadota > Gemmatimonadetes > Palauibacterales > KS3-K002 > CAYGAJ01. The sequence continues at coordinate 15,810 of CAYGCC010000156.1, read as the reverse complement.
CCGCCCACGGCTCCTCGGCGCCGCGCGTCGCCTCCGCCACCCACTCGATCGACTGCCTCAGGTTCGCCGAACGGAAATAGAGCTTTTGAAACAGTGGCAGCCGGTGATAATAAAGGTGACGCGCGATGAGCGAGGCGTTGTTCAGCCGCGTCGGATCGAAGCGTGCGAAGCCGGGCGTACGCATCGTCGGAGCGAAGTCCTGGCGAAAGCGCGCCGCGGCCTGCGCGAGCAGCGCCTGACGTCGCGGGATCGTCGCTTCCGGCGAGAGGTTCTCGGCGTATAAGCCCTCGAGCTCGGCCCAGAGTCCGTCGAGAAATTCGCTCAACCGCTGCGTGTCGTGCCAGCGATCGCGGGCACGCGTGCAAAGGGACGCGTCGGCGTCGTGCCCGCAGAAGAACTCGATGGCGCCTACCGAGCCCACGAAGTTGGCAAAGCTTTCGTTGAACTTGACGTGTCCGCTGACGAACAGGGTGTTGTGCGTGACCTCGTGGACCACCGTCTCGACCAACCCCACGCTGTCCTGAGCGAGCACGGTCGACAGCAGCGGGTCGGGCAGCCAGCCCAGGGTACTGAAAGCAGCAGTGGGGCGCAGATACGTGTCGTAGTGTCGCGCCTCCAGCTTGCGCCGCTCCTTCTCCGCCGCCGAACGGCTGAAGAAGCCTTTGTAGGGCACGCGCCCGACGATGGGGAACCACCAGGTGTAGGCGGTCAGCCGATTGACGGGGCTCGCCGAAAGCACCAGGGCCAGGGTATCGCGGCCGATGTCGGAGTAGGAGGTGTAGCTGTCGCCGACGTCCAGGTGCAGCTCGCGCTGGGCGAACCCTCGCGCCTGCACCACGAGCTCCAGCTTGGCCCGGGTCTCCATGTCGACCCTGGGGTCGTCGAGGATCTCGGCGATGGGACGGCGCTTCGACAGGATTCGCGCCTCTTCCCAGGCGGCACGGAGTACATAACCCGGAGAGCAGGCGAAGCCGGTCGCGGCCAGGAGGAACACGAGGGCGGCTCCCGCTATCCGTCGCGCCGGTGCCCGGAATCGGGGCATGCGCGGGTCGTGGGCACCCGCCCTCAGCTTCCCGCCCATCGCGCCAGCCTGCGCAACGCCCGCAACCGCTCGACCTGGCCGATCCGCGCCCGACCCAGAGCGTCGCGGATCCATTCGATCGAAAGATCGTAGGCTTCGCGGTCAACCGGATAAGGGTGCCCGTCCTTGCCGCCGTGGGCGAAACTGAAACGCGCCGGGTCGCGGTAGCTGGGCGGTTGGCCGTGCGCGAGCTCGGCGATGAGCGCCAGGGCGCGCAGGGTCTTGGCCCCGACGCCCCGAAGCGCCAGCAGCGCCTCGAAGTCGGCGGGCTGGGCCTCATAGGTGCTGAGCAGCACTTTGCTGAGGTTTCGCGGATGGACATCACGGCGGATGTCGACGTGATGTCGCGAGGGAAGCTGCAAGCTCAGGATGTCCGCCACCTGTTTCTCAACGCGTTCGGGCCGCTCCCGGGCGATTTCCGCGGCGGCGCCACGGGCGCCGGCCGACTCGACCGCTACGAGATCAAGCACCAGCTGCTCGCGGCGCTCTGAGCAGATGGCGGCGTGCGGCTCGCACACGAAGTCCGCGACCCGTTCTCCCAGCCAGTGATAGCGGCGCGCCGACCGACGGTGCGCGTGCATCCCCTGTTGCACCACCGCCCACTCGCCCGCCGCCGACAAAAAGAAGGAATGGTGATAGATCTGATATCCGTCCTGTAGCGCGGCGCTGTCCACCTTCGCCGACATGCGGCTGGCGTAGACCAGTCGTTTGCCATCGAGGCCAAGCCGGAAACAGATCCGCTCGAGCTCGACCGGGGTCTTGCGAGAGGTGCGACCTTTGCCACCGGCCACATAGATGCCGGTGTCCAGCTCGGCCCCCTCGAGGCCTGTCTTCAGCGCGCCACACACCGTGGTGGTCAAGCCGCTGGAATGCCAATCGAAGCCCAGCACACAGCCGAACGCCTGGAACCAGAAGGGGTCGGAGAGACGCTGGAGGAAGGCGCCGGGACCGTGTTCGGCCACGATCGCCTCGGTCAATGCCCGGCCCAGGGCCACCATCCGCTGGAAGAGCCAGCGGGGCGCGCGCCCCGTGTGCAGTGGCAGAGTGGCGGTTCCGGTGCGTTGAGCCATGTCGCGCTGCAAGATTTCGAATCGGTCTTCGGCTTGGCCACCGGGATTATACGCCGTGCGAGGCGGCACGATCCAGAGGGCCCGGCCAGAGTGGGCACCTTTCTTGTTTGCAGTGTAATATGGTAGGACGCGGATGTGGACTTCACAGGGATGACTCGATGGCGGAAAAGGGCAAAAAGGTAGATCCGGAGAGGCTGAAAGCGGAGCTGTTGAGCTTGGCCGCGGCCATCCGGCGTCTGGATCAGGAGGGCGAGCTGTTGCATGCGAGCCCCGAGCTAATCCGGAAAATGGGTGATTTGCGCCGCAAACTGTTCGAATACGAGGTCAGGTGTACCGAGCGGCTGCTGCCCCGCAAGGAGTTGCCTGAGGTATTGGAGGCTCAGCGTATTGTCAGGGACGCGGCTCGCCGGTTGCAGGAGGAGGACGACAAATGGCGCCGCTTGTTCGAGGAGCCTGATGAGGGGAGAGACTGACCCTGGGCGCGAATCCTCCTGGACCTACGTCCAGACTTGCCCTTCGAGCATCTGAACGGCACCTCCGGTGATCTCCAGATCGGAGATCTGGCCGACCTGACGCTTGATTCGCACTCCCACGCGACCGGGTCGACCCAGCGTGTCACCCTGTTCGCCCTTGAACTCGAACCAGCCATCCTTGTTACGTTCCGCTTGCTGCTCCAGGTAGATCACGCCCATCGGGCCCTGGGCGCTGCCGGTGACGACATCCTCCGGCACGCCGTGGAACGGGGCGAAGAACCGCAGATGCCAGTGAGCATCCGGGTCAACGGTCTCGGTGGTGAAGAAGGCGAAGGCGGCGGTCTCATCGATGTGCGCCAGCTTCTCGGGGTTTAACGTCAGCGCCTTCAGCACCTCCATGTCGCGTGCCGGGAAGTAGCAGTAATTCAGCGAGCTATGTACTAGCCACTTCCCGGCCAGATCATCGGCGCCAACCCCCCAGAGCGCCGCGAAGGCTTTTCTGTCCAGCTCGAGGGGCGCGAATTTCGGCACCGGCAGCTGCATCGCGACGCGCGTGGTGTCACGGCGGCTGATACGCACGCGCAGAATGCCCGATAGAGTCTCGACCCGTAGCTCGCGAACGCCGCCCGCTTCCACTTCGATGACGCCGTGCTCGGCCGCGGCGGTGAACGAGGCAATCGTTGCGTGCCCGCACAGCTCGACCTCCATCGTCGGCGTGAACCAGCGCAATCGGATATCTGCGTCGGGTCTCGACGAAGGCACCAGGAATGCCGTCTCGGCGAGGTTGAGCTGCCGCGCGATCCGCTGCATCAACTCGTCCGAGAGGTTTGACGCCTCGAGCACGACGCCGGCGGGGTTGCCGGCGAACGGCCGGTCCGCAAAAGCGTTGTACTCCAGGACCTTCACGCTTCGTCGCTGATTCATCTCTTTCCTAGCTAATTCGCCTCTATCCTCGCCCCCAACAAGAGACTGATGCTCGCGTCGCGGGCACTTGGTCCGAGGCGCACACCAGAATACGGGCGGCTGCGACCTGCGGTCAACGACCGATTCTCCCCTCGGAATCCGGCCCCCTGTTCGATCGGCGCAGCCGGCTTAGTTTTGGGCGCCATGGTCTCGTGCGGCAGAAGGATCGTTCTCGTCCTGTGTCTGCTCGCCGCGGCCCGCGGGGCGGCGGACGCGGGCCAGGCGGCGGTCAAGGCGGAGCCCGGTTCGGAGCTGACCGTTTTCCTCGTTACCATTGGGCCCGGGTCGGCGACCTGGGAGCTTTACGGCCACAACGACTTCCTGATTCAAGATGATCGCCTGGGAACCGACCGGCTTTACAGCTACGGTCTGTTCAGTTGGCGCCAGGAGAGATTCCTTTGGCGCTTTGTGAAGGGCCGCATGCTGTACCGGGTCGGTGTGTTCGAGGCCGAGCCGCGGATGGCCGACTACATCGCCGCGAACCGATCGGTCTGGATTCAAGAGCTCAACCTGAGCCCGGGCCAGCGTGCCGAGCTGCAGGCGTTCCTGGAGTGGAACGTGCGGCCGGAAAACGCAGACTATCCCTATAACTACTACTACGACAACTGCTCGACGCGCGTGCGCGACGCTTTGGATCGTGTGCTCGGCGGCCAGCTTCAACAACAGACCGAGCTTCGCAAGGGCGCGACCTATCGCTTCCACACCCTGCGCTTCGCCGGCAACGATGTCTGGTTGCAGACCGGCCTGAGGCTGGGACTCGGACAGCCGGTCGATCGACCGATCTCCGCTTGGGAGGAGATGTTCCTGCCTACGCGGCTACGCGATCACATCAGAAGGGTGCGCGTCATCACAGACGACGGCTCGGTGCAACTGCTGGTGCGTTCGGAGCGCACCCTCTACTCCAGCGACCGCACCCCGGTCCCGGACAACCCTCCGTTGTGGCTGCTCGGGTATCTGGCGGCGGGCGCGGCGCTGGCGGGCCTGATCCTCTACCTGGCCGTTAGGTCCCGGTCCGGGCCGCGCGGCCGCCGCATCTTCCTGATCGTGGCCAGCGTGTTCAGCGCTATCATCGGGGTCGTCGGTACGCTGCTCGCCTTCCTTTGGGGCTTTACCGACCACTTCACCTCGTTTCGGAACGAGAACCTGATCGCCTTCAATCCCCTCTTCCTCATCCTGGCCGTGTTGCTGTTCTCGCTCGCCTTGGGGTTGAAGCGGGCGGAGGGACCGGCGGTCAAGCTGGCCGTCGTGCTGGCGGCCGCTTCGCTGCTCGGTTTCGCGGCTCAGCTGCTGCCGGGGTGGGTTCAAGCGAACGGCGAGCTTTACGCGCTGGCGCTCCCTCCGACGCTGGCGGTCGCCCTGGGGCTGGTTCGAGGAAGCCGATAGTCCACGGGCGGCTCCTGGACGCGAGGGGCCGATACCTGTAGTCGATGTGGAAACCGGCGGCAACGCGTGTGCGGCCGGTGTGCGTACATGAAGCTAGGTGTGGGGGAGGAGCTGGGCTCTGCGCCGGGGGTGCTCAGTCGTCGCTCCCCTGCGAGGCCAGCGGATCATCCGGCCGCTCGTCACGCTGAAGCCGCCGATAGAAAAAATAGGAGACTCCGGCCGCTCCCAGGGCGCCGGCGGCCGAGGCGACGAGCTTGGTCAGGCGCCGTCCCCGTCGTTTCTTCTTCTTGAGCTGCTTCCGGCGCGCGCGCGCCTTGCCCCAGGCCCAGAAGTGGCGGTCGAGGTCGCTCTGGTAAAGATCGTGCATGCCCCGGCTGTCGCCGTCGCCCTCGAGCGCGGTTCTCATGCGGTCGCGGGCTCGCTTCGCCGCCCGTGCGCTCTCTTTCCCTCGGAATCTGGGACGGACCAAGACTGAATCCTCCGAACATTGAGTCTGGGATCTGCCGCACCCACAAGCGCTCGCGGGATCAGGGCGACGAAGGCTCCCGGCCGTACTAATTAACCCTCTAGCCCTTAAGACGTTCCAGGGGGCGATCGGGTTTCTCTACAGCCCGCCTTGGGTCCGACACGAGGCGCAAGCCGGCGCGACCAACGGCCCATCCGCTCGTCGACGTCGTGCGGGGTCCGGCGCGTCTTACTCACTCGACTCGTACGTAGTAAAGCCGCTCGGTGACGCGGTCGCCTTTGTAACGGCGGGTCGCGCTGTCGCGGTCGCTGCGATAGCGTTTGTAGGGTAGCTCCAGGCGTCGGTAGGTATTGGCGCGTCCGCGTTCGCGGAGCACGGCCTCGATGCACCCCTCGGAGATGATGCCCTCGGAGTTGTAGCTCATCAGGATGTGTCGGCACGGTGCGGCGTCGATCAGCTCGGCGAAGACGCGCTCGCAGCGGCCGCGCCGCGACCAGTCCGAACGCTTGTTTCCATCCTCTGGTAAGCCCGTCTTTCCTCGCAACTTAGGCGTCTTGGCGAACCACCCCTCGGCGATGATCTCGGGGATATGGTAGTAGCCCGCATACTGCCGGCTGTTGTAAGGCGGGTCCAGATACAGCAGATCGAACGGGTCTTGTGTGCGGACGATCTCGAGGGCGTCACGCTGGAAGGCGCAACAGCGGCGGCCGGTGTCCGTCACCAGGCCCGGTCGCCGCAGCCGCAGCGGCCGCGACGCGTTGGGTTGCCAGCTTTTCACGTAGGCGGCGTAGACACCCGTCGTGTTGGCCACGCGGTCGGCGGCCTCGAGCAGCGCCGCGATGAGGATGTAGTGCTCGTCGTCGTCGAGACGCCCGGCCTCGCGCCATTCCCAAATGCGCCGGCGGATGGCGTCGATCCGCGACGCGTTCGTGGGTGTGAAATAGCGCCGGCCGTGCTTCGCCCCCGCCGCCCCTTCGGGGCTGAAATGCTCGAAGATGAAATCGTGCCTTGGTTCCAGCGCGTTTAGGCAGTCGAGCGTGGCGCTGAGAGGATCGGTAGAGGAGGCGATCTCGGAGCGCAGGCCGCGAAATCGCGGGACGCTGTCCACGACAACGTATGCCCATTGAAGCGCCAAGCTGAACGACATGATGTCGCCGGTAACCAGGGAGTATCCCTGGCCCTTGAGGAAGCGGGCGACAGATGCCGTTCCGGCAAAGGGATCGCAGGCGGTTCGACCTTCGATGCCGAGCCGCTCCAGCCCTTCACGAATGAAAGGAATAAGCTTGCGTTTGTTGCCGATGTAGCGCACGTGACCCGCCACAACCTCCACCGTGGCGGCCGGTGATGCAAGCCGGTGAATGGAACGGCGGGTATCTGAGAGCGCGGGCTTCGATCGCTGACGCCAGTTGGCCACTGAAGGCGGCCTCATCGACAGCTCACCGAATGACATGAAAGCGACACCACCCAATGACCCGGACCTGTCGCCTGCAGCACATCTTAGAAGTCCGCCTGATCTTCCCAATGATGAACGTGATCGGCCACCCGAGCGGCGCATGATCGCGATGAAAGTCGTCTGATGGCTGGATGAGGCTGGGCTGAAGGATCGGTCGTACGCTGGGCGCAGAGTTCTTGGGCGGAAAGCCCGCCTGTCGCGTAATCTGGGCTCGGCAAGGGCCCTCAGCTTGTCAGGGAGGTGCCGCATGAAGGCATTGACGAGAATAGCAGATGTGCGTTGGACGTCGGTCGCTGCGCTGTTGGCGCTCGGGCCGGTCGCTATTGTCGCCTGTGACGAGAACGTCACTGGACCCCCCAGCGCGGCTGTGGTTCAAAACCCGAAGCCTCCGCAAGCGTCGGCTCAGGGGAGGGTGGAGGTGTCTCTCGTTGTCAAAATCATCGACAACAGCGTCAAACAACCCACCCTGATCGATGAGCGGTTTGACATCTTGCTGGATGGTCAGCTGCGTGGGACGGTGCGCTCGAGGGAAAGCGTGATACTGGCTGACGTCCCCGCCGGTGAGCACACCTTGGGGCTGTCGGGCGTGCGGGAGCAATGTCATGTCGTCGGTGCTGCAACCCATTCTATCCTGGTCCGCGCCGACGAGACGGAGCAAGTGAGGTTCCTGGTTTATTGCCAGTCGGCTCCGAAGAAACGGCGCCAGTAGTGATCCACCCAACGCTGGCCAGGCGCAATTGACCCGGCTCTTTTCCCTGGTCCCGGATTGGCCGTTGCTGCATAACTCAGCCAGCGACAAGTTGGCGGCATGGAGCTCGCCGAGGTGCTGTACGATTGGGGGATCGACATCGGGACTCGGGTCCTGAGACTCAGCCCTTTTCTGCCCGAGAAGGTTCGCCGCGGCATCGAAGGTCGCCGCGATCTAATCGCACGGATCGAAACCTGGGCCCGCGATCGGCGCGGCGAAGCCGCGCTGGCCTGGTTTCACGCGCCGTCGGTCGGCGAGGGTCTGCAGACGCGGCCGGTGATCGAGGCGCTTCGAGCTTTCCGCCCCGATCTACAGCTTTTTTACACCTTCTACTCGCCCTCGGCCCTGAAGCTGGCAGGCCGGATGCCGGCGGACTTCGCCGATTACATGCCTTTCGATGTGGTCGCTGACCTGCTGAAAGTGATGGAGGCGGTGAGGCCCGACATCCTCGTTTTCGGCAAGCTGGATGTCTGGCCGAACGCGACCCGGGTGGCGCGCTGGCGCGATGTGCCGCTGGCGCTGGTGAACGCGACGGTCGCTCCGAATTCCAGCCGGCTGCGCTGGCCGGCGCGGCGACTGCTGGCCGGCGCCTACGCGCGCCTGGACGCGGTGGGCGCGATCTCGATGGAGGATGCCGCGCGTCTGGCGTTGCTCGGCGTTCCCGCCGATCGCATCGAGATCACCGGCGACGCGCGTTTCGACCAGGTCTGGGCGCGGGCCCGGGCGGTCGATCGCACGAAGCCGCCAATGGCCGCACTCGGCGACCACGCCGGGCCCACCCTGGTCGCTGGCTCGACCTGGCCCGAGGGCGAGCAGCGGCTGGTGCCGGCGCTCGTCGCACTGCGTGCCGGGCACCCGGAGGTCCGGGTGATCATCGCGCCCCACGAGCCGACGCCCGATCACCTGCGGAACCTGGAAGCGCGCCTCGGTCATCACCGCCTGGGTCATGTTCGCCTGTCGGCGTTGGAGCAGGGTGCGGAGCGGCGGCAAGAGGTCGTCGTGGTCGATCGGGTGGGTGTGCTGGGTGAGCTGTACGCGCTGGCCGACGTGGCTTACGTGGGCGGCGGCTTCGGCCGTCGGGGCTTGCATTCGGTGCTGGAGCCGGCGGCGTTGGGGTCGCCGGTGCTGTTCGGGCCGCGGCACGCCAACGCTCGGGAGGCCGGCGAGCTGATCGCTCGTGGGGGGGCGGTCGCTGTGGACGACGCGGGCTCGCTGGAAGAGGCCCTGGGGCACTGGCTGAGCGATGCACCGGCGCGGGAGGCGGCGGGTCGGGCGGCGTCAGACTACGTGCAGTCGAACCTGGGCGCGGGTCGCCGCAACGCCGAGCTCGTATTGCGGCTGTTGGCTTCGAGAGAAGGCGGATCCTAGGTCTGGGCGGCGGCCTGCTGACCTAGGCGACGCCCTCGCCCACGAACTGTAGTTCGTAGAGCCGCGCGTACAGCTCGCCCTTTTCCAGCAACTCCACGTGGCTGCCTTCCTCTACCAGCTCGCCATGATGCATGACGAGGATGCGGTCGGCGTTCTGCACGGTGGAAAGTCGGTGGGCGATCACCAGGCTGGTGCGGTTCCGCATCAGCTCCTCGAGGGCGTGCTGGATGCGCGCCTCGATCTCCGAGTCCACCGATCTGGTGGCCTCATCCAGAACGAGGAGGCGTGGATCGAAAGCGAGGGCCCGGGCAAACGACAGCAGCTGCCGCTCGCCCACGCTGAGGCTGGCGCCACGCTCGCCCAACGCCTGGTCGTAGCCGGCGGGCAGCCGGCGGATGAAGCGGTCCGCGTCCACGCGCTCGGCCGCCGCCACGACCGGCTCGTCGCTGATCGCCTGGTTGCCCAGTCGGATATTGAACCGGGCACTGTCGCTGAACAGGTAAACATCCTGGAGGACGAGCCCGACGGCGGTGCGGAGGTCGCGCTGATTGAACTCGCGCACATCGATACCGTCCAGCAAGATGTTGCCCTTCTGCGGGTCGTAGAACCGCATCAGCAGGTTGATCAGGGTCGTCTTGCCGGCCCCGGTGTGGCCGACGATGGCCAGTCGCTCGCCAGGCCGCGCCGTGAACGACACAGCCTTGCGCACCCACTCTGGCGGCTTCCCATCGTCGTTGTAACCCGCCTTGTTATAGGCGAACCAGACATCGCGGAACTCGATCGCGCCTCTGAACGGTGCGGGGAGGGCGCGCGGGCGTTCCGGATCCGGCACCGTCGGCTCGATGTCGAGCAGCTTGAAGATGCGCTCCGAGCTGGCCATGGCGCTCTGCAGGATGTTGAACTTTTCGGACAGGTCTTGAATCGGCCGATAGAAGCGACGCACGTACTGCAAGAAGGCAGCGACGATGCCCACCGTCAGCGTGCCCTCCAGCACGTTGAGGCCGCCATACCAGAGGACGAGGGCCACGGCCACGGCGGCCACCAGCTCGATGATCGGCCAGAAGAGCGCGTAATAAGTGATGGAACGCAGGTGCGCCTGCAGGTGGTCGGCGTTGATCTCCTGGAACTTTCGGAATTCGGAACGTTCGCGGCCGAACAGCTGGACCACGCTCATCCCGGTGATCCGCTCCTGCAGGAACGCGTTGATGCGGGCTAGCCGTACCCGGATGTCGCGGTAGGCGCGGCGTACGTTTCTGCGGAACCAGTGGGCGGCGAACCAGACCATCGGTAGTACAAGGAACGAGACCAGCGCCAGCTCCCAGCTCATGAACAGCATGATGCCGACGATGAAGATCAGGGTGAAGATGTCCCCGAACACGGCCACGACGCCCGAGGTGAACAACTCGTTCAGCACCTCGACGTCGCTGGTGAGCCGCGTCATCAGCCGCCCGACCGGGTTGCGGTCGAAGAAGCGCAGGCTGAGACGCTGGAGCTGGGCGAAGATCTCGGTGCGCAGATCGTACATGACCCGCTGGCCGATCCAAGTGGTCAGCAGAGTCTGGGCGTAACTCAGCACCAGGGCGAAGATCAGCGACCCGGTGTAGATTCCGGCCAGGAGCACGATCAGGCCCAGGTCCTTGGCGGGTATCGCCTGGTCGATCGCCACCTTGGTGAGATAGGGGCCAATAAGCTCGAGGCCGGAGGCGACGATCAGCATGACCACGGCGATGGCCACCCGCAGGCGGTAGGGCCGCAGGTAGCGCAGCAGACGCCGCATGAGCCGCGCGTCGTAGGCCGTGCCGAGAGCTTCTTCCTCGTGGAAGTCGAGGTCCGGGGCGATCTGCATGGCTCCCTAAGCTAATCGGGTGTGGACGGGTCAGGAAGTATGTAAAGAGGGAGACCGAACAGCGAATTTTGAAGTCAGGGAAAACGAATGACGAATGTCCAACGTCCAATGTTCAATGATGAAGTGGCGGCACGAGCCCACGAGTCCCTCCTTGAACATTCGATATTGAACATTGGACATTCATTATTCTCTCGGCCACGGACCCCTGAGGCGGCCGCCCCAGTACTAGCACAGTAATGGAAGATAGAATCCGGATAAGAGGCGCCTCCCAGCACAACCTCAAGGGCATCGACCTCGACATCCCCCGCCGCGCCTTCACCGTGGTGACGGGGCCGTCGGGGTCGGGCAAGTCGTCGCTCGTCTTCGACACGATCTTCGCCGAGGCGCAGCGCCGCTACGTCGAGTCGCTCTCCACCTACGCCAAGCAGTTTCTGGAGCGCATGCAAAAGCCGGATGTCGTGTCCGTTGAGGGTGTCACGCCGGCGGTGGCGATCCAGCAGAAGAACCCGACCAAGACCAGCCGCTCCACGGTCGGGACGGCCACCGAGATCCACGACTACTTGCGGCTGCTGTGGGCGCGCATTGGCCGCACCTTCTGTCCAAGCTGCGGTCGCGAGATTCACCCCGATACCGTCCAGGGCGCCGTCGATCGTGTGTTGCAGCTTCCCAAATCCACTCGAATCGAGGTCGCCTTCCCGCTGCCACTCTCGGCCGAGGTCAGCGACGAGCTTGTCGTCGAGAACCTCCGGGCGCTGGGCTTCATCCGCGTCCTGGCCGACGGCCGCGAGATCTACCTGGGCGACGCGGCCGTGGGGGAGACGGCGGGCTCCGGCGCGACCCCTCTTCTCACTTCGGCGCACGAGCTGCTCGTCGTCGTGGACCGCCTGAAGGTCGGCCAGGCGTCGAAGTCGCGACTCGCCGACTCCATCGGCACGGCCTTCGCCGAAGGCGAGGGCGAGGCTGTGGTGCTCACCGGCGGACGGAACGGGGATGGGGAGCGACTCGCCTTCACCGAGCGCTTCCGCTGCCCCGACTGCGACCGCGCGTTTCCCGAGCCCGTCCCGACGCTTTTCTCCTTCAACAGCCCGCTGGGCGCCTGCACAACCTGCAACGGCTTCGGCGCCACCCTCGAATTCGATCTCGATCTGATCGTACCGGACCCCGAGCGCTCGCTGGCCGACGGCGCCGTCGACCCCTGGACCAAGCCGCGCTACGAGGACCGGCGCTTCCGCCTGCGCGAGCTGGCCCGCAAGCACACGGTCTCGATGCGCGTGCCCTGGAAGGCACTGCCCGAGCGGTTCCGCCAGATCGTGTTGCATGGCGAGGGAGGGTTCGAGGGCGTCGTGGAACAACTGGAGCGGCTGAAGCGCGAGAAGCGCTACAAGCAATACATCCGCGTGTTCGTGCGCCAGTATCAAACGGCCCAGAACTGCCCCGCCTGTGGTGGTACCCGGCTGCGACCCGAGTCGCTCAACGTCCGGATCGACGGCCGCACCGTCGCCGAGGTGAGCGCGCTGCCCGTGGAGGAGCTACGCCGCTGGGTCGAGGGCGTGGAGCTGACCGAGCAGGACACCGCCGTTGCCGAGACGATCCTCAGGGAGCTCCGGGCCCGAGTCCGCTTCCTGGACGAGGTGGGGCTGGGCTACCTGACGCTCGATCGACAGGCGCGAACCCTGTCCGGCGGTGAGGCCCAGCGCATCAACCTGGCCAACTCGCTGGGCAGCGCGCTGGTCGACGTGACCTACGTCCTGGATGAACCATCGATCGGTCTCCACCCTCGCGACACGGAGAAGCTCTATCAGCTGCTCGAGCAACTGCGCGATCTGGGGAACTCGGTGCTGGTGGTCGAGCACGATCCCGCCGCGATCGAGCGGGCCGACCACGTCATCGAGCTGGGCCCGGCCAGCGGCGAGCACGGCGGAGAGCTGGTGTACGAAGGGAGCTACGAGCGACTGCTCAGCTCCGATACGCTCACCGGCGCCTACCTGTCGGGTCGCGAGATGATTCCGCTCCCGGCCCGTCGCCGGCCGGCGGATGGCCCGCACCTGACGCTGGAAGCTGCGCGGCTTCATAACCTGGACGGCGTGAATGTGACCATCCCACTGGGCGCCCTCACCCTGGTGACCGGCGTGTCGGGGAGCGGCAAGTCAACCCTCGTGCACGACGTCCTCTTCCGCGCTCTGGAGCGTAAGCTGAGCGGCCAGACCTCGGCCAAGCAGCACCTGGGCGAGCCGGTGGGTCACTACGGGGCGCTGAGGGGCAGCGGAGCGCTGTCCGCGGTCGTGCTTATCGACCAGAGCCCCATCGGCCGTACTCCGCGCTCCAACGCGGTCACCTACCTGAAGGCGTACAGCGAAATCCGACGAATCTTTGCGGAGGAGCCCGAGGCCCGTCGCCGCAAGCTGGGACCGGGACATTTCTCGTTCAATATGGCGGGCGGTCGTTGCGAGGCGTGCGAGGGCGCTGGCCAGCTGGAAGTGGAGATGCTCTTCCTCGCCGACGTATTCGTCCCCTGCGAGATGTGCGGCGGCCGGCGCTTCAAGCCCGAGATTCTGGAGGTGCGTTACCGCGGCCTGAACATCGACGACGTGCTCAAGCTGACGGTGGACGAGGCGATCCGCTTCTTCATCAAGCAGGACAAGCTGGGTGAGATGCTGTGGCAGCTGCAGCGGGTGGGGCTCGGCTATCTGCGGCTGGGTCAACCGGCCACCACGCTCTCCGGAGGCGAGGCGCAGCGCCTGAAGTTGGCCCGCGAGCTGGCCGGTGCCAGCCGCCGGGCAGGGCACAAGCTCTATCTGCTGGATGAGCCGACGACGGGTCTTCACCTGCATGATGTTCGCAAGCTGCTGGACGTGCTCGATCAACTGATCGACGCCGGGAACACCGTCGTCGTCATCGAGCACAACCTCGAAGTGATCAAACAGGCAGACTGGATCATCGACCTGGGGCCGGGCGCCGGCGTGCACGGCGGACGTGTCGTGGCCATGGGTCGCCCGGATACCATTGTCGAGAACCAGGCCTCCCACACCGGGCGTTTCTTGCGCCGGGCCTTGAGCGAGAGCGTGTCGGAACCGGGGCGCTGAAGACGTTGGAAGCGGTCTCGCGGCGCATCACGTTGTCAGCGATCGTGATAGCCGCGCGATGGGTGGAGACCACGAGGCGGACGGCCCCTCAGGGGGGCGCCCGTCTCGCGCTTTCGTGCCAGCCGTTGACCTCCCGGGACCCCAGAGCCATGTTCAACCGCACTTCGCCGTAGACTGGCATCTCGGATTCGAAACCAAGCGAGACCTGTCCAACCGCCGCGCAACGTGAGTATGCCTCGGCTCTCCGTACTGATGCCCAGCCGTGACGCGGCCACTCACCTGCCGCAAGCCATCCGCAGCCTCCAGCTTCAGACCTTTCGCGACTTCGAGGTCGTCGCGCTGAACGACGGCTCTCGCGATGCAACCGGGGAGATGCTCGAGCATTGGGCGGAGGAGGACGAACGCGTGCGCGTAGTTCACCTGGACGGGATAGGGCTCGTCGAAGCGCTACGGGTCGGCTGCGAGCTTTGCGCCGGCGAGCTGATCGCCCGTGCCGACGCTGATGACGTCGCGCACCCGCGCCGGTTCGCCGAGCAGATCGGCCTGTTGTCGGCGCGTCCAGAGCTCGTCGCTGTGGGCACCCGCGTGCGCTACTTCCCCTGGGATCGAGTGGGTTGGGGCGCGCGTCGCTACCAGGGTTGGTTGAACGGGCTGACGGAGCCCGAGAACCTGGCGCTAGATATCTTCGTCGAGTGCCCTATCGCGCACCCGACGCTGATGATCCGTCGTGCCGAGCTCGCTCACGTTGGCGGTTACCGCCCCAACGGCTGGCCCGAGGACTATGATCTCATCCTCCGCCTTCACACCGCCGGCGCGCGTCTCGCCAACGTGGCCCGTGTGCTCCATTTCTGGCGCGAGCGCGACGGTCGCGCCTCGCGCCGCGACCCCCGCTATTCAGCTGACGCCTTCCGCCGCTGCAAGATTCATTTTCTGCGCCTGGGCTGTCTCCGCAGCCACGAATCCGTCGGCATCTGGGGGGCGGGCCAGGTGGGAAAGGCATTCGCGCGCAGCCTGGCCGAGCACGGTATTCGCGTCCGCGAGTTCTTCGACATCGACCCCCGCAAGATCGGCCAGCAGATCCTCGGCGCCCCTGTCCGCGATGCCCGCGAGGTCGGTGAAACCGGCGGCGCCTATCTGCTGGTGGCGGTGGGGTCGAACGGTGCGCGGGAGCTGATCCGGGCCCAGCTGGCGGAGTTGGGGATGCGAGAGCCACGGGATTACCGATGTGTGGCGTAAACGTTTGTCTTTGTTGGGCTTCCGTGCTCTGGTGACTGCCCGCGAGAGGGCTTAAATTAGAGGATATCGCAGTGAGCCTAAACCAGCTGCGGGTGAAGCACGTCCCAGCCGTGTTCGCGGTGGCGCTTTTCACGGGGCTCGCCGGCTGTGGCGGCGGTGTTACGCTGCCGGCGGTCGCCCCCGAGGAGGTCGAGATCTTCGTGCCGGGCTCGTTCCCGGTTGAGGATTACAAGGTGCTGTCGCGGTTGGAAGAAGACGTGCCGCTGAGCGCCTCGGACCAGGACCTGATCGACAAGGCGCGGGCCCGAGCCGCCGGCTTTGGTGCGGATGCCCTGGTGATCCAGGGTATCCGGCGAACCACGGAAGGTGGTGTCGAGCTCAACCTCGAACAGGAGCAGCGGAAGGTGTTGGTCGGGCTGGCGGTCTATTATCCCAGCAAGCATCCAGAGCTCAACAAATAGTCGGCTTCCCGTCGTCGAAAGTCCGCGCGCTCGGCGGCTGGGAGTCCGCCGGGGTTGGCGGGGTTTGATGTCAGTTTGCCGGTTTGCCAACGAATCAGGTGAAGTTAGGTAGATGGCTGAGAAAAATACGGAAGAAAAAGTCGTCGCGCGCTTTCTCGAAGACGAGATGCGCGAGTCGT
>CAYGCC010000155.1:0-6657 GCA_964348165.1 uncultured Gemmatimonadota bacterium | reverse complement strand
GTAGACGACCGCCATTTGCTCCATGATTCGTGCGTCATCGGGCTGTTTACGCAATGCCAGCCGAAACGAAGTCAGCGCCTCGTGGTACTTTCGCTGCTCGACCAGCCGCAGCCCCTCCCGAAAGTAGTTGGGAGGCTCGCCGAGTCCTTGACGCCGCCGCGAGAACGGCCACCAGCCCATGCTTTAACCCCCGTGCGGAGCGACCGCTTTCAACACGGACGCTCGGCGACCGCGGTCCTACCTTGCGCGGCCAGAAGGCTGAGGCCGCAGCGTTCGATCTCCTCGAGATCCTCGCTGGCGGCGTCGAAGAGCACCAGCCGGCCGCCAACCGACACCCGGCGCGCCGCAGCGGCCACCAGCTCACCGTTGCCGCCAGGCGCGATGGCCACGCCGCGGAACCGATACTCCGCCAATGGGAAGTGATGGTCGCTGACGATCCGACTCACCCGTTCGGCTGTGCCGCCCTCCCACGGTCTCGTGCTGACGGCGATGACTTCCAGGTCAGGTGCCAGCTCGCTGACGCCCCGCGCTGCCAAAGCCAGCCGCTCGCCGAGCAGCAGATAGCCGCGGTCCTGCGCCACCGCCGTGAGGGCGACGATCTTCACGGCGAGCTCATCCTCGCACAGCGGCCCCTGTTCCGGCACCGACCCAACCTTGTCGAGACGCAGGTCGGCCACACCGCGATCCACGCGGAAATCGGTACGGCAGCGCGGGCAGCCCAGCCACCCGCGAAGCACGCGGCGCTCCCGCACCTCCTCAACCAGTAGCACGAGACCCTGCTGGGGCCCGCAACCAGGACAGGAAAGCAGGTCGGTCAGCTCAAGGAACACGTTCGAGCTCGGCGAGCGCCCAGCGGTACAGAACCTCGCCGGCGAGCTTAATGTCCTCCTTGCGCGAGTCTTCATCGGGGCGGTGACTCACGCCCTTGAGGCTTGGGATGAAGAAGAGGCCCGCCGGCGCGACCCGCGCCACGGCCATGGCGTCGTGGCCGGCTAGCGACACCATGCGCATCGTCTCGGCGTTCAGCGTCCGACACACCTCCTCCAGCCGCGAGGTGACCTCCTCCGACAGGTCCGTGGGACGCACCGACGCGATGGGTGTCATCTCCAGGCCGACGCCCGGCGCCCGGGGCCCGGTGGTCGCCACCAGCTCTTTCAGCCGCCGCGCGATCTCATCTTGATCGCGCTCGGTTGGCGCCCGATGCTCGATGATCGCCCAAGCCCGAGCGGGAATGACATTCGCCACGCCGGGCTCGGCACCGATAACCCCGCAGGTGATCACGCCGTTCTCGACGCCGCGTACCAACTGCGGCAAGCGCCCCACCATCCCGGCGATCGGCACCAGGGCGTCGCGCCGCTCGCGCATCGGCGTCGTACCCGCATGGTTCGTCTCGCCCGTGCTTTCGACCCGCCAGCGCCGAATTCCGGCCACACGGGTGACCAGACCCACTCGCTTGTTCGCCTGAATCAACCGCAAGCCCTGTTCGATGTGGGCTTCGGCGTAGACCGCGATCTCAATCGGCGGCTTGTAGACGAGCTTCGCCTGTAGCTCTCCGGTCTCGCGGTTGCGGCGCGGCTTTTTCTGTAACCCGCGCTCCGCTAGGACATCGGCCAGCGTATTCCCTTCCAAGTCACGCAAACGCAGCAGCTCCTCTTCGCTCACAGCGCCGGCGTAAGCTCGGGAGCCCCAGAGGCCGTTGCCGAAACGGTAGCCTTCTTCGTCTGCCCAGATCGCCACAGCGACTCGGGCGTCGCGGTCGACCCTCAGGACCTGCTGCATGGCCGCGATCCCACCGGCGACTCCCAACGCTCCATCAAGCCAGCCGCCGTTGGGAACGGTGTCGAGATGGGATCCCATGACCACATAGGGACCCTTCCCCTCGCCGTTGACCAGGAAGCTGTTACCGGCCTGATCGCGCATGTGCGTCACGCGTCGATGCCGCGAGAACGCCGACGCGGCCGCTGCATGAGCCTTGTCCTCCCAATCCGTCAGGCCCAGACGCGTGACACCATCTTTCTTAGTGGCGCTGATCTTCTGGAATTTCTTCAGGTGCTGAAGGATCATCGTGCAAGTCCATCATTGGCTAGTATCGCCCGGCGCTGTTGCAGCGCCGCCCCGACTCGCTCCACCGCCCGTCGCCTAGCGCTCGCCCGTCGCAGCGTTGGATCGAATCACGATTTCCTCGATCGACACGTCCTCGGGCTGAGCGATGGCGAAGAACACGGCCTCAGCGACGGCGTCGGGGCGAAGCATCGCGGAGCGCGCCGGTAGATCGGGACGCCGATCGGGTTCGAAGCGGTCCCAGAGAGGGGTATCCACCGCCGACGGCTCGATCCAGGTCACCCGCACTCCGGTAGCGTGAAGTTCCTCCACCAGCACCTCGTGCAGGCCTCGCAGTCCAAACTTTGAGGCTGAATAAGCGGCGTTACCCGGGAAGGCCCAACGGCCGGCCACCGAACCGATATTGACGATGTGACCCGCACCCCGCGACAGCATCTCGGGCAGCCAGATCCGCGCCAGCTCGAAGGGCGCCTGCAGGTTCACCGCCAGAATGTTGGCGAAGCGCTCCGGCTCGGTATCCACGAAATCCGCCAGCTCGAAAGCCCCGGCGTTGTTCACCAACACGTCCGGCGCTCCACCCCACAGCTCCTCCAGAAACGCAGCAAGCCGCTGCAAAAAGCTCGAGTCGGTCAGGTCACCCGGCTCCGCCTCGACACCCAGCTTTTCCGCCAGCCTGGCCAAGGGCTGCGTCTTTCTGCCGGTCAGGGCCAGCTCCGCCCCGCCCAGCCGCAAGCGCTCGGCCAGCGCCCGCCCCAGGCCACCGCTGGCCCCGGTCAGCAGAATCCTCCGCCCGGACAGCGCCCCGCTCGTCGCGCTCAACTGACGATCGAGTGCGAGGCGACGAGACGCAGAAACTCGTCCCGCGTTCGTGGGTCGTCGCGGAAGATGCCGCGAACTGCGCTAGTGATCGTCTTCGAGTTCTGCTTCTCGACTCCCCGCATCATCATGCAGAGGTGCGCGGCCTCGATCACCACGCCAACCCCCTTGGGCCGCAGCACGTCTTGTATCGCGTGCGCGATCTGATCGGTCAGCCGCTCTTGCACCTGCAGCCGGCGGGCAAAGACCTCCACAATGCGCGGAAGCTTGCTGAAGCCCACGATCCGCCCATCGGGGATGTACGCGATGTGCGCCTTGCCATAAAACGGCAGCAGATGGTGCTCGCACATCGAGTAAACCTCGATATCCTTGACGATCACCATCTCGTCGTGCTCCGCATCGAACACGCCGTCGCCGACCACGTCTTCCACGCTCTGCTCATAACCGCGCGTCAGCCAGCGCAGCGACTTCTCCACACGCTCCGGCGTCCTCTGAAGTCCAGGGCGTTCGGGATCCTCGCCCAGTAGCTTCAGCTGCTCGCGGATCAGTTCCTGCAGGCTTTCAGTCGTCATCGTCAGCGAGCCGCCGTTTACCACCTGGCCCACCGACGCTCGCTTTTCCTGGGTCATGGGTGCTCGTTTCGCCCTCCACTGCAACGCGGCCACAGCGGCGAGTCCGCCGCCCCACGTCGCTCGTCTGCCGTCACTCGCCTCGGTACTCCGCTAAGTTGCGCTCCGACTCCCACACGATCACGCGCTCCGGCATGCCCAGCGGCAACACCTCTTCAGTCTCCGCCAGATCATCACCGACAGATTCTCCGCCGTCGGGATCACTCCATCCAACCACGACACGTCGGCGTTCAGCTTCGCATGATCCACGTCCGCTGGCACCGCCTCCTCTACCATCTGCTTCAATCGCCTCAGGTCGTACACCTATCCGGTGCGAGGATCGACTTCACCTCGCCGCGTCACCTCCAACCCCTGGTTGTGACCATGCCCGCTCGGGTTGCTGCAAGGCCCGACCAGCTCACGGTTTCCCTCGGCCGAGAGCTCGGGATTGTCTAGTCGGTGGCCGGCGCTGAAGTGACGCCGTCGCCTGACTCGCACGGTGGACATCAGTAGTCTAACTCACATAGATCGGGGGTGACAAAGGCCCGTTTCTCGTCGGCGACTCTGGCTTGGACACGGGAAAAACGCCGTAACTTAGGCCGGTGGGGTGATCGATGCCAGTTTCGGGAGATCTTCGCTGCCGCCGGCCGGTCGCAGGTCAGCCGCAAAGTCGCGCCGCACCCGAAAAGTCATCCGAAAATAAGATCGGCCCCCGAGGTTCGGGGGCCGACCGAGCGATGAGACTGCAGGGCATTCAATGAAGCCCTCCTGCAACCTTAGGTACCCTCTCCGCGACCTCCGCCTTCCCGAGCGGGGCGTGGCGTTGGCTGTGGAAGCCGGGCCCACACATTCTCGTGTTGGCTCAAGAATGGGTCGCTGCAGCCTACAACTCGCTTGACTGTATTCTAATGTCAGTTGCCGGCGCAGTCAATTGAACAAATACCGAATGGACACTTCACCCCGCAACGATCTTGACGCCCATCATCAAGGCGGTTCCCAACCCAAACATTAGGGTGTTGATTGGCCGACCTCGGGCCTGCCCCTCTGGCAAAAGGTCTGCGCCACCTACATAGAGAAACGATCCGGCCGCCAGACCCAGAAGCACTCCGAGTATGTGTCCGGGAACGCTGCGGAAAGTCAGGTAGCTGAGGACCACCGCTGCCGGCGTGACCAACGCGAGCAGTGACGTGATGCCGGCAGCCCGGCGGCCGGGGACACCGGAGTGGTAAAGAGTGGACATCACGGCGATGCCCACGGGCATCTTGTGCACGACCACCAACAGCGCGGCCACCGAGCCGAGCAACGCGCCCGCGGACAGACCCGCACCCACCGAGACTCCGTCTACGACCGAATGGAAGCCGAGCCCAATCACCACGAGTGGGGCGAGCTGCCGGTGGCGTCCCGAGTGGCGTTCCTCGATCGGGACTTCACCTCGGGCATGAACGTGCGGCACGAAGTGGGCTTCGAGCAGATAGAAAGCGAGGAAAGCGACCAGCGTCCAGGTGAGGGCAGCCGAGCTGCCCAGCAGATCCACCGAGCTTGGCACCAAGTGCAAGAGCGCTCCCGAGACGAGCAGACCGGCCGCGAACGCGATCAGCTCGGCCGTGTGTCTGATCGCCCACGCTTCGAAGCGGCGAATCACCCATACCCCGGCCAGCATGCCGAGCCCTGTCACTAACGCGAACAGCAAGGCCGCCCAGAGAGAGGCGGCATTGCCGAGCTGTGCACCGCTTGTCGCAGCCAGGCCCAGAATCGTCATCCAGCACCCTGTCGCTGGTGGAACGAATAACCAGAAGTCGGATCTGAATCAGTAGAGAGATGAAGATAGGCACGCCGCACTCCGACCAGCAACGGCGTCAAGCACGCACCGACGCCCCCCCAGGGGCGGGCTTGACATGCCGACAGCGGGCGAGGTAGGGTAGACGCTCACATGTGCGCACGTTCTCTCCTCAGGCGCATCATCGCGCTTCAGCTGCTGCTGGCGCTGCCAGCCGTTGCTGCAGGCCGTCTCAGCCTCGACGTCCGTGCCAACCCCGCTGTCTCCGACGGCGTGGAAGTCCAGCACCGCGTCGGCTGCTCTACGGCTCACGACCACCGCTTCTGCGCCCTGCTGCTGCGCAGCCCGTGGTCGCCCGGGCCTGCGTCACCATCTGTCGCTCCACTGATGCCGCCGATCACGGTGGTGGTTCCGGCGGCGATCACGCCCCCTGCGAATCCGCGGTGCCAGCGGGCCACAGCCCGGGCCCCTCCGCGCTCACCCTGATCTCGAGCGCCGGACGGCGTAACGCCGTCACCTAATCACGCGCAAGACAGCTTCCCGATCTGCCGAGCGGCAGTTCACATGTCTATGCCATCTCAACCAGGCGCGGCTAGAGCGATGTTGAATGGAGTCCGACGGATCTTACCGATCTCATTGATGCTGGCTTTGACGACGCTGGCGACGGCGCCCATGGCCTCGGCGCAGCAGTCGCGGGTCGACAGCCTCGAGGCTCGAATCAAGGAGCTAGAGGCCCGCCTCGACAGCTTGCTCGCCGCCATCGGCCGCGGGGAGCGCGCACAGACCCCGGCGGAACGGGCGGCGGCGGAGTTGGAAGCGCTGCGCGCCGCGGCGCGGGCGGCGGCGGGAGCACCCGCCGATACGACCGCGGCACAAGAGAGCCGCACGCGCAACCTCAATATCCTTAACCCGGAGATCAGCGTCACCGGCGATTTCGTTGGCAGCTACGTGGCCCCTTCAGGCGAGGGCAACACGACCAGCGCCGTTCCGCGCGAGTTCGAGTTCTCGTTCCAGGCGGCCCTCGATCCCTTCACCCACACTAAAGTGTTCGTCAGCCATGAAGAGGACTTGGAGATCGCCGGATTCCCCGAGGAGGACGGCGAAGAGGAGGGAGAGGGTGGCGTAGTCGAGATCGAGGAAGGCTATCTCTATTGGGTGGGTCTGCCGGCGGGACTCGGCCTCAAGTTCGGAAAGTTTCGCCAGGAGATCGGCCTCTACAACCGCTGGCATACGCACGCCCTGCTGGAGGTGGAGCGCCCGCTGCCCACCGTCGCGTTCCTTGGCGAGGACGGACTGATCCAGACCGGCGCCGCCCTCACCCTGCCCACGCTGTCCCGCGGACCGAGCACCAACACCCTGACGCTGGAGTTCACGCGCGGGAACAACGACGCGCTG
>CAYGCC010000154.1:0-11173 GCA_964348165.1 uncultured Gemmatimonadota bacterium | reverse complement strand
GATCGGGCTGAGGTCAAACAGCGTCTGGATGCGGCGGCGGAGTATGCGACGTCGCTGCCGGCGGCGCGCCCGGTCTACGCGACCATCGGCTTCTGCTGGGGCGGCTCGACCAGCTTCCGTTACGCCACCGAGCAGCCGAAGCTGAGCGCGGCGGTCGTCTACTACGGTTCATCGCCAGACACCGAGGCGCTGGCGCAGGTCAACGCGCCCGTTCTCGGCCTCTACGGCGGCGATGACGCTCGCGTCAACGCCACGATCGCACCGGCCAAGGCGGAGATGGACCGATTGGGCAAGCGCTACGAGCCCGAGATCTACGAGGGCGCCGGTCACGGATTTCTGCGTCAGCAAGGGGGCCGCGACGAAGCCAACATGAAGGCGACCGAGCAAGCCTGGCCGCGCACCATCGCTTTCTTGAAGGCGGAACTGGGCGCCAATTGATCACGGCGCCTGTTGGCCGGCGATGCTGGCCCAGATCGCGACCTCCCGTCAGAAGGCGGTCACCAGCCCCAGCGTCCAGCGGCTGGTCTCCTGCTCCACATCCCAACCGACCTCGGCCAGCAGCCGGAAGTTGCGCCACCAGACGTAGCCGACCCCGGCACTGACCGTCTGCCAGCGCCGGACGTCGGCCGGTCCGCCCAGGCGCACATCGAGCAGCGGGCGGTCGCTGTAGATGTAGTTGTAAAGGGCGAGGGCGTACCAACGCCCATCGGGGAAGCGGTAGATCGCCTCGAGGAACCCGCCGTCGGTCTGGACGTTCTCCTCCAATGGGCTGAAGGTCGGGTTGTCGTCCTCGCGGTGGATGTACTGGCCGTTGATCTCCAGCCTGCCGAGCGAAAGTGTACCGTCGAGGCCGAGCATCCACAGCTCGTTCTCGACCTCTGGGCCGGCGCCGATCCGTCCCGACTGCTCACCGTGGTAGCCTAGGGCGCCCAGCCGCAGGTTACGGGTAAGCGGTCGGCTCACATGCAGGAAGAAGTTTTTCACCAGGTCGTCATCGAGTCGCCGGTTGGGTTCTGCCTCACCTCTGCCGTTGCCGTTGACCACCGTACCGGTGAGCGTGAAGTCGGCGATGTCCCAGATGGCCGAGATCCCACGATCGTAGGTCAGGTCGGCCGGCTGCTCACCGATGCGCGCCCGGTAGATGGCGTAGTCCTCGAACTCGAGCCGCAGCTCGCGCTTGAACATCGGGTCCGAGACCTGAAATTGGCCGATCGCCAGGTCCAGCGGCTGGCCGCCGATGTCGTTCACATAAACGAACGCATCCTCAATACCGCCGACCTCGCCGCGCTCGAAGAGGAAGAAATAGAAATAGTAGGAGAGCTTGCGCGAGAGCGTGTTGCCCGAGAGGACCTTCAGGTTGTACGGCGTCTCGAGATCGACTCCGCTTGCCCCGTTCGTGAACACCTGTGTGTAGGCGTCGAAGCGGATGGCGAGAGGAAGGTTGGTCGCCAACTCGAGCAGCTGATCGCCCACGTCCAGCGTGTCGCGGGCGGGTTCCTCCGCGCTGAAGCGGAACCCGTTTCCGGCAAACGTCTCGCCGAATTCGGTCAGCGCCGGCATGGGGTTATGGCAGAGGCTGCAGCTTACCTTGTACTTGCGCGCGAAGGCCGGGATGAGGTCGGCGCGCACTTCGTTGGCGCTCGCGGCGAAGAAAATGATGAGGATTGCGATGGCCGAGACGTTTCGCGCTCGGCCAGACAGTGCTCGGTCCCCGGAATCCGGCTCGATAAGGGCACGGTCGTTCATGCGAGTGTCTCCCCGTGGTCATCCACGTCGCTAGGGTTCCGGAACGTGACCGTTGCGAGGTGTTGAAAGGGCAAAGTGCATACCGCTGGTAGGGCTTTTAGACACAAGTCGAACGCGGTGGCCATGTGGCCTTGTGTCCCAGCTAGGGACGTTGCGTGGCCGCTCGGGCTCGCAAAGCCCAGCGGTCAAGACGGGCCTTACCAGGCCTCCGGGCAAACGGCGTCCGCCTCCACCTCGATTAGCATCTCGGGGTCGATGAGGGCTTTGACCTCCACCATCGTTGTAGCCGGAGGATGCTTGGCGAAGAACTCGCCGTGGGCTCGACCGAACTCGGCCCAGCGGCTGATGTCGGTGACGAACATGCGGGTGCGCACGACACGGGAGAGATCGGCTCCCAGGTCGCCCAGCGCGCGCTCGATGATCTCGAAGCAGCGCCGGGCCTGGGCGTAGGCATCGCCGGGCGCGTAGACGCCGCCCTCCGCGGCCACCGCGGCGGTGCCGGTGACGTAGATGTGATCGCCGGCGCGGAGTGCGCGGCAATAGCCGACCTTCGACTCCCAGGGCGCGCCCGAAAACGTGCGACGAAACTCCATACTCACCTCTTCTGGCTCGGATCGCGTCGAAGTCGAAAGGCTTCACGGTGAAGCATCAACCGGGAATCCAGATCTGCTTCGAGTAAATGAGCTCGGCACCTGTACCCAGCGACAGTTGCGTCGGCGACTTGGTGTAAAAGGCGAGCCCTTTGTAACTGGTGATGTACTTGTAGCTGGTCTTCCGGAAGACCTTGCTGGACGCCATGACGACGATCGGGTCGTCCGCCCGGTAAACGATCTGTAAGAAATCGTCGGGCTTCATTTTGACGATCGCGCCCGACGCCTTGATCGCTTGCGCGATCGCGGCCGCTGCGGCGGCACCCCCAGTATGCATGGCTGTCATCCTCCGGGGTCGAGATGCTAGGTTGCGTGCGTTTGGTGCGACGGGAAATTGGCGGCAAGCTTCGCAGCGCGCAAACCGCTGCGCGCGAAACTTCCGCCGTATCGAGCGACGGCGCGACCTTGCGTGAGTATCGAGCGATAACCTTCTGGGCGACGGTCAGCCTCTCTCTGCTACTCGCCGCTGGGTGTGGGGAGCCCGATCGGCGCACGCTAACACTCGGGATCCCCACCACGGTACAGGACTCCGGCCTGCTCGACGCGCTGTTGCCGGCGTTCGAGCGCGCACATCCCGACTACCAGCTCCGGTTCGTGGCGGCGGGCAGCGGCGAGCTGCTGGCGCTCGGGGCGCGGGGAGACGTGGATGCGTTGCTCGCTCACGCGCCGGCGGCGGAGGAACGTTTCATGGCGGAGGGTCATGGTTCGCTGCGGCAGCGTGTGATGGAGAACGACTTCGTGATCGTCGGGCCCGCCGCCGACCCGGCGGAAGTGCGCGGGATGAGAGACGCCGCGGCGGCGCTGGCCCGCATCGCCGCGGTCGAAGCGACGTTCATCTCACGGGGCGACGAGTCGGGCACTCACCAGAAAGAGCTGGCGTTGCGAGAAGCGGCGTCGGCTCCGGCCGCGGGACCCGGCTACCGCGAAGCGGGCGAGGGGATGGGCCAGGTGTTGCGCGCCGCTTCCGAGCTGGGCGCCTACACGCTCTGCGATCGGGCGACGTTCACCCACTTGGGTGAGACACTGCGGCTGGACGTGCTGGTGGAGGGTGATCCGCGGCTGCTGAACGTTTACCACGTCATCGTCGCGACTCGAGCCCGCGAGCCGCAAGCCGCCGTGGCCTTCGCGGACTGGCTGGCCTCGGAAAGCGGACGCCGTGTGATCGGGGGGTACGGTGTGGAGCGTTTCGGCGCTCCGCTCTTCCGCCCGGTGCCGACCTCCGAGCCGACGAAAGAGTCGGGCGGGCCGGTGAAGGGGTGACCCGTACTAGAGCTTGCCCTGCTGGCTGGTGTCGATCTCGTCGGCGCGACCCTCGCCGAACAGGAAGGCCTCGACGTTCCGCCGCAGGAACTCGCGAGCTTCGGCCTGGCGCACGTCGAGGGCGTAATGGTTGATGAGCTGCATCTGCCGCTTGAGCCACGCGTCCCAGCACACCTGGCAGATCGATCGCTGGATCCGAGTGCCCAGTTCGTCGCGGAACGGTGGAGACTCCAGCCCGGCGCGCTCGCTCCCGCAGCGCTCACAGCTAACGTCGCTCAAGGTGCCTTCTATCCTCCCGCGGGGTCGCCCCACAGATTTGAGTGTGAGCGAGGCCGGCCGGGGTTGGCCGCCGGCTGCCCACAAGTAACTGACTGATGTCGGACATGGCAACAGAAGCGCTGAAGCGGGTGACGGTCGTGCTGGTCGAGCCGCAGGACCCGGTCAACATCGGCGGCGTGGTGCGGGCGATGAAGAACATGGGTCTGTCGCGGCTTCACTTGGTGCGCCCGGCCGACTTCGACGCCTGGCGCATCGAGGGCGTGGCCCATACGGGTCGGGACGTCCTCGGTGCGGCCCGCCAGTTCGACGATCTGAGCGCCGCCATCGCCCACGCTCGCCTCGTGGTGGGAACGACGGCTCGCGGCCGCCGCGTACGGCGCAACTACCGCCGGCCGCGTGACGTTGCGAAGGAAATCGTCGAGGTCGCGTCGGGCGGCGCGGAAGTCGCGATCGTGTTCGGTCGGGAGGACCGTGGGCTCAGCAACGAGCAGCTGGACCTCTGCGGCCGCGTCGCCGTCATCCCCACCGATCCCGACCACACCAGCCTCAACCTGGCCCAGGCGGTTCTCGTCCACGCTTACGAGATCTGGCTGGCGGCGAACGCGGAGATGCCTTTCAAGCAACCGCGCCGCTTGGCGGCCCGCGCCAGCCGGGAGGAGCTGGAAAGTCTGGTCCGCGAAATCGAGGCGAGCCTGAAGGCGATCGATTTCTTCAAAGCGCACAAGGTGACCCCGATCCTACGGACGCTGAACGAAGTTGTCGGTCGCGCCGACCTCGACGAGCGCGAGACGGCGCTGTTCAAGGCGATGGCCTTCGAGGTTCGGAACTTTCTGGGCCGGCACGGCCTGGGTCCGCGGGCGGCGGCCGCGGACCGCGAATAAACCCCCTTCGGCCGTGTATCCTGTGCAGAGGTTTCGGCGGTCGGAGGTTCGCAGTGGAGATGGCCTTGGCTGAAGAGAGTGGCACCGCCGAACGGGTGCTGGTCCAGCGCGCCCGGGCCGGCGACCGGCAAGCGTTCGGGGAACTGGTCGAACGCTACATGCGGCGTGCCTACTACGTGGCGCTCGGCTTGACCGGCTCTCACGACGATGCCCTCGACCTGTCCCAAGAGGCGTTCGTCCGGGCCTACCGGGCCCGGGCATCCCTCGACCCGGACCGCCCGTTCTATGCCTGGCTATACCAGATCGTGCGCCGGCTCTGCTTCAACTTCCTCCGCGATCGCAAGACGCGGCGGCGCCGGCTGGAGGAGGCGAGCTCGTGGCTGGTCGAACAAGCGCGGGCGCGGGCTGGCGGCGGCGATCCGGGACGGAGCACCGAGCGCTCGGAGCTGAGAGCCCGTGTGGAGCAGGCGATCGCGACGCTGCCCGAGCACGAGCGCGAGGTGATCGTGCTCCGGGAGTTCGAGGGGCTACGCTATCGTGAGATCGCCGAGCTGCTGGAGGTGCCGATCGGAACGGTCATGTCCCGGCTCTACACGGACCGTCGGAACCTCGCCCAGAGCCTGGAGGATATGCTGTGAGCGAGAGGGAAGCCCGATTCGGCGGAGATAGTCTGCGCCGGCTGATGATGGCTCACCTGGACGGAGAGCTCGCCCCGCACGAGCGCGAGGAGCTGGAGCGCCGTCTGGCGTCCGACCCGGCGCTCGAGCGCGAATGGGACCGGCTGGTCCGACTGAAGGAGGTGACGGAAGGGATGAGACTGCGAAAGCCACCCGAAGAGGTGTGGGACAGCTACTGGACGTCGGTCTACCGTCGGCTGGAGCGTGGAGTCGCCTGGATACTGGTGTCGGTCGGGGTGATGGTCGTACTGGGGTATGGCGCCTGGACGGCCGTGCAGGAGCTGATCGCCGACGCCGAGATGCCGTGGTTTCTCAAGGCCGCGATCCTGGCGACCACCGTCGGGGTTGTGGTGCTGTTCGTCTCGGTGCTACGCGAGAAGCTGTTTGTCAGAGGGAGAGAACGCTACAGGGATGTGGAAAGATGATGATCACACCCTCGTCAGAGGTCGCTGGCTACCGCGTCGTCGAGATGCTGGGTCTGGTGCGCGGTAATACGATCCGCGCCCGCCATCTGGGTCGGGACATCCTGGCCGTCTTGAAGAACATCGTCGGCGGCGAGATCGAGGAGTACACGAAGATGATGGCGGAAGCCCGAGAGCAGGCCGTCGATCGGATGATCGTCGAGGCGGAGAAGCTGGGCGCCAACGCCATCGTCAACTTGCGCTTCTCGACGTCGTACATGATGGGCGCCGCGTCGGAGATCATGGTCTATGGCAGCGCCGTGGTGATCGAGCCGGTCGGAGCGACCACCTGAGACTGCGGATTATGATAATGACACGACAGCTGGCGTGGGCGTTCTGTGTTAGTTGCGCGCTGGCCCTGCTATCGGCACCTACCGTGCGAGCGCAGATACCTGACGACTTACAGGGGCGGTTCCTGTTCACGCTGGGCGGCGCCGACGCCGGGGCCGAGAGCTACCAACTGCAGCGCCTGGCCGCCGGAGGCTATCGCCTGAGCGGCGACGTCGATCTACGCATCCCGGGCGTGCACATCGTGCAACGCGTCGAAGTCGAGTCGGACGACCGCCTCGCCTTTCGCAACGCTCACGTGCTCGCGGCGGTCAACCAGGATAGCACCGAGGTTACGCTGCGGCGCGAGGGCGATCAGGGCGTGCAGAGCGTCAGGCGTGGCGGGTCGACCGAGACGGCGAGCCTGGAGACGCCCACGGGCTCCGTTCTGCTGACCAACAACGTTATCCACCACATCGCGCAATTCGTCTGGCTGCACGACGGGGGCGTGGGCGTGGCGCAGGAGTTCGTGGCGTTCCCCCGCGTGCCGATCAGCGTCGTGCTCGAGGCGGTGGACACGGCGCGGCAGGAGGGCGCCGTGCTGCCTTATCGGCGCTACTACCTGAACCTCGCTAACCGGTTGGGCGCCTACGTCTGGCTGGCGGCCGACGGCACGCCACTGAAGCTGACGGTGCCGCTGCAGGCCTTCGAGGCGGTGAGCGCGGAGCACCGGGCGTGGTCGGATCGGTTGAACGTCGCCCGTGCCGAGTCAAAGCCGGAAGAGCCGACCGACGCGTATTCGGCGGAGGAGGTCAGCTTCGGCTCGGACACGATCAGTCTGGCCGGCACGCTCACGCTGCCCCACGGTGAGGGGCCGTGGCCGGCCGCCGTGCTGATCACCGGCTCGGGGGCGCAGGACCGCGACGAGAACACGCCCGGCCCCGGCGGCCTCAAGCTCGGCATCTTCCGCAGCATCGCCGATGCGCTGACGCGGAGCTGGATCGCGGTGCTGCGTTACGACGATCGGGGTGTGGGCGGGAGCGGCGGCGACCTGAACACGGCCGGCTTGAGCGATCTGGTCGCCGATGTCGAGGCGGCCGTCCGCTGTCTGAGGGGTCGCAGTGAGATCGATGGTGCGCGCATCGCCCTCGTCGGCCATAGCGAAGGGGCGATCATCGCGCCCATCGTCGCAGCCGCCGACCGCGGGATCGCCGCGGTGGTCTTGATGGCGGGCACGTCCACGCCCCTCGACTCGGTGCTGGTGGAACAGTTCGAGGGCGCTGCTCGCGAGGCGGGTGGCGACTCGGCTGCGATCGCCGAGGCGGGTGAGATGGCCCGGCAACTGTCGCGCGCTATACGCGGTGGCGGCGATGTCGAAGCGGAGCTGCCAGCTCAATTCAAGGCGCTGGCGGGCAACGTGAAGTGGCTGCGCGAGCACTTCCAGCACGATCCGCTGGCGACCGTGCGGCAAGTGAAGGTGCCCGTGTTGATCGTGAACGGGGAGCAAGATGTGCAGGTGGCGCCCGAGCACGCGCGGCGGCTGGACCGGGCGCTGACCGAGGCCGGGCACCCCGATCACGCGCTCAGGATCTTCCCGCGCCTCAACCATCTGTTCGCGCTGTCGAAGGGTGAGGGCACGGCGGAGTACGCCGACCCGAACGCGAAGGTCGACGCCGAGTTCCTTACCTACCTCGCCGGCTGGTTGAGCGTCCGTCTGGTTAAGCGTTGAGGGGGGCCGGCTTGTGGCGTAGTGGGATCTGGCTGTGGCCGTGGCCTCACCACAGATCGGCGAGCGGGCAGCGAAAGCCGGGCAGCACATCCTCTCCATCGAGCCCGTCGTCCGCGCCGAGCAGCGATTCGCTCCCGTCGGCACGATAGACCCGGGCGGTCCGCCTCTCCGAGTCCACGACCCAGACGAGCCTGACGCCGGCCCTGAGCCATTGGGCCACCTTTTCCAGCGTGTCCGCGGGGTGGTCGTCGTGAGCGAGCACCTCCACCGCCAGATCCGGGACCCGGCTCGGGTATCCCCGCGGCTCGACTTCGGGCAGGCGGGCCCGCGCGATGAAGGCGACGTCCGGCGCCCTCACCGTGTCGGGGTTCGACTCGATCTTGAAGCCCGTCTCCGCGGCATAGACCCGCCCCAAGTCCTGGGCCTCGACGTGAGCCATGATCCGATAGCCGAGCTGCATCGCGACGGCGCCGTGGCGCGCGCCGCCGGGATCGCGCACGAGCAGACGCCCGCGAACAAGCTCAGTGCGCTTGTCCGGCAGCTTGAGGCGGAGCAGCTCGTCCGCCGTCATGAGCTTGGCTTCACTCATAGCTGCAGCATAACCTCGCCGGGTCTCCATGGCGAGCGCAATATGAACGCGAACCCCTCAACTCCGCGTCAACACGCTCGCGCCGCCACTATCTCGATGTCATCCGGCCGTCCGCCGGGCTGACTGGGCGGCCGCCTAGTCCCCGAAGCTGATCCCCAGCGCCCGAGCCGTGGCGACCACGTCGCCGTCGACCGGGACCTTCTTCAGCGTCCGCACCGCCTCATCCAGCGGTATGGTTTCCACGTCGGGCGGGTCGAGCGCGACCATGCAACCGAAGTGGCCCTGCTCGATGCAGCGAATCGCTGCGGCGCCGAAGCGTAGTGCCAGCAACCGGTCGTAGGAGATCGGTGAGCCGCCACGCTGCAGGTGCCGCAGGGCCAGGGCGCGTGCTTCCTTGCCCGTGCGCTCGCCGATCTGGTTGGCGACGATCTCGCAGACGCCGCCCAGTCGCTTTTGCACTGGGTCTTGAAACACGGGTGTGCCGCCGGCCGGGTAGGCGCCCTCCGCGGCGACGACGATGGAAAAACGCCGGCCTGCCCGCTCGCGCTCCATCACTTTGTCGCAGACCTTTTCTATGTCGTAGGGGATCTCGGGGATGAGGATGACGTCGGCGGTGCCGGCCACGCCGGCGAATAGAGCGATCCACCCGGTGTTGCGGCCCATCACCTCGACGACCATCACACGCTGGTGAGCCTGAGCCGTCGAGTGCAGCCGATCGATCGCGTCGGTGGCGACGTAGACCGCCGTGAGGAAACCGAAGGTGAGCGGCGTGCCCGGGATGTCGTTGTCGATCGTCTTGGGCACGCAGACCACCGGCACGCCCTTTTGCGACAGTTCGTGGGCGATGCGCAGGCTGCCGTCGCCGCCGATGGCGATCAGCGCCTCGAACCCGTGCTTCTTGAAGTTGGCGACCAGCTCGTCGGAGCGGTCTATCTCTGATGTTCTGCCGTCCGGCTGGGTGATTGGCCAGGCGAAGGGGTTGCCCCGGTTGGTCGTGCCGAGGATGGTTCCGCCCAGGTGCGTGATCCCGCGGACCGTTTCCCGGGTGAGCGGGACGATCTCGTCCTCGCCCAGCAACCCCATGTAGCCACGGCGTATCCCGTACGCCTCCCAGCCCCGGTTGAGGGCGGAGAGCACCGCCGCGCGGATCACCGCGTTGAGACCCGGCGCGTCACCGCCACCGGTGTTGATCGCGATTTTCTTCTTCGTGCCCATGAGGATCTCAGGTGATGTCGACCAGAGCGCTGCCGCGAGAGTGAACCCGAAGCGAGAACGCCTCTTATTCGACTGTCGACGAGCACCGACACCTACTTAAATAGCCTGCCGGCCGTGGTTCGCCAGCCCCAGCCAAGAACATGAGGCCGCGCTATCTGCGCGACGCCATGGTCTCCATGCGTCTGAGCGTCCAGGTCACCAGCGCCTCGGACCCAGCCGGCGGCTTGCAGGGTGGACACAGGGCGCGCGCCGATCCATTCTACCCTACTGCTGAAATGCACGCTTCGGCCGCTGGGCGGGCCTGCGCGACCGCGAAGCTCAAGCCCGCCTACACGCGCTTACCCCCGGAGGTGGCAGTGGGGAAGATCAACCTGGTCCGGG
This sequence comes from uncultured Gemmatimonadota bacterium, assembly GCA_964348165.1. Taxonomy (GTDB): domain Bacteria; phylum Gemmatimonadota; class Gemmatimonadetes; order Palauibacterales; family KS3-K002; genus CAYGAJ01. Next base: position 1,038 of record CAYGCC010000154.1, on the reverse strand, counting down.
TCATCCTGGGCGGACTGCTCGCCGGTTTGGTGATTATCGTCGGGGAGTCGACTCTCCACCTCGGCCTGCTGGCCGAGCGGATGGAGTTGGCCTACCGGGAGCTCAACTTGCCGCCGACCGACAGAGGGGCGGCAGCCGTTTTCGTCGGCCTTGGTGTCATCTTTGGTGTCTTGATCGTCTGGCTGTACGCTGCGGTGCGGCCGCGGTTCGGGCCCGGGCCCAAGACCGCCGTCTTGACCGCTTTCCTCGTCTGGTTGTTCGCTGTTCTCTGGCCAACACTGACCAGCGGGCTGATCGGGTTGTTCGATGCCGATCTCCTGGTGTTCCTGGCGATCTGGGGTCTGTTCGAGATCTTGATTGCCACGCTGGCCGGCGCCTGGCTGTACCAGGAGGCCGCGTGACATCAGAGGCCCAGGGCACGGCCCCGCGCAGCGAGTCGGCCGCGCAAATCGACGCCGGGGAGACGCGCCGCTGGTCACTGATCTTCGACGGCGACTGCGGCTTCTGCCGTCGCCAGGTGCACTGGATCCAGCATCGCGACACCGGTGGCCTCATCCTTCCGGTGCCCTTTCAGGTCGCGGACCTCGACCGGTACGGCGTGAGCCTGGCCGCGGCCGAGGAAGCGATGCATTTAGTTTCCCCATCAGGGACCGTGTGGCGGGGCGCGGCCGCCGCTCGCGAGGTGCTTCGCCTGCTGCCACGCGTTCGCCACCTGGTTTGGATCTTTTATATCCCCGGGGTCATGTTCGTCGCCGAGCGAGTGTATCGTTGGGTGGCGAAGCGGCGTCATCGCTTCGGCTGCGACAGCCCCGTCTGCCGGCGTGGCGGCCCGGCGAGCTGAACGGCTATGCTCCGACGGCTGATCCTAGGCTTCATCATCGTCCCGATCATCGAGCTGGCGCTCTTGATCCAGCTGGGTCGTTGGATCGGCCTCTGGCCGACGCTGGCGCTCATCGTGCTCACCGGCATCCTGGGCGGCGCGCTGGCGAGCCGGGAAGGGCTGCGCGCCTGGCACGCCTTTCAACGAGACATCTCTGA
>CAYGCC010000153.1:0-12746 GCA_964348165.1 uncultured Gemmatimonadota bacterium | reverse complement strand
CCGACGGTGGCGCAGATCGGCGACGATGTTCGCTACACGCTGCGCTACGGGAACTGGTCCTCCGCAGCGATCGCGCGCGACGTCGTCGTGAGCGACACGCTGCCGGGGGGCCTCGAGTTCGTCTCCTCACAACCCGCGGCGGCCGTAAGCGACTCGATCCTCACCTGGACGCTGGGCGACCTGGCACCCGGGGACACCGCGACGATCGACCTGACCGTGCGCGTCAGCGACCTGGTGCGCGACACGCTCGTGGCGATCAATCAGGCCATCCTGACCGCCTCAAACGCCCTGGCTGATGAGGTGGCAGCGGCAGACGCGGTGCGGCTCGTGGGGCTCACCAGCTCGCAGCTCTCCCTCGACAAGACGGCGGACGTCATCGAGGTGGGGCTGGGCGAGACCGTGCCTTACACGCTGACGTTGGAGAACACCGGCCTGGCACCCCTCTCCGACCTCCGTATCTACGACCGGCTGCCCGAAGGCGCCCGCTTCTCGCAAGGCAGCATGCTGGGCGCCGACTCGATCCAGGCGAAGGGCCGCGACCTGACGATCTTCGTCGCTGGGCCACTGGGCCCCGGCGCGATCCACACGGTCCGTTACGCCGCCGCCATCGTCTCCGCTCGCGAGCGCACGCTGGCCAACACCGCCTACGCCACGGCCGAGGGGGATCTCGTTCGCTCGACCGACATCGTAGCCTGGGTGAGCGTCCGCTCGAGCTGGCCGATGGAGACGCGGTCGGCGATCGGCAAGGTCTGGGTTGACCTGAACGACGACGGCATCCAACAGGCGGGCGAGCCGGGCGTCGCCGGCGTCGACATCTGGACCGACGACGGCGAAGTGGTCGCTAGCGATGGCGACGGCAAGTTCTCGCTCCGCAATCTGCGGCCGGGACGCCACGCCTTCCGGCTCGACCCGACCACGCTGCCGCTGGCCTACCGGCTGCCCGGCGACGACCTGGCGAACGACATGGTCACCCTGGACGCCGACGGCTGGACCACGCCGCGAGTCAACTTCCGGCTGATTCCCCGCGTCGCCACGCTGCGACAGGTGATCCTGCCCGTAAGCTGGACCTTCAGCGCCCGGCCCCTTCGCCTGGAGCGCGAGATCGTTTGTCAGGAGCTGGAAAGACTGGTCATCCTCGAGGGCTTCGACTCGAACAGCGCCCGGCCGCCCATCGACTCGGCCTTCGTCGCGCGCATCGCCGACGCGCTGGCACAGTGGCCCGACTGCTGGCTCGAGATCGCCGGTCACTCCGACGCGCTGCCGATCCGCCGCGGCCCCTACCGCGATAATTGGCATCTGTCAGAGGCGCGCGCCGAGAGCGTCGCCCACCGGTTGATCGATATGGGCCTGAACAGCCGCCGCGTGTTGATCCGCGGCTACGGTTCCAGCGAGCTCGTGGCCCCGGGTGACGACCTCGAGTCGCACCGGCTCAACCGGCGCGTCGAGCTGAAGCTGATCATGCCGCGCGACACGCTTTCCCGGCGGCCGCTAGCGGCGGAATCGCTGGTCGAGCTCGAGGTGGCCGTGCGGAACGACTACGACGTGGCGCTGAACGGGCTGAGCTTGAGCTTCCAACACGCGGTGGACTCCGTGGCGATCGCCACTGACTCCATGCTCACCTCGCTGGCGGGGCTCCCGACAGAGCTGCCACCCATCGCGCCCGGCTCGAGCATGACGATCAAAGCCTGGACCCGCTGCGAGGACGACTCCGCCGCCGCCGTGCTCCACGGCCCGGCCAACGACGCGGGAAGCCGATTGCTCGCGGCGATCCACAACCCGCTGATGCCGGTGAACGGCGTAAGCGAGGCGCTGGTCATAGCCGACAGCCTGCCGAATCCAGCCGCGCTGCCAGCGGGCGCGACCGTGACCGTCACCCTCGCACCCGCGCTGGCCGGCTGGCCCGAGGCGGCATTCAAGCTGCCCGCCGCCTGGCTGCCGGTGGAGGGCTCGGCGAAGCTCGGCGGCGCGGCGGCAACGGATCCCGAGATCCGGTACGACCACAGCCGCAAGCCCTGGCTGTTCTGGCGCCTGGACGGCCGGGTCCCCGGAGCCGTATCGCTGCAGCTGCGACCGACGGCCGCAGCCGGCGTCGCCGAGACGGTCGGCGTCCCCGCCCTGCGTAGCGATGAAGAGCGAGCCGCGGAAAAGAAGCGGGCGTTCATCGCCGGCCCCGGCGTCGAGATCTTCGAGCCCCGCGACGGCTCGGTGCTGGGCAGCGACCGCGTCTACGTCGGTGTGCGCGGCGAGCCGGTCGCCCCGGTCGCCCTGTTCGACGGCGACTCGCTCATCGCCCAGGCGAACCTGCGGATCGACGGCGTCCACGACTTCATCGCGATCCCGCTGGACCGCGGCCCCCACCGCTTGCGCGTGCGGATGAAAAACTCCTGGGGTCAGGAGCGCTGGGACAGCCTGGCAATCCATGTGAGCGGCCGGCCGGCCCAGATCGCGACCGAGACGCAGAGGCTGACGCTGCGCGCCGACGGGCAAACCACCGCCACGCTGCACGCCCAGGTGCAGGACCGCTGGGGCGTGCCGGTGGTGAACCCGACCTCCATCACCGTCGCCGCCGAGGGCGCTGTGCCGCTGGGCGACGACGTCGATCCGTCCTCGATCGGCACGCAGCTTCGCACGGATGAGGCGGGCTGGCTACGGGTGGATCTGCGGCCCGGCCACGAGGTCGGCCGCGGGATGCTGGTCTTGAGCGCCGACGATGTGCGCCACGAGATCGAGCTGGAGAACCTACCGGCGCTACGGCCGCTGATGGTCACCGGCGTGGGCCGCTTCGGCCTGGGCGCGGCGCCCGACGCCTTCGGCGCCCTCACCGCCCGCGGCCGCCTGGACGAGCGCACCTCGGTCACCCTCAGCCTGGACAGCCGCCGCCTCGACGCCGGGCGCGACTTCTTCGGCCGGTCGTACGATCCGCTGGAGCAGTCTCAGTATCCGTTGCTCGGTGACGTCAGCCGGACCCGCACCCTCAGCTCGTCCGACTATTTCCTCTCGGCCCGCATCGAGCGCGGGTTCGATTGGCTCGCCCTGGGCGATATCTCCACCGCCGACTTCGGCGGCGGCCTCAACCTGACCCGCTATCAGCGGGCACTCTCCGGCGCCGCGGCCCGGCTCTCCACCGGACCTGTCGTCTGGAACGCTTTCGGCAGCTCGACCCGGCAGAGCTTGCAGCAGCTCCAGATCCGCGGCGCCGGCGTCTCGGGACCCTACGAGCTTCAACCGAACATCCGTCCCGGCACCGACCAAGTCGTGATCGAGACGCGCGCCCGCGAGAACGCCCAGCGCATCATCAGCCAGCAGGCGCTGGCCCGCTACGTCGACTACCAGATCGACTACGAGCGCGGCACGCTGCTGTTCAAGCGGCCGGTGCCCGCCGCCGACACTTACCAGAACCCGGTCTTCATCGTGGTCACCTTCGAGGCGACGAGCGGCGGCGACCGGGAGGCCGTGGTCGGCTTGCGGGCGGCGACCGACGCGGCGGCCCTGTTCAACGTGTCGAAGGTCGACTCGCTGCGCGTGGGCGCCACCTTCATCCACGACGGCGCCAGCGGCGGCAACCGCCAACTGGCCGGCGCTGACGTGCGGCTGATCAGCCACGGCGGCTTCGAGCTGGGCGCCGAGCTCTCTTACGCGGGCTCCAGCGATTCCAGCGGTTTCGCCACGGCGGTCGAAGGTGCGGTGAAGCTGATGGACGGCGACCTCGAGCTGTCGGCCGGTTGGACCCGGATCGGCGACGAGTACCACAACCCCTCCAACCTGGCGCTGCGCGGCGGCATCGAGGAGATCAAAGCGGCGGGGGCGCTGAAGGTGGGAGCGGGCGCGCTGCGGGTCGCCCACGAGCGGCAGAGCTTCGGCCCCGAGAACGTGAGGCGCGAGCGCACCTCCGGTGGCATCACTCAGCCGCTGGGCTCGCAGTTCCAGGTGGACGCCGGCCTGGCCGCCGATCGCTTCGTGAGCCCCGGCAGCAGCGACGCCTCGCAGGCCGGCGAGCTGAAGCTGACCTGGACACCCGACCCCGACCTCAGCCTCTGGACCGAGACGCGTCAGGGTTTCGCCGGCTCCGGCAACGCGGCGATCCCCAACTACATCGGCGGCGGCGCCGCTTACCAGGTGGCAACGGGCTTCAAAGTAGAGACCCAGCACCGCCACGTGCAGATGCCCGGCGACTCGAGCAGCTACTCGGTCACCAGCCTCGGCCTGCGCACGGCGCTCGGCTTCGGCACCGAGGCGTACGGCTCGTACCAGCTCGCCGGCGGCGCGGGCGGCGGCCACAACGCGGCGCTGGTCGGCCTCAACAATCGCTTGCGTCTGGGTCAGGCCTGGTCGCTGAACGGTCTGTTCGAGCGCCGCGTCGGTCTGGGCGATGCGTCGATCGCCGACCCGGTTCGGGCGCTGCCGTTCCTGCGCAACGAAGAGGACTACTGGTCGTTCGGGCTCGGCGCCGAGTTCCTGCCACCCGAGCTGCCCTACCGCGCCAGCGCCCGCGGCGAGTTCCGGAACGGCGACTTCCGATCGAACCGGCTGTTCACCCTGGCCGGTGACATGGCAATCAACCGTTCGCTCGCCGTGCTGTCGCGGAGCGAGTACCTCTGGAGCGAGCAGCCGATCGCCGGCGGCGACCAGGTCAGCGAGCGTATCTCGACGCTGTGGGGCCTCGCCTTCCGACCCATCGGCAGCGACGCCCTGAACGTGCTGACCAAGTTCGAGTGGCTGGACGAGACCAACCCGATCGGCGGCGGCGTGCTCGCAACCGACGGCCAGGAGCAGCGGCTGATCGGCGTGGCCGAGGCGATCTGGGCTCCGACCGCCTTCAGCGAGCTGGCCGCCCGTTACGCCCTGCGCCGCAGCGAAGCCGAGCGTCCTCTCGGCGATGGCGTCCGGCAGACGCTGACCTCTTGGGCCGACTATTTCGGCACGCGGCTGAACCTGGAGGTGCGCCGCTGGCTCGCCTTCCGTGGTGAGACGCGGCTGTTGGTCGAGCACACGAGCGACGCGCGACGCTGGGATATGGCGCCCTCGCTGGTCTTCATGCCCCTGGACGCCTTCGAGGTCCAGGTCGGCTACCGCTTCGGCGACCTTCACGACCCGGATTTCGCCGTGCGCGGCGGCCATGGCCTGTTCGTCGTCTTTGGCGCCCGCATCACCGAGCAAGTCTACCCGACCGCCGCCGACTACTGGCGGCCGCGGTTCGGACAGAAATAGAAAAGCCTGGAGACCTTCGTGTCACACAGAGATCACGATGGCCTGTCACGACCCCTGCGGCGCCTGGGAAGAGAGATTCAGGCGTTGCGCGACGCCGTGCTGATCATCGACGCGGAGGGTTACGTCGCCGAAGCCAACCCGGCCGCCGCGGAGATCTTCGCTGCCAGCACGCTCGAGCTTCAGGCGCGACACGTGCAGGAGCTAATCCACCTCGACGGCCACTGGACCGCCAGCGGGCCCACGGCCGAAGTCCTCGCCGACGCCCGGCCGCTGATGTTGAACGCTCGTCGCATCAACGGCGACGACTTCCCGGCCGAAGTCACGATGAGCGAGTACGGCGTCGGCGAGGAGCGCGGTGCCGCTACCGTGGCGGTCGTACGGGACCTCTCGGATCGCCAACGCATCATGCAGGTCGCCGCTCACCGCGAGCGTTTGGCGGCCGTGGGCGAGGTCACCGCGCAGATCATGCACGGGCTGAACAGCCCGCTGACCGGCATCACCACCCTGGTCCAGGAACTGCTGGAGACCTGCGGCGATGGCGAGCGGGAGTTGCTCCAGCTGGTGAAGGGCGAGGCGGAGCGAGCGGGCGCGATGGTACACGAGCTGCTGTACTTCACCCGGCGCGACGTCAGCATCCCGGAAGTGGACCTGAACGAGATCGTCCGACGCGCGATCGAGCTTTTCAAGCTCAGGCACCGCTGCGCCCAGGGTCACATGACGGCCGAGCTCCACGAGGAGCCGGCGCGGGTGCGTGGACAGCCAACCCAGATCGAACAGGTGGTGCTCAACCTGCTGGACAACGCCTGCCATGCTCTCCAGGACCAAGAGGAGCCTCAAATCGACGTCCGCACGCGGATCGAGGGAGAGCGGATCATCCTGCAGGTCTCCGACAACGGAGCGGGCGTCCCGGCGGAGATCCAGGAACGGGTCTTCGAGCCGTTCTTCACCACCAAGGAGCCCGGCGTCGGCACCGGCCTTGGGCTCGCCATCGTCGAGAGCATCGTCCGGGAGTGCGGCGGCTCGATCACGCTAGAATCGCAACCGGGGAGGGGTGCGACGTTCACCGTCGCTTTTCAGCCAGCCCGATAGGGCCTCAGGCAAAAGACCCGAGTCCCCTCCCCGTCTCACCCTCGAGGGCGCCGCGCCCACCGCCGGCCACGCGGCGCCCCCTCACTTCAGACAGCCCTCGACACCCGTTGCCTCTTTTTCAACGCGCCCGCATTCTATGAGCGCGGTGGATAAGGGGGGACGATGAAGATCGCGGTTGTCTTCGACACGTTGGTTTCCGGCTGGGAGCACGACCAGTTCAAGGAGGAGATGGAGGCCGAGATCCCCGAGGCCGAGTATGAGGTGGCCGAGGCGCTGATCGAGAAGGGCCACGAGGTGTTCCTGATCGGCTTTCGTGAGAACCTCCGCCGCCTGCTCGACAAGCTCGAGGAGTTCGAGCCCGACCTGGTGTTCAACGCCTGCGAGTCGTTCATGGGCAAGGCCCGCTACGACTACGCCGTCACCGCCCTCCTGGAGATGAAGGGCTACCGCTACACCGGATCGCCGCCCGAGTCGCTGCTGCTGGCCCGCGACAAGGCCACCAGCAAGAAGATCCTGAGCTACCACGGCATCCGGGTGCCGCGCTTTCAGGTCTATCCGCTGGGCGAAGAGGTGAAGCCGCCGGAGGACATCGAGTTCCCCCTCATCGTCAAGCCAACCCACGAGGACGCCTCGGTGGGGATTGCCCACTCGTCGGTGGTCGGCTCGGCCGCCGACCTGGTCGAGCGTGTCTCGTTCATCCACCGGGGCTTCAACCAATCGGCGATCGCCGAGCAGCTGATCGACGGGCGCGAGTTCTACGTCGGCGTCATCGGCAACCACAAGCCCGAGCTGCTCCCGATCATCGAGCTGACCTTCGACAAGATCCCCGACCCGGAAAAGAAGATCGCCACCTACAGCGCCAAGTGGGACCCCGAGTACCGCAACCGCTGGGGGATCAAGAACATCTTCGCCCGGCGCATCGGCGAGAGCGCGCAGGCTGAGATCGAGCACGCGGCCAGGACCGCGTTCCAGGCGCTGGAGCTGCGCGACTACGGTCGCATCGACGTCCGCTTGACTGCCGATCAGGAGGTGTATGTTCTCGAGGTGAACCCGAACCCGTACATCAGCTTCGGCGAAGACATGGCCAACGCGGCGGAGCGCATAGGACTGGACTACTACGCGTTCATCGAGAGGCTAGTCCGCGAGGCGGTGGGGCGTTATGAGCGCGCGAACTGAGCTGGAAGCCCGCGCCAACCGCTGCAGCCGTTGCGGCCGCGGCCTACGCCGCTTCTGGTACTACTGCCCCGACTGCGGCAAGCGGCTGACGTGGGGCGATGAGCGTAGCCTCACCGGGGCCGAGTGCTTCTACTGCGGCTGGTTGGTTTCCGACAGCTACTCTTACTGCCCCTGGTGCGGCAAGGACATCAGCGACGAGGCGTCCAGCGAGGAGCCGCTGAGACGACCGCGGGGCTTCCTCTACCACGCCCGCTGCGATTACGGCTGTGGCGGCGGCCTGCAGTACCCGATGCACTACTGCGCCTGGTGCGGCCGCGAGCAGCACTGGCCTTTCCACGGCGAGTACGAGGGGGTCTGCCCCCACTGCGACAGCGGCGTGGACGACATGATGGACTACTGCCCCTGGTGCGGGAACGACGCCACCGGTCAGGACCTGTTGCAGCCGGCCATCCGTCGCGTGCGCCAGCTCCTCCGAAAAGTGCGGGTGCCCGACTGGGGGTATCGTATCCTAGTGCGGCCCGGGGTGTCGGGCGTCGACCCCAAATACCCGAAGATCGTGGAGATCGAGCGGCTTTACGTGGAGAAGAACTACCGTCACGAGATCGCCTGGCCCAGCCTGGTCGGGCTGATCACCCACGAGCTGGGGCACAGCTTCCTCTACCACCACCACCGCTTCGCCCGCTCGCAGCGCTTCCGCCGCGCCTTCGGCGATTTCGACAAGGCGTACCGTGGCGTGGACGAGAGCTGGGTCTCGTTCCGCAAGCGCAACCTGTCGAAGACGCCCGAGAACCACGTTACCGCCTACGCCTCGAAGCACCCGCAGGAGGACTTCGCCGAGACCTTCCGCTTCTACGTGATCCGACGCGGCCGGCTCAAAGACCTGCTGGCCGAGATCGGCCGCAAGGGCAAGGGCCCCATCGTCTACGAGAAGTTCCTCACCCTCCACACCTTCCTGCAGGAGCTGCGGCGCCGCAATCGGCGCAACGGGTGAACGCCTTGGCCGCCGGTGCGGAGATCCGCTGGGACAGCTTCGAGACCGCGTTCGGCCGGGTCTACGCGGCGGTCAGCGAGCGGGGGCTCTGCCGGCTCACTCGGAACGTGGCCAGCGACGACGCCTTCGAGGACGAGCTGACCCTCACCTACCGTGGCCGCCGCGTGCGCCGCGACCCGAAGGCCCTGGCCGAAGTCCGCTCGCAAGTGCGGGACTATTTCACGGGCCGCCGCCGAAGCTTCGACCTGGCACTGGACCTGTCGGGTCTGGGCCAGTTCGAGCGCGCCGTGCTTCAGGCTACGCGGCGCGTCCCCTTCGGCGCCACCGCCTCGTACTCCGGGCTGGCCCGGCGGCTGAAGCGACCGCGGGCGGCGCGCGCCGTGGGGAACGCCCTCCGCCGCAATCCGGTCCCGCTCGTCGTCCCCTGCCACCGCATCGTGCGCGCCGACGGCAGCCCGGGCGGTTACGGCGGCCCGCAGGGCACGGCGGAGAAGACCCGGCTGCTGGATTTCGAGGCCGGCAAATAGAAGGCGGGGCCGCCGCCCACGTGGGCGACGGCCCCGAGTTACAGTTGTCGGGTCGCTTGGATCAGCCAGCGGAAGCGATCTGGATCACCCCGTACGCCGTCACCGACACGTGCCAGAGGACGTGCACGGCGACCCGCGGGTGGACATCCACGATCTCCAGCACCCGCGCCTGCAGCTGCTTCGCGTGCTCCAACAGCCGGACCGCGAACTCGTTGGGATCGGTGCCCGACAGCGCGTCCTCGGCCGCGGCGATCGCCCGGTTGCTCAGGTCGATCATCGCCTGCACCAGCTCGGTGTCTCGGCCGCCAAACTCGAGCACCACCGCTATCAGGCTCACGTTCACCGCCTCACGCGCCAGGTATAGACAGAGGCGGTAGCGGCCGGCGCCACACGCCTGCTCGGCGTCCTGCGTCAGGTGCTGGGCGTGACGCAGCGCGTGGATCTGCTGCTCGGTCGGATCATCACCGACGACCTCCACCGCCAGCCCGATGGAGTTCACCGCCATGAACAGCGACAGCCGCGCGTGCTGGATGATCTCCTGCTGCCGGTGGATCGCCCGCTCGCGGTTGGCGATCTGCAAGGCCAGGATCAAACGCTCCACCGATGCCTGGAGATCGGTGCCACGCAGCGCCTCGGCCTCGTCCCTCAGCTCACGAATGCGGGCCAGCAGCTCGGAGGCGTGGTCGTCTACCTGCTGCTCCAGCCAGGAGATCACATGATCGACCCGTTCCAGCAGCCGATCGTACGCCTCCTCGCCGAAGACGAGGATGTAGGCCTCGGCCACCAGCAACCGCCCCTCAAGGGCGCGTTGGGCCGCGCGCTCGGTGTCCCCGCCAATCCAGGCGCGACGCGCCTCCTCGAACTTCTGCCGGGCCTGCTCCAGCAGCGCCCGAGCCTCTTCGATCTTGGTCGGATCGGGGTCGCCGAACAGCACGCCCTGGTAGACATCGGCCGAGGGTACCGGAGCGCCCAGCACCGCGTCCATCGCCGCCTGGGCGTCGACGATTGTGGCTTCGGTTACATCCGAATCGACCATGAGGTCGAGCTCGGTCTGCTGCGGCGTGCCGGGATCCAGGATGCTGCTGCTGTCCTCGTCACACGCCGCCAGGCCCCCCACCAACAGGAGCGCCAGCACCAAGTTGAGGTGTCGCGTTTTCATCTTCTCCTTCCCCTCCTCTGATTGGTTTCGCCCTGGCGGGGGGATCAGGGCGCGCGGTTCTTCCCGCTCTCTGTCTGTTAGACGACGAAGGGCGCGAAACGTTAAACGGCCCCCGAAATCGCCATGTCTTGACGGCATTAGCCAGACCGGATACCGTGCAAGGTAACCCCGCTGTTTCGCCGTATCCCGCCTTACAGACCCTGGCCACAGCCAAACCCTCTCAGGGAGGACGAAGTCGTGCCAGATTATCGGATCACCGCCGGCAAGGGGATGACGCGGGGACCGGCCGAGGCCGTGTCGTTGGTGGAGGCGCTGATCCACCGAGCCGAGGACATCGAGCACCGCTATGGGCTCGTCGCCTCGAACTTGCCTTACCGCAGCCTCAACCAGCCGCTGCCCGCCGAGAACATCGCGGCGCTGGCGGCGGACCTGGCGGCGGCTACCTGGAAGCGCATGAGCGACGAGGTGCCCAGCTACGCCTTTGCGGAAAAGCTGGGACGGCGCTATCGGGAATCGGAGGCGTCAGTGGGGGCCCTGCTGCTCCATTGGCAGCTTTTTCGCCGCGCCGTTCACCTGGTGCTGGCCGACCAGCAGATCCGGACGGGTGAAGGCGATCTGGATCAGCTCCGCCAGACGACGCTGATGAACTACACGCTCGACTGGGCGACCGAGGCGTCGCTGGTCGGCTACGTCATCTCCACCGCGGGTTAGCGGGGCCCGGCCTCGACAGGGCCCCGCCCTCAGCACCACACCCGTGTCGGTCTAGCGACGCGGCGGCCAGGCCGTCGGCCGCGACACCTTATCCATCACCGCCTGCCGAATCGGATCCACCGTCAGCGCCGGCTTCGCGCTCACCTTCCCGGCGACGCTCGGGTTGCCGATCACGCGAACGCGCCCCGTGGCCGCGCCGCCCATGAGCGGGCTGCTCGGACCTAGAAGCGCGGCGCTCAGCGAATAGCCGCCCACCTCGCCCGGCGAGAACGAGGTCACGATCAGCAGCAGCGTCTCGGTGGTCTCAAAGACGAGCGTCACAGCCGCGTCGGTGCCGTTTGTGCCGCCGCCGCTGTCATCGTCCCAGCCCAGAACCACCTCCTCCAGGTCGCTGACCAAAAGGAAGGCGTCGAAACTCTCCGAGCTCAGCACCACGTCGATCGAGTCGCCGGCGGAGCCGCCGAACGTGTAGACATCGAAGAACGCGCCGTCGTCGAGCCCTTCGACGAACAGGCTCGCCGAGATCTGGCAGTCGCCAACCGCCAGGCCACCGCTCACCAGACCGTCCGCTGTAAGGCTGCGCGCGGCCGGGCACCCGAAGAACTTCGCCACGGTCGAACCGAAGACCTTGAGGCTGGCGTCCACAGTGGCCCGTCCGAAGCCGGAATCGGTCTGATCGAAAACGTTGAAACGCCAGCTCCCCACCAGCGAATCACCCACGAGCCCGGTCTGCCAGGCGACGATCCGTGTCGACACCGGATCGGCGGCGACACCGATGTCACCGAACAGCCGCACGATGCCCACCTCGTCGATCTTGCCATCCACATCACCGACCAGCTCGCCCTGCGCGATCACACCGAAAACATCGGGACCGCTCTGATCAAGATCGAGGTCGAGGATCAGCGATTGATCGACAGCGAACAGCACCGAGCAGAGGAACGGATCGGCCGCGCCCGACAGGCTGCAGCCGGATACCCGGTACTGGCCCGACCAGGCCCCGCGCACGTCGGGGAAGGCGCCGGGCCCGATGATGACGTCGTCGTCGTCACCGCAGCCGCTGAGCGCGGCCAAGAGCAGCGCGACGCAGAAGAGAACCGGCGGTTTGCGCCGGCTCGGCGTGACCGTCATAATCGTTCTGACTCGTCGCGAAATAGTCGAAACAGGTGACTCCCAGCCGCGGGCGTCCGGGAGGCAGGAAGACGTGGAGTTCAGCATGGACCCCAACCCTCGTCAAACGGGACCCGGTACCCGTCCGACTGACATGACCCCTCTGAATCCTTCTACGCCAGCGGGGGCCCCATAGTTTCAACCGCCATCAGCTCGACCCACCCGGGGATCGATGGGGTCGGCGCCGTGCCCGACCCCGACCCAAAAGGAGGCCGCGATGCACAAGCGTCTTGCCCTGGCCACCCTCGTCCTGCTGGCCGTGTACCCCGGACTCGCCCAGGCCCAGCAGGAGCAGGCAAAAGATCGGCTGACGCTGGAGCTGTCTCTCGAGATGGAGAGCGTCGCCGACCCGCAGATCGCGCCCGACGGCCGGCAGATCATCTACACGCGCCGCTGGGTGGACAAGGTGAACGACCGGCGCGAGTCGGCGCTCTGGATCATGAACACCGACGGCAGCAAAAACCGCTTCCTGGTGGACGGCTCGTCGGCCCGCTGGTCGCCGGACGGCACACGCATCGCCTACCTGGCCCGGGGCGAGCCGCGGGGCAGCCAGATCTTCGTCCGCTGGATGGACGCCGAGGGCGCCATCACCCAGATCACCCGGGTGGAGGAAAGCCCGTCCAGCCTCCGCTGGTCGCCCGACGGCAAACAGATCGCCTTCACCATGCTCGTGCCGGAGCGCGACGGCTGGACCGTCAAGCTGCCGGGGCGGCCCGAG
>CAYGCC010000152.1:0-10573 GCA_964348165.1 uncultured Gemmatimonadota bacterium | reverse complement strand
AGACGGCTCACCACCGCCTCGTTCCCGCGGACCCGCTCACCGATCATGAAGAAAGTCGCCTGGGCATCGTGCCGGGCCAACAGGCGTAGAAGTTCGGGCGTGGTGGTCGCGTCCGGGCCATCGTCGATGGTCAGCGCCACCAGCGGCGCCTCCACGTCCGCGAAAAACAGCACGCCCGGCGTGCGACGGGCCAGGAACGTCAGTAACCAGCGCGGCTGCGTGAGCAGGAGGGCGATCCCCGTGAAGCCGGCCGCGAGTGTGGCCCAGGCCGCGGCCGCGGTCACACGGCGGATCAGCGCCCGCTGGATCTGAGTCAAAACGTGCCGCCTGCCTCTCGCTGAGAAGTCGCCCCGCGTCGCGCTCGCCCTCTTGCGCTTATCCCATCGCCTCAGGGTTCACTCTCAAGTTATGTCGGAGGTCGTGTCGGATCGAGGTCCGGCGGCTGTTGTCCCCGAGCATCTACGAGAAGCTCGGCTCGTTGACCTGCACCCGGACGCCTCGCAGAGCCGCACAGGTTTTCGAACCTGCGGGCGCCGTTGCCGCCCGGATCGGTAGACGTCAGAGTGGAGCCCTCTGGCCCATGTCGGACCCGAAGCAATCACGACGGTCAGCTCGGGGCTGCGCCGTCTTAGCACGACCGCGGGAGCGGATGTCGCCGCTTCGAGGACCCGCGGCCACAGGGTGATCTCGACTTCACGAACCCCTGCCGAAGGAGGAAAGAGATGAGAAGACTGGCTCTCGGCTTTCTCGCAGCCATCGTCTGGCTTGGCGTTCCTACGGGACTCGCCGCCAAGGAGTATGGGCCGCCGCAGATGTACTGGGTGCTGGCGGAGCATGTGAAGCCCGCCATGCTTCAGGAGTACGAGGCCGCCACCAAGGAGATGATCGAGCTTCTGGCCTCTGTGCCGGATGCCGCCAGCAAGTTGCAGTTCACCACCATCTCCGGGCCGGAGGTCGGTTACGCCTATGTGATTGCCCGTCCAGGGCTTCTCGGGAATGGACAAGGTGTGGCAAGATTGGGAGACGACGATCGACGCCGCCGGACGCGATAAGTTCATGGCGATCCAGGGAAAGGCCAACGCGGCGACGGACCACGGCGAATCGTTCGTTTTGATGCTGCGCGAGGATCTCTCCTACCTGCCCGAGACCACGGCGTTAACGGCGGAGCGTCCCTATCGCATCTACCACTACTGGTACGCGCTGCCGGGCAAGGAGCAGCAGGTCGAGGCGGTGGTGAAAGAGTACGTCCAGCTGTACAAATCGAAGGGCTTGACGAGCGGCTGGCGCATATACCAGACGATAATGGGCCCCGACATCCCGATGTACGTCGTCGTCGAGACGGCGAAGGATCCGGCGGAATACTACGCGAATGAGATGAAAGTCAGAAGCGCGCTGGGCGAAGCGGGCCAGAAACTGGACGAGAAGGCGATGCAGTACGCGCGCCGGGTGGAGATTTGGGACGGCTGGATCCGACCTGATCTTTCGTTCCCTCCGGCCACGCGGACGACGAGCCGCGAATAGGCTGCAGCGAAGATCGCAGCGGTTTTGATCCGGGTAGCACAGAAAGGCAGCCGGCAACGGCTGCCTTTCTTGTTCAGCCCCTACGTCGATCGAGTCTGCTTTGCAACTTATTGCCTACGTGCTGACGTGTGTCGTGGTTGCCGCGACGCTGTTGCTGCTGCTCCGCCGCCGCCCTGGATAAAGAAGTAGATCGAGGGAGGGCGGCGGCGTCAGGGTCGGGCCTGGCGCCGCCGGGCCCCGCGTTGGAAAAGGCATCGGCTTTTGCCACCCGGTGCCGCACGGCCTCCGGCGCTCACCTGGCCCGGTTCGCCGCTGCGGCGATAGCTTGTGCGAGCGGGTGATAATCGTCACCAACGTTCGCAGACTGAACCACGACCTGGCGCATGAAATCTAGCGGCACAAGCCGGCACTTCGACGTGGCTGTCGTCGGCAGCGGACCCGCCGGGTGTTCCGCGGCCCTCGGTCTCGCCTCTGCCGGGGTGGCGGTTGTGCTCCTCGAAAAGAAACGGTTGCCCCGCTACAAGACCTGTGGAGGAGGTCTGGTGATCCGGGCGCGTCGGCTGCTCCCGATCGATGTGTCCGCCGCGGTCGAGCGCGAATGCGAAGTGGCGGAGGTTAACGACCTTGGCTCTGACGTACGGGTCGTGGTCGAAAGAGCCGGGCCGCTCATATCGATGACCATGAGGGAGCATCTCGACTACCTGTTGGTCTGCGCGGCGCGGGAGGCGGGCGCCGAGTTGTGGGCCGGTTGCACCGTGCGGGGTGTGGAAGAGCGAGGTGATCGTGTCGAGCTGACCACGAGCCGCGGAGCCGTGTCGGCACGCTTCGTTGTGGCAGCGGACGGAGCGCTCAGCCCGACTGCACGCGCCGTCGGGTGGAAAGACGATCGGCGCTTGATTCCGGCTCTGGAATCAGAGGTCCGCGTCGGTGCGAAAACCTTCGACAGGCTCAGTCGCGCGGCGCGCTTCGACTTCGGGGTCGTCCCCAATGGCTATGCCTGGGTCTTTCCAAAACGCGACCACCTCTCGGTCGGGGTGCTGAGCACGCGGCGGGGCGCCGTCCGGCTGCCGGCCCACCTCGAGCGCTACTACCGGCAGCTGGGAGTCCACTCGATCGAGAGGGAGGAGCGGCACGGCTCCCTGATCCCCTTCAGCATGAGGAAGGCGGGGTTGGCGAGAGGCCGGGTGCTGGTGGCTGGAGATGCGGCGGGTTTTGCAGATCCGCTGACGGGGGAAGGTATCAGCTTCGCGATTTCGAGCGGCCAAATCGCGGCCCAGGTCTTGAGCGAGACGAACTGCGTCCCGCGTGATGTCCAGCGGCTCTACCAGACTCGACTGGAATCAGGGGTGCTTCGGGAACTGCGCGCGGGACGCCGACTGGCGCGGCTGGTTTATCCACTGCCAGGGTTGAGGACGTGGTTGCTGCGTCGGCACGGCCAGCGCATCGGCGAACGTCTGGCCGATGTGTTTTCCGGCGACGCGATGTACCCCAGCGGTTTCCGCTCCTGGTTGAGATATCTCACGCCAAGGGTCGCGCCACACTCGGCCCGGGAGTGAGGTCACAAGAGGAGTCTCGGCTCGGGGCTGTCCAAGCACGAAGCAAGGAACGGGCTGAAGTTTGAGTGAGCTGCGACGCGCGGCGGACCGTCACCCCCACCTCAGTCCAGCCCCAGTTTCTTCCCCAGATTGAAGAGCATGTCCCGCGTCAGCTTCTCGAGGTCGTACTCGTGTTGCCAGCCCCACTCGTGGCGCGCGGCACTATCGTCGATGGAGTCCGGCCATGAATCGGCGATGGCCTGGCGAATGGGATCCACCGTGTAATCGATGGTGAACTCGGGGATATGCTTTCGGATCTCGGCGGCGAGCTCCTCGGGCGTGAAGTTGACGGCGGTGATGTTGAACGCGTTTCGGTGTTTGAGGCGACTGCTATCGGCCGTCATGAGATCGATGGAGGCTCTTATCGCGTCCGGCATATACATCATGTCAATGAGCGTGTCGGGTTTCAGAGAGCACGTGTAGCGCTGATTGCGCAGAGCCTCGTAGAACATTTCCACCGCATAGTCAGTGGTGCCGCCCCCCGGCAGCGCGACGTAGGAGACGAGGCCTGGATAGCGGAGGCCACGGGTGTCGACACCGAAGCGGGTGTGGTAATAGTCGCAGAGTAGTTCGCCAGCGACCTTAGTGACTCCGTACATCGTGTTGGGCCGCTGCAGCGTGTCTTGCGGTGTATGCAGTTTGGGCGTATTGGGGCCGAATGCCCCGATGGAGCTTGGGAAGAAGACGGCGCAGCCGCTCACACGCGCCACTTCAAGTACGCGATAAAGGCCTCCCATGTTGACGTCCCAAGCTACATGAGGCTTTTCCTCGGCGGTGGCTGAGAGTAGGGAGGCCAGATGGTATATGGTGCCGATGTCGTACCTGCGTACGACCTCGTCGATCATGCGACGCACGGTGCAGTCGACGTGCTCGAAGGGTCCGTCGGTCGTGGTCATCCGAGCCGGCATTCGTATGTCGGATGCTACGACCCGGTCGACGCCGAACCGCTGGCGTAGTGCGGGGACGAGCTCGGAACCGATCTGACCGAGGGCGCCGGTAACCAGGATTGCTTTCACGCGGCCTCCCGTTCAGGGGCGTGGCCCGCCAGGGCGGGATCAGGTGTTTGGAATCGAACATCCAAGATCGTACATCCAAGATCGAACTTTGAACTGCTGAAGAACGTTGAACGTCCAACTCCGAATTTCACTCCTGAAGGATGACGTTTGCGAATCCTTTCGCCGATCGCCGTTCCTCCGTCGGCAGCCGTTCGGCGTTCTACCTTGAACATTGAACATTGGACATTGAGCATTCGAAATTATTGCTGGATGTTCGGTGTTCGACGTTCAACGTTCATCCTTCCTCAAAGACTTCGACGTTGGTTGTTCGATGTTGGCTGTTCGATGTTCCCTCGCTCAGGGCAAGAGCTTCCTCTGCTTCGCGGCCCTCACCAGCTCATCCTGAAACCCAGGGTCGGCGATCGCAATCAGCGCCTCGGCCCGCTCACGCAGGTTCTTGCCGAACAGGTTGGCGGCCCCGTGCTCGGTGACCACGTAGTGGACATCGGCCCGGCTGGTCACCACTCCGGCCCCTTGCTTCAGGAAAGGCACGATACGTGAAAACTCTCCGCCTTTCGCCGTCGATGGCAGGGCGATGATCGGACGACCACCTCGCGAGCGAGCGGCGCCGCGTATGAAATCGACCTGCCCGCCGAATCCCGAATAGATGTAGGGCCCGATCGAGTCCGAGCACACCTGGCCCGTCAAGTCCACCTCGATGGCCGAGTTGACCGCCACCATGTTGTCGTTCTGACTAACGGTGAAAGGGTCGTTCACATAATCCACCGGGTGGGCCTCGATCAAGGGGTTGTTGTCGAGAAAGTCGTATAACTTCTCGCTGCCGAGGGCGAAAGTGAGAATCACCTTGCTTTGGTGGAGATTCTTGCGCGTACCCGTCACCACGCCGCGCTGGATCGCCCTCATTCCGCCGTCGGAGATCATCTCGGTGTGAATACCCAGCTCGAGGTCGCCCTCCATCGATTCCCAAACCGAATCGGGTATGCCCCCGATGCCCATTTGCACGGTAGCCCCGGGCTGGATCAAGGGAATGACGTGTGCGGCGATGGCCTTCTCAATGGCGGTGGCGGGCTTTGGCAACCAGGTAGGCAGCGGCTCGCTATGCTCGACGATCGCCTGCACGCGGTTCACGTGAAGAAAAGAGTCGCCGAGTATCCGTGGCATCTTTTCGTTCACCTGCGCGATCACCGTCTTTGCCATCTGGCAGGCAGCGATGGACGCCAGAGTCTCGACGCCGAGGCTCATGAACCCGTGCTCGTCGGGCGGCGAGCACTGCACCATCGCTACATCGACCGGGACGATGCGCTCGCGGAATAGGCGCGGAATCTGATGCAGGAAGATTGGCACATAGTCGCCGCGGCCTTCGTTCACCGCCTTTCGATCAGCGGGGCCGACGAAAAGTGAGTTATGGCGGAAGTGATCTTCCATGCCCGGCAGCGACAGCGGATCCTCTCCGACCAGCAGCACGTGGTTGAGTTGCACGTTCCGAAGATCGTCCTTTCGCTGCGCCAGGGCGCGAACCAGCGCTTGAGGAATCGCCGCGTTACCGGCGTAGTAGACCCGGTCGCCGCTTGTGATCTTCCCGACGGCCTCGGCCGAGCTTTGCAGCTTGGATCTATAGTCATCTAACCAGTTCATCAGGTGTTACCCCGGTCGAGCAGTTTCGCGAGCGGGACGTTGGGGATGCCGAGGGTCGCCCCGACCTTTTCGTTGACCATGCGTCCCTGGTAGAGGTAGACCCCGGCCGCCAGACCGGAGTTATCTGCCAGGGCCTGGGCGAGACCCTTTCGCAGCACATCCTTGAGAGTGGGGAGCACCGCGTTGGCCAGCGCCCGGGACGCGGTGCGCGCCAGGTTAGCCGTCATGTTCGGGACGCAGTAGTGGACCACGTCGTGGACCACGAAGGTCGGATGGTCCAGGGTGGTGGGACGACTGGTCTCGACGCAGCCGCCCTGATCGATGGAGAGGTCGAGGATCACGCTCCCCGGCTTCATCGCCTTGACCATCTCCTCGGTCACGAGGACGGGAGAATGCGCGCCCGGAATCAGGATCGCACCGATGACCACGTCGGCGATCGAGGTGAATCGCTCGAGCTGCGCCATCCCCGCGACCGCCGTCACGATCTGGCCGGAGAATTCACGCGAGAGATCTCGAAGTCTAGCCAGGTCCTCGTCGACTACGATCACGTGCGCGCCGCTGGCCCGAGCCTGACCCGCCGCGGTGCGGCCCACCGAGCCAGCCCCCAGGATTAGAACCGTGGGCGGCGCGACGCCGGGCACGTTGCCGAGGAGAATCCCACGGCCGCCCGCCTCGTTTTGCAGTAGGTTGGCGGCGACATGCACCGCCATCTGCCCCGCCATCTCACTCATCACCGACAGAATGGGATGGTCGCCCTGGGCGTCCTGGATGATCTCGTAGCCGATGATCGTGGCTTCGAGCTTCATCAGCCGCTCGACCTGCTCTCGCGGCATGACGGCGAGGTGCTGAAAGGCGCAGATGACCAGACCCGGCTTGAGCAGCTCGAGTTCGGCGGCGGAGAGGACACCGACCCGACAGACGATGTCGGCGCGCTTGTAGGCCTCCTCGCTGCTGTAGACAATCGTCGCGCCGGCCGACTCGTACTCGCGGTCAGAGAAGCGAGCTGTGAGACCGGCGCCCTTTTCCACAACGACGGTATGTCCGTAATGGGCGAGCCGGGCAACCGCGTATGGGGTCAGCCCGACGCGGTGTTCCAGGCGCTGCGTCTCTCTCGGTACACCAATGAACATCTCCAGCCCTCCATCAAATGCTGCGCAAGACGCTGGCAAGCCGCGGCCTGTCAACCCGCGCTCGCGCGAACCAGCCGCAAGGCCGTCGTCGGGTTCATGAGCAGCTTGTCACTGGCAAGAAAGAGCCGGGCGCCAGACGGGACGCCCGGCAGAAACGAAGCGGGGCGCTCAGCAGGGCACCTCAAGCCCCGGTGGCGTTCGTGCCGCGCTCGCCCGCCCGCACCCCCCAGGCAAACGCCTCCTCGTTGAGAGCGAGCATGGCGCAGTCATGCTGGAGCGCCTGACGCATGGTGGCGAGGAAGCTCGCTGTGGGAAACAGCTGGGTCGCGGCCTGCATCGCGCCGAGCGCCACGACGTTCTTCACCATCTTCTTCCCGAGGTCCTGAGCGATCTGTGTACAGGGGACACCGACCATTTTGATGCTGGGATCCAGCTCCGGTGGGCTGGGGATCACCGAGCTGTCGTAGATGATGGTGCCGCCGGGCTGCACGTGCGGGCCGAACTTCTCCAGGCTCGGTGGGTTGAAGGCCACCAGGATATGCGGCTCGGGCGAGGCCGGAGAGAGTACCTCTGCTGTCGCGACGTGCACATCGGCATAGGAGGTGCCGCCTCGGGACTCGGGCCCGTAGCTCGGTATATGTGTGGAGTCGAACCCTTCGGCGATCGCCGTGCGCGTGGTCAGCAGAGCGATCGTTTGAGCGCCGTCGCCACCCGCCCCGGCGAACTTGATCGAGATGTCACTCTCGTGGAGGTGCGAGGGAAAGCCGGTGCCGAAGCGCTCGGGTGGCGCGCTGGCAGCGCCGATCACCCCCACTATCTCGCCGGCATCGAAGCGAGGTCGCGAAAGGTCGAACCAGGGTTCGGTCTCGACGTCTTTCTTCACACCAAGCGGAAAGACGGGAACCATTTGCTGCTTCACCCATTCCTCGGCTTCGGATGGGGTGAGCTTTAGGTGTATTGGGCATTCGGAGAGTATCTCCACGAACGCCAGGCCCCGTTTCTCGACCTGCAGCCTCAGCGCCTTCTTGATCGCTTTTTGGGCTCTTACCCGTTGCTTGTTGTCAAAGAGGGCACACCGCTCGACGTAGACCGGGCCGTCCAGCTGGCCGATCGTTTCGGCCATCTTCATCGGCTCGCCCATCAGCCGGTTGCGACCGGTTGGGGAGGTGGTGGTGCGCTGCGCCATTAGTGTCGTGGGGGCCATCTGCCCACCGGTCATGCCGTAAACCGCGTTGTTCACGAATATGAACGTTATCGGCAACCCCATCTGCGTGGCCTGCAGGATCTCGGCCAGGCCGATCGCGGCCAGGTCACCGTCCCCCTGGTAGCTGATGACGATCGACTCGGGGTTGGCCAGCTTGTGGCCGAGAGCGACGGCGGGCGCCCGACCGTGTGCCGCCTGCGTGTTGCCGACGTCCAGGTAGTAGTACATGAACACGGCGCAGCCGACGGGCGAGATGGCGACGGTCCGATCCTGGACCGCCAGCTCGTCTATGGCTTCGGCGACGTACTTGTGGATCAGGCCGTGGCCGCAACCGGGGCAGTAGTGCGTGGCGCGGCCCTTGAGGCCCTCGCCGTGGCCGTGGCGCTCGAACCGCTCGTAAAAAACGCTGCTCATGTATCGCTCCCGGCCAGGGCCGTGATCTTCTCCACGATCTCCTGTTGCTGTGGCAACACGCCGCCGAAACGCTGCACCCGGTGGATGGGCGGTAGCTGCGTCACGCCGGCGTGGCTGACGGCCAGGCGCAGTTCGTCCTCCAACTGACCGCTGCCCGCCTCGACGACGATCAAGCCTCGGACTCGCTCGACCACTCCGAGCAGCGCCTCGATCGGGAAAGGCCAGAGGGTTATCGGGCGGAACAGCCCGACTTTGATCCCACGATCGCGCAGCGCTTGCACGGCGCCGGTCGACATGCGCGCCGGTGTGTTGCAAGCGACGATCGCCCACTCTGCGTCATCGCACTGGAACAGCTCGGCCCGCTGTTCGCGTTCGGTCATTCGCTGGTACTTCTCATTCAGGCGAACGTTGTGAGCCTCGAGGTCGGGTTCGTGCAGCAGAATAGAGGTCATCAAATTGCGCCGGTGCATCTTGTCGCCGTAAACGCCCCAGTCTGGCAAACCGGGTTGCACCGCCCGATCGGGCAGCCGCACGCGGCCGGTCATCTGGCCCAAGTAGCCATCGCTCACCAGAACCACCGGATTGCGGTACTTGAAGGCGAGATCGAACGCCTGCATGCTCAGGTCGAGCATCTCCTGCGGCGTTGATGGCGCCAGCACCAGAGCGTGCGTGTTACCGTGGCCCAGACCGCGGCAGGCCAGCTTGATGTCCGCCTGTTCCGGGCCGATGTTGCCGAGGCCGGGACCGCCGCGCATGACATTGAAGAAGACACCGGGGATCTCGGCGCCGATCATGTAAGAAATGCCTTCCAGCATCAGGCTGAACCCGGGAGACGAGGTGAAGGTCATGCAGCGCATGCCGGCTCCGCCGCAGCCGTACATCATGTTGACGGTCGCTACCTCGCTCACCGCCTGGACGAAAACACCGTCCAGCTGCGGCAGCAGCTGGGCCAGCAACTCGGCCCCCTCCGTGGATGGCGTGATCGGGTAGCCGAAGAAATGACGGCAGCCCGCGAGCAGTGCCCCGATTGCCGACGCATGATTCCCCTTCAGGATCATCGGCTCAAGAGGCGGCAGCGGTATCGTCTGGTCAGGTATCGTTACCGGCTGGGGCGCGGTGGTTCGGCGCTCGCCGAACATCTTCTCGGGATCCAACAGCTCGAAGTCGACCTGGGCCGGCGCCGGCATGAGCCCGTACGGCTCTGGGCAAGCGCTTAGACACAGCCCACACCCGTTGCAAATCTCGAGGTCGATCACCACCGGCGCGAACCCGGTGGCGGGATGGATCTCTGTACCCAGGTGAATGCAGTCTTTCGGGCAAGCGCTGATGCACCGTCCGCAAGCCTTGCAGAACTCGGGGAACAGGAACGGCTTGGGTCTGAGCTTTGTTTTGACGTCTGCCATTCTGCCCGCTTTCGCCGCCGGTCGTCGGGTCGGTGTCAAAACTACGGCCAAATACCGCGCTCGAGCGTGACCTCTGCCACGCGCGAAATCGCCAACACGTAGGCGGCGGTGCGCAGGTCGACGCGAGCCAGCGGCTGGCCATCGATACCACGCTTCGTGCGCTCGGCCTCGAGCTGGTCGAGAGAATCGTTGATCGACTGTTGCTTCTCGATCACTGCGTCGGTCGCCTTGAACATCTTCCGTCGCAGTTTTTCATTCACCTCATCTTCATCCCACTGCTCGTTCTCGTTGTTCTGAACCCACTCGTAGTAGCTCACCGTCACGCCACCGGCGTTGGCCAGGATGTCGGGGAGCACCACGATCCCGCGCTCGAACAGAATCTTGTCCGCCGCCGGCGTGGTCGGCCCGTTGGCCGCCTCGACTATCACCCGCGCCTGGATCTGCGCCGCGTTGTCGGCCCGGATCTCGTTCTCCAACGCCGCCGGGATGAGGATGTCGCACGGCAGCGTCAGCAGCTAGGCGTTGCTCACCTCCTTGGCGCCGGGGTAGCCCACCACCGAGCCGGTCTCCTTCTTGAAGGCGAGGACGGCCCGGGGGTCGAGGCCGTTGGGGTTGTGGATGCCGCCGCGCGAGTCGCTGACCGCGATGATCTTCG
>CAYGCC010000151.1:0-8206 GCA_964348165.1 uncultured Gemmatimonadota bacterium | reverse complement strand
TGGCCACGGCGTGGAGCCCTGCGCTCGGTCTCACCGTGCTGGCGGTCGCCGTCGCCGTTTGTGGCTACTTGATCCCGTTCCGGCTTCGTTACCGCGAGCTGCAGGTGCTACGGAAAGGGTTATTGCTGCCCTTGTTCAACCTGCGGATCGTGCGGCGCCGGGCGTTTCACGCCGTCCTCGACGCGGGGTTGGTCGTCGCTGCCTACGCCACGGCGTATCTCGTCGTGCAGGGCGGGTGGGTGGGTCAGTGGTCGGTGTTCTGGGTCAGCTTGCCGGTCGTCGTGGTGGTGGAGCTTGGCGCGTTTTACCTGACAGGGCTGTACCGCGGCGCCTACCGGCATGCCAGCGTCGGCGAGGCGTTGCGCGTTTTGGGCAGCACGGCGTTGGCAGCGACGGCCGCCGCCCTGGTTCTGGCTCTTCTGCCCGGCACCGGACGTTCGCTGCTGGCCGCGAGCGTCGTGAACGGCCTGCTGCTGGCGCTGCTGGTGCTGGGCAGCCGCGTGTCGTTCCGGCTGTTGGACTATGTGTATGGTCGCGGGCGCGACGGCGGCATACCGACGTTGCTGTACGGCGCCGGCCGGGGTGGCGATTTGGCGCTGCGCGAGATGTTGGCGAACCCGCAGTTGGGATGGCGTCCGCTGGGTTACCTCGACGATCTGGCCCATCAGCGCGGTCGCTACCGAGGCGGGTACCCGATTCTGGGCGGCCTTGCGGATCTGGCCGGACTGGTCGGCCGCCTGGGTGTTAAGCAGGTCGTTGCTACGACCGACAAGCTGACTAAGGAACGGCGGGCCGCCTTGATGGGGATCGCCGAGCGCTACGGCCTTCAGGTGCGGCGCTTCGCGATCGCCTGGGAGCCCATTCGCGTGGACGTGGAGGTCGAGGAACCGAGCAGGCCCAGAAGGAAGCGAGCCGCTGCCAGGCCTCTCGCCGCGAGGGCCCGTGCGACCTTTGAGAACGTGTCCGGCCCGATTACGGGGATGCACGCCGGCGCGGAGCCCCCCGAACTGCAGATCCCCGAGGGGGGTGTGACTCAGGAGCCGCTTTGAGCCGGTCGGCGTGAGCGGCGCGCTGGCCTCACGTGCCCAGCCATTCGCGACTCTGTCTCAAGCTCGCCCCGATGCGCAGAAAGAGTCGTGCCTGGTTCAAGGCATTGCTGGTCTGGTCGGCGGCGCCTTCATCGAGACCGAGGACGCCAAACGTCACACCCACTCCCCGCCACAGCAGCGTCGCCGCTGCGTTCGAATCCCAGCCGTCGTGCTCGAGCGTGAGTCGGAAGAGCACGCCGGGAGACGCCTCCACTTCGAACTCCACCGCCCCGAAGAAGCCGGACGTGCGCCCGCTGCTGCTGTAGGCGCTGTTTTCCTCGAGGAACATGCCCGCGCCCCAACCCAGACTGACTAGGTAGCCGATGGGTGAGGCCGGGTCGTGCCGCGCCAGTGATGCGACGAGATAGGGGGAGGCTTTTTCCACGTAGCTGTTGTAAGGACCGCCGACCCCCAACAGGCCGTGTCGCCCGATACTGTCAGACAGCGGTAACAGGTTCAACGCACCGACAGCGAACGCCAGGCCGGAGCGACGCGACGCCAGGATCTGCACTCGCGCCGGCATGCCGAACTCGCTGCTGCTGTAGGCGGTGAGGCCGACTTCCGCACGCCCGCGCCAGCTCACAATCAGAGAGGCGCCTTCATCTGCCGCACGCGAGCCTGCGAGTTCTGGGAACGCGGCGCCGATGGAGAGGAACACATCCCACGGGCCCGGCGCGATATAAGCGTTCGGTGTCAGAATCGCGCCGGCGCCGTAAAGATGAGTGTAGCTGGTAAAATAGGGCAGCCGAGACAGGAGTAGCCGCGCCAGCAAGCTTCTGCTCAGCCCGGCGACCCCGAAGTCTATCTGTGTCGAGCCGTCGCCGACGGGTTGGAGCACAACGCGGGCGCCCAGCGAATCGATAGCCACATCCAGAAGCTCGAGCACGCTCTCATCGTCGATCGATGCGCGGAGGCCCTCGACCGACGCACGGTTACCGAACGAGTCCACCGCCCTGACTCGAAGCGTCACCGGCGCACCCGCCTCGATGACCAGCGATTCCCCCACGGGCTTTCCATCATGGATCACGCTGAGATCGCTCACCGGGCCCGGCTCGACGCGAAGCGACGTATCGACACTCACGCCCTCGAACAAGGCTGTGACGGTGGCGGGCCGACTGGCGTCGACGCCCAACCTGACGCTGACGCTGACGCGTCCCGCAGAATCGGTCATCGCCACCTGCGGAGCGACGATCGCGTTGACAGCCGAGAACTGGACCTGTCGCCTGGGAGTCGGTAGCCCTCGCTCATCGCGCACCTCGAGCACCAGCGGCTGCAGAAGCGTCGTGCCGACGGCGCCCGATTGATCGGCACCGGACACGAACCGCGTCTGCCGGGTCGAGACTGTGCCCGGCTCAACCGAGAGGGGTACCCGCGCCAGCTCGTCCGTTCCGGCGACGATCCTCAGCTCACCGGTCCCGCGCACGGTACTGGCCAGCAGGCTGAAAACGACCGTGCCTTCCGAGTCCGTCGTCCCCGTAGCATCGGCCAGCCCCATTTCGGGAGAGCTCGGTCGCAGCTGGACCTCCGCTCCCGCCACCGCGTTGCCGTAGCGGTCTCGCAGCACGACGGCCACCTCAACTCCGCCGGCGGTCCCCGCCCTCAGCTGCACTCGCTCGGGTGTGACCTCTGCCCTGACAGGCTCCGCCGCTTCGACGTCCAAAGAGAGGGAGGTGTTGCCCTCGAGGGTCTCGCCCGATGCCGCGGCGACGCTGAGGCGGTGGGCGCCGGCAACGGTGCCCACGGCAAACTGAAAGGTGGCGGCGCCGTTCCGGTTTGTGACCGCGCGGGCATCGGCGGCCTGACCTCCGCCCAGCCTTCCGCTCTCACGCAGCGCCAGCTCGACCCCGGCCGCCGGTCTACCCGCGCGCGTGAGTCGTACCCCCACGCTAGTGCGACTGCCGGCTGGCGCCGTGAGGCGAGTCGCGGTTGGAGCCACACGCAGCACACGGCCGCGGCGGCCACATTCGTCGATGGCCGCCATGATCGCGTCGTCGGCACCCAGGCTGCGGAGTTGTTCTCGTTCGCGGGCGGTGGGCTCGAAAGCCAGGCAGTTACGGCTTACGAGGGCGGCGATCTCGTCGTTGCTGAGAGCTTCGCTGGTCAGCAGGCGAAAGAGATCGGATCGCAACAGCGGTTCCTGGCCCTGCGCCGCCAGGCTCGCCGTCTTGAGGAGCGCGGCGAGGCCGAGCGCGAGCAGGCAACGCCCGAGTCCGAGCCAGCGCCGCTGGACCGGCGGAGTCTTCAAGAGCATGGGTGTTCCTTTACGGCGTTGGGCACCCCGACGCGCTAAAATGAAGCTCGACCTCTCGCACCTCGGCCAGAAGGCTCTCCTCTCGCTGGCGGCGCTCTGGATCGAGGGTTGTCACCTTGGCGCGGCCCTCCGCGTTGTAGGCGTACCATAGATCTACAACCGGCACCAGGCCGTCGGCCAGATCGGGACAGGTCATCTTTCGGGTATCAAAAAGCCACGCACGCTCCTGGTAGCTCTGCACGGCTTCACGCACCTGTTCAGCGAGCTGGTCGATGCGTTGCGCCGGCGTGCTGACCGCGGCCGCGGGCCGAGCAGGCAAGGTCGGTATCCGCGCCGGCTGCCCCCCGCCCATCAGCTTCCATAAGGCGGCGGCGACAACAATGATGGCAGCTAAACCGGCGGCTTGCAAAAGTCGGCGCACCCCCCGGCGCTGACCCAGCCAGAGGCGAAAACTCCTCCAGCTCCAGCCGAACCTGTAGGCAGGTTGACTGGGCAAAAGCACGCGCGGCCTGAAATCCGTTGGTGCGACCTGCGGGGATCGGCGCCCGACCCCGGGCGCGGCGACTGCCTCGATCGGCGGCGCCGCGGAGGTCACGGTCCGATAGTTCTGCCAACTGACGTAGTCGGGCCGAGCTCCCTCGATAAGAAGCGCCTCTGGTTCGAGCAGCTCGTAGAACGGGAGCAGCACCGTGCTCGCCGGCTTCTCGTCGCCGGCTTCGCACACTACGGCGCGGGGGCGATCGGCACCAGGCTCCAACAGCATCGCGACTTGCCAGGGTGCCGGGAAGAAACGGGAGTGCGTGAGGACGTCTGACGCGGTCAGCTCCAGGCCGCCGGCGGGGTGCGTGTGATACCAGCCCAGGAGCTGCCGATTCCTCAACCGGAGCTGCTCCTGCAGGCTCACCCACAGCATGGTGACCGCCTCTGATGTGCGGTCGTCCCGGACCGGGAGTGGGTCTTGCAGGGTGGCGTCGATCACGACGTAGCGCAGTCTGGAGTTGGGGCAACTGAAGGATCCGCCGGCGAGAAAGCCGAGCTTGCCCTGGTCGGGCTCGGTCTCGACGTGGAACGCAATCTCTTTGAGGGCGCCCAGGGTGATGAAGCGCAGGTAGTTGCGCCCGGAGTGAGGCGTCGTGGCCGCTCGCGCCGGGTACCAGAAGATCGAGCGATCGAGTGGAGCTGAATGCTGACGCCAGAGCAAATCCCCGCCCCCGTTCTCAGGCTTGTGAGCGAACGGTCCGTTGGGCGGCGGATCCCGTCGACCTTCGAAGCTGCTCATCTGCTCACACGGCCCACAACTGACACGTCTCCAGGCCTCCATCTCCTGGCGACGACCGCTGCCCAATACGGCCTGCCGAGTCGTGCTTCGACTGCAGGCCAATCGGCCACGACGTGACGGTCCGCCCGTCCGGCGCCGCGAGGTCGGGGCTCGCGCTCGGCTTGGGGTCGCCACCCTGTGACTTGCGGATTGCTAACGGACCGACCGCGAGGCGATTCGATTCCCTGGCTCTAGGCGGGCTCGAGCCGTACGCGCGTCCTTACTGGCACCGCAGCAGGCGCGTTATTGCATATAATACACATGTTTAGCGCTCCGCGACAGGCGGACCTCGCATCATTTCGCCGACCCGTGACTCGCGGTTCTCGAGGCACCCTCGCTCTTGGCCGTCGATGGGGTCGGCGACCGCCCGATTCATGGTCACCGGGCATGTGATGCGTGTCCGCCGCGTTCTGCGATCAGCCGCATCACGGGCTTGCTTACCCAGTCCTGGTCGTGAAACCGCTCCCCCCAAACCAGCGGCGTGACGTCACGGTATTCGTGCATCGACTCGTCGGCGACGAACCGTAACCTTTTCCGTAACGACGCGCGCACGTTGGGATCAGCACCGTGGCCCAGCAGCAGGCGGGCGCAGGCGTCGTCTTTCCGCCGGCCGACGCGGAACGGCTGCGACACCACGCACCCGAACAGCGGCGTGTGCCCGCCGAAGCCATCGCCGTCGACCTCGGCCTTCGCGTTGACGTCCGCCCCACGCTCGATCAGCCAACGCGCGATCGCGATCTCGTCGTAGTCGATGCACAGGTGCAGCAGCGTCGTACCCGCAAGCGGCGTGCCGTGGAGCGCCAGCGATTCGTCGGCGTGACATCCAAGCTCGGGCGGGTAGATCTCCTGATGCGAGAAGGTGCGGGCGAGCAGACGCGGATCGCGACGCAGGTGCGCCTCGAGCAGGTCGATGCGGCCGCGATGGACGGCCATCGGCGGCGTGTCCGGCAGATCGATGCCGTGCTGCACGAACAGCTCCAGGCAGCGGTGCTTCCCTTCGGGATCGCGGCAATAGGTTTGAAGGACCAGGGCGACGGGCGCGAGCCGGTCACCGTGCTCATCGCTGATCTCGGCACCCAGCTCGAGCAACAGTTCCAGTCCCGGGCCGCTCTGGGTCTCGGCCGGCCCCATCACCGAACCAGGGACGGGGCGCGCGCCCATCGCGTGAAGCCGGCGCGCGGTGTCGATCTTGCCTTGCAGACACGCCCGGTCGAACGCCTGCTGGAGGTCGGCCGCGCCCAGGTCGCGCAGCATCACGACGATGCGATCGCGCCCCAGGTTCGCGGCGTACGACATGGGCGGGCCCCAGTTGCCCCTCACCCCGCGCGCGTCTTCGTGCAGCAACTTCGGATGCTTCGTCACCAGCTCGCGGACGGCGTCCACATCGTCGCGCCAGATGGCGTCGGTCAATCGGCAGGCGTGGACCAGGCGTGGCCAGCTCGACACTCCGTAACTGCGGGCGAGTGCGAGCTGAGTGTCGGCGAGCTTGGCGTGCTCGGGCTCGACCTGGTGGGGGTGATGGTCGCTCAGCTCGACGATCGCGGCCGGATCGCCGCGCCGGAGGGCGCGCAGCAGCTCCTTCGCCTGGCGCTTCAGTTGATCGAGGTTGGGCCGGACGGGAAGGTGACGGTCGGCCAAGACGGACCTCCTTCGTGCTGCCGCCCGGGGTCCGCTGGCATCGGGCGAAAAGGAGGTTCGTGTGAACCGGAACAGCAGCAATCGCTCAGGTGGACTCGGTCCTCTCCGCGGACGGGTGGCGTCCTGCACGCCTCGTCCCAGAGTACCTGTCGCTGTGCGGGCGGTCAAGGATGGTGCTGGATCGTTCCTGTCGCCGGCGCGGGCGATCGAGTAGGGCTAGGGAGCGTCCCCTCAGTTCATTTGCTGAGGATCACTGTGATGTGAGCCGAACTGTTGTTCGCTGTGACGAGGTCCGACTTCCCATCTCCATTCAGGTCTGCCGCGACGATGCCCAGCGGGCCCTCTCCAACCGAGACGCTCTGTCCTTCGGTTTCGAACACACTGTCTCCGACTGCGAGAAACACTTGCACTTCGTTGCTGCCGTAGCACGCCACGGCCACATCGTTCAACCCATCTCCATTTACATCGCCAATCGCCGCCGTTGTCGGGGCGGCTCCCGTGGAAAAAGGAGATCCCGGCACCGGTTCGAATCCGCCTTTGCAGTCTCCAAGCAAGACTGAGACTCGATCGCGGCTGCGGTCACGGATGCTCCCGGAGTAATGGCCGACTACCAGGTCGAGGCAGGCGTCTCGGTTCAATCGCCCCAGCGCGTGTCCGAAGGGAGAGGGTTGAACGGCCAGCGGCGAACCCGGCGCGTCGCTGAAGCCGCGGTCGCTGGCGGCTAACAATACTGAAACGCTCGCACCCTGGCGGTTGGTGGTCACGATGTCGGCACGACCGTCGCCGTTCACGTCCGCCGTGCGAACTCGCTGGTAGGGCAGGCGCCCGACAGAAAAGGTGCTTCCTGGAGTCTTGAAACCTCCCGATGCATCGCCCCACAGCACTTCGACGACGTCTTCCCTGAAGCTCTCCACCACCAGGTCGGCCCGGCCATCCAGGTCGAAGTCCGCGGTCGCGATCCCATGCGGATGTGGCTGACTTCGAACGCGAACCGGCGTGTAGGGGGCCGGTGTGAGGCGACCAGCACCGAGACCCATTAAAACCGTCACATAGTCTGTCTCGTGGTTTGCAAAAGCCACATCCGGGAAGTGGTCTTGATTGAAATCTCCAACCGCGATGTCATCCGGGTGGTTTCCGGCAGGGAAGGGCGAACCGGGCGCTTCCTGGAATTGGCCCTCGCCATCACCCAGATACACGGTGGCCGAGCCGTCGCGGCCGTTGGCGACGACGAGATCGACGTGACCGTCCTTGTTCAAGTCTGTGGCCGCGACTTGCGTCGGCCCGTCGCCTGTGGGGAGCGTCGTCTTCTCCAGGGCCAAACGCTCCTGTGCGTTCCGCGACTCTGCAAACCCGAGGCAGGAGACGCCAAGGGTGGCGACGACAGCTATCAGTATCCGCTGCATCCGGACTCCTTTTTCCATCTGTCGATTAGAGTTTCAGCGGCGCCGCCACGCAACTGGCGTGGGCCGCGGAGCTGAGGCAGTGGCCCCTAGGGCGCGGCTTCGGCTCTCCGTCTGACCCGGCGGAGAAGGTACAGGCCAAAAGCGACAGCCGGTAACTCGAGCACCAAGATGAGCAGCCAGGCGGAGACGGTCTCTTCGAATCCCGCGATGCCGGCAGCTCGGGCACCCACGACGCCGTTCAACAGCGCATGTATGGCAACCGCGGGCCACACGCTACGGGCGAAGAGCACAAAAGCCGCGTAGTAGATCCCGGCGATGAAACCATCGAGAGCCAGGAGGCTGACCACGGGTACAGGCTGGCCCATGGCGATGCGGATGAGGTGGCCCGCGCCAAACAAGAACGACGACAGCAGAACGCTCCGCGCCAGGCCACCCGTCGAGTTCGTCCAGGCCTTGAGCAGCGCGTACAACACCACCCCCCGAAAGACCAGCTCCTCGAGCAGCCCGG
>CAYGCC010000150.1:0-13480 GCA_964348165.1 uncultured Gemmatimonadota bacterium | reverse complement strand
TGGCGAAGTCCACGGCGCGGTCGAGGAAGTCGAGGGGGTCGGCGCTGCCCACCTGCGTCTCGAATAGGATCGGGCAGAAGGACTCCTCTCGGAAGGCGCGTTCGCTCCGGTCCTGCGGGTCCAGCCCGGGGATGAGCGTCCAGGGCAAGGCCTCCTCGCCAGCGGTCCCCAGCTTGCGGACTTCGCCGTGCCCCTTTGAGAACGCGTTCCAGCGCTCGCGCGCCCCCGGGTAGTACGCTTTGCGGGTCGGCACCAGGGCCAGGACCCGCTCCACGGCGGCGAGAAGCGCTTCGCGGAGCGGCCAGCCTTTCGGGGTGATCAGCACCTTGGGCGCGTTGCAGTTGAAGGAGGCATTGTAGACGAGCCCGCTTAAGATGTCCTCGGCCTGGTAGGCGAGTTCCTTGTCGGTATAGGGGCCCGGCACGACGATCGCTGGCGACACGTTGCCGAGCTCCGCCGCAACCGGCTTCGTGAGGAGGGGCGTGCCCCGCTCCATCCGCTGCTCGCGCTCCGGGCCGGGCGGTCCCCAGACGATCGCCTCGTACGTCTTGTCAGAGCCCGTCAGGTGGATCTCGTCCACCTCCGGGTGGTGTGCGAGGTACTCGCCCTCGTTCGCGCCCCCGTAGACGATGGCGAGAAAGTTGCAGGCGATCGCCTCTGCAAACGCCGCCTCGAGGTAGGGGCCGAGATAGGAATTCACCGGGTTCATCTTCACGAGGCACACCTTGCCCTCGTTGAAGAGCTTGGTGAGCAGGTCCATCGAGACAATCGCGTTGATGTTCCCGGCGCCAAGGACCAGGACGACGCGCCCGTCGTGGTCAGGAGCTTTGTAGAAGCGAGCCCGGGAGGCGTTCATCTGCTCCTCGGTGACCCCGGGCTGGAAATGGACATCGACGCGGACCCCGTTGTAGAGCAGCGCGTCGATCCGGTTCGCAGGAAAGACTTGCACCGCGAGGCGCCCGTCCACCGTGTGGCCGACCTTTCCCGTGGGCGGGTTCCCCGTCCGTCGGATGCAGTCCAGCGACTCCTGAATCAGCCGGAGGTGCCGGACCACGAAAGCGGGCCCGACCCACTCCTCCCCCTCGGCGGGCGTCCCGAGCGGGATTCCCTTCGCGCGGCAGGCCGCTTGCACGCTCGGCTCTGCGACCTTCAGGTACCCCTCCTGCATGGATCGGGCGAGCCCGATCCGCTGTTCCAGGGAAAGCCTCACCAGCTCTCGGGAACCCTCCTGCAAGCGGGCGACAGCCTCGTCGAGCTGCGGCCGGGCGGTGGGACGTGGGACCGCGATAGGACGGGTTGGCCTCTCAACGGCCGTGTCCAGGTTCCGTGATCTTGTGGCCATTTGCAACCTCCAGTCATTCCCTAGGGCGACGCCTGTGGGCGTCTGACCCAGACGCCACAGCGACGCGATGTGTACGAGGATCGAGCCCAGCACGAGGAGCGTAGGGAAGAGGACAAGCGGGAAGGCGGTGATGACCTCGTTCGGCCTGGCGAACGCGATTGCTGCCACCAGCCGCAACGATGACCGTTTGGACCAGCGCCGCCACGATCAGCACCCCGTGGGTCGTGGACCTCTATTCGCTCAGTTGAGCGACCCCGGAGAGGAGATCTCTCCTTCCATGCGGAGCGAGACCTCGCTCGTAGGAGCGGGCTGGGAAAAATCGACCCGGCTCGTCCCGCGCATCGTCGCGGTGCCAGAGAGACCGCTGAATCTCCCGGTGCCGCCGGTGAATTGCAGGGTTCCGTCAATGGCAAACACGCCCACGAACGGAGGGTCGTCCGGGTCCGGCGGTAGCGGCGTAGCGGTTCCGCTGTAGGTGCCGAACACCTCGTCGCTGCTGGCGATGATCTTCACGAACACGCCTTGCGTTAAGGCGCCGGTGGCGGGGTCGAGGCAGTGTGAGTTCGTGATCGTGTAGCGGCCGAAATGGGTTGCCGTGCCTGACCCCTCCAGGCGCTCCTGGACGACCGGGCATTCCGCGGCGGGCCCGAGGATGCCCCGCGCCTCGTACGACTCCTTGTACGGGACCCTCTTCACCTTCCCGTGGGAGGCGGAGACTCGCAGAGCGTCGGACTGCGGGCTCCCTGCAGCGGGGCCGAAAGAAGAATGCGGATCACAGCCCATGCTGAAGAGAAGGGCCGTTCCTAGAAGGACCTCGAGAGCAAGTGGTCGTCGCATGGGAGGGCTCCTCGGGTTTGGGGTCTGCACTGGATTTCCTTGCCGCTCTTTGGCACCGGGCCTACAATACGGAGTGGGGGTCACGTGACGGTCACAAATCCCTCAGGAACTCCTCACGAATCCCTCAGGTGGCACCATGCTCCGTCTCCGCACCCTCGGAAGCCCCGCAGTGGAAGGAAGCCGGGGACCGCTGAGTGGGGCCGCTGGCCAACGGAAAAGCATCGCAGTGCTCGCGCTGCTTGCGGCGTCGGGCGTGCGGGGGCTCGGTCGCGACAGGATCCTCGCGTATCTCTGGCCGGAGACAGACGCCGAGAAGGGCGGCCATCGCCTGAGCCAGCTGTTGCACACCCTGCGCCGCGGCCTCCAGGCCGAAGACCTGTTCCTCGGCTCCAGCCACCTCCGCCTCAATCCCGAGGTGATCTCCTCCGACCTCGAAGAGTTCCACTTCGCCCTGGAGGTGGGCGATTGCGAGCGCGCCGTATCGGCCTACGGCGGTCCGTTCCTGGACGGGTTCTATCTGAGCGGCGCGCCCGCGTTCGAGCGCTGGGTGGAGACGCAGCGCGCCGAGTATGCGAACCGCTTCGCGGCTGCACTCGAATCTGTGGCTTCGACAGCCGAGCGCGGCGGCGATTGGGTCGCAGCGGTCGGGTGGTGGCGGCGCTTGGTGGCGGAAGATCCGTACAATTCGCGGCTGGCGGTGCGCCTCATGGAGGCGTTGAGCGCGTCCGGGGACCGGGCCGGGGCACTCCACTTCGCCGAGACCCACGAGACGCTGCTGCGCCAGGACCTGGGAGTCGCTCCCGACCAGGCGCTGCTCGCGGCAGCGGAGCGGATCCGCGCCCAGCCCGCGGTCCCGCGCTCGGCACCCGTGCCCGTCGGCCAGGAGCCTGCTGAGGGCCTGGTCTCCGTTGCCGTCCTTCCGTTGGCAAACCTCAGCGCGGCTCCGGAGGACGAATACTTCAGTGACGGGCTGACCGATGAGCTCATCGATGCGCTGGCGCGGGTCCCGGGACTTCGGGTGGTCTCACGCACTTCGGCCTTCGCCTTCAAGGGCAAAGAGGTGGGAATCCGTGAAGTTGCCGAGCGGCTCAAGGTGGGTGCCGCCGTGGAGGGGAGCGTGCGCAGGGCGGGCGACAGGGTGCGCATCAGCGCGCAGCTCGTCAGCGCTGCCGACGGGTACGTGCTCTGGGGCGAGACGTACGAGCGGTCTCTTGCGGATGTCTTTGCCGTGCAGGAAGAGCTGGCCCGGGCAATCGTTCACGCGCTCTCGGCGAAGCTCGCAGCGACCGCCGGGGCACCTCTCATGCAGCCGGCGACCGAGGTCGCGGAGGCCTACACCCTGTACCTGCGGGGTCGCTATTTCTCCAGCAAGCGAACCCGGGAAGGGATCACGGCGGCAGGCGATTACTATCGGCAGGCGATCGAGCGGGATGCGAATTTCGCTCTCGCCTACTCCGGGCTCGCGGAATGCTATGCGATGCGCGGCTTCGACGAATTCGGCGACCTGCCCGCCTCGGAGGCGATGCCGCAGGCCAAGGCGGCCGCGCTCAGAGCTCTTGAGATCGACCCGCAGCTCGCGGAGGCGCACGCGACCTTGGGATGGGTCGCGTTCTTGTACGATTGGGACTGGGCGGCTGCGGAGAGTGAGTTCCAGAAGGCCATAGAGCTGAAGCCGAGTGACACGCTTGCTCACGTCTGGTACGCCGTGTTCCTCGGCGCCATGGGTCGGAGCGAGGAGAGCCTCAAGTGGATCCTGGGCGCGGAAGCCCTAGACCCCGTCTCGCTCCTCGTGCACCTGACCGTGGCGCGCTGTTATTGTTTCGCTCAGCGCTACGATGAGGCGATCGAGCAGCTCGGCGCGACGCTGGAGATGGAGCCGACGCACGTGCTGACCTATGTGTGGCTCGCTCGGGCCTACGGCGGGAAAGGTCTGCCAGCGGGAGCGCTGCGGGCAGTGGAGAGGGCGATGAGCTTCGCCGGGCGGCTCCCGATCCTCTTGAGTGCGGCGGGCGGGCTCTATGGCCTCCTGGGTCGGCATGCGGAGGCGCGGGGAATCCTTGAGGAACTGCGGGTGGAGAAGGAGCGGGATCGCGCACCCAGGACCTATACCAGCTACGAGGCTTCCGTCTGCGCTGGGTTGGGCGATGCCGACGAGGCCTTCAGGCTCCTCGATCGCGCATACGAGGAGCGGTCCGGTTACCTACCGTTCCTCGGTGTCAGTTGGTTTTGGTGGAACCCGCTCATGTCGGACCCGAGGTTCGAGGCCTTGCTGAAGAAGATGCGGCTGAATTTCTGACTCGCCCTGTTCAGGGCAAGGCCTGCGGAAGGGCGATCCAGCGAACTCGCAGATTCGCGGCCAAGTGGCCTCCATGGGCGCCCGGCTTGCCATCGGCCGGCGCGGACCTACCGTTCACGGTTGCCCACTGGGGCGCCGCTGCGAGTGTCTGGGCGGAACCCCTCGATGTAGAATACCCTCCGGCGGCCTCCCCGTACCCATGGGGCCGCACACCATTCTGAACGTCTTGTTACTGCAAAGATGGAACCCTTCAGCTGGCGGTCGTCACGCTGTGCGGCGCGTCGCAACGACCGAGGCGTTGTCGCACACCGGTGTGACCGGCTGAACTAAAAAGTCCGCACCTCGACGCCGAGACCGTGCGGGTAGATCAGCGAGCGCAGCGTGTGGTCGTGAAGCTTGGCCAGCTTCAGGGCTTCGCCCACGCCTTCCAGGCCGAAGCGGTGGGTCACTAGGTCATCGACTTGCAGCTCAGCGCTGGCGATCAGGTTCAGCGCTTCGCGGGTCTCGACCGGGCCGGCCGAGTAGCTGTGGGTGATCGTGACTTCCTTGAAGTAGAGGTCGTTGGGGCGATAGGCGACGGCCGCCCCAGGAGGCGTCGGCGTAAAGACCAGGACGGTCGCCCCCGGGGCCAGCCGCTCGAGGCTCGCCTCGATCGCCTCGACCGTGCCCGGTCCGACGATCACCCTTTCGGCGCCCCACCCCCCTGTGGCCTCGGCTATGCGCTCGGCGAAGTCCGGCGCCGCCGGATCGAGCGCCAGGTCCGCCCCGGCTTTCAGCGCGTACTCCCGGCGTACCTGGATGGGATCGGAGACGATGACGGGATCGGCCCCGAAGTGACGAGCCAGCCGTGAATTGATCAGGCCCATCGGCCCCGCCCCGATCACCCAGAGACTTTGACCCGGCGCGACGTTCAACTTGCCAAAGGCCCGCAGACTGCAGGCGACCGGTTCGATGAACGCCGCCGCCTCGTCTGACAGGG
The DNA here is from genome assembly GCA_964348165.1 of uncultured Gemmatimonadota bacterium. Taxonomy (GTDB): domain Bacteria; phylum Gemmatimonadota; class Gemmatimonadetes; order Palauibacterales; family KS3-K002; genus CAYGAJ01. Next base: position 8,026 of record CAYGCC010000150.1, on the reverse strand, counting down.
CGGGCGGAAGCTTCAGCACGTCCAGCCGCACGATTTCCGCTGGCACGCGCACAAACTCGGCGAAGCCCCCCGGGTCGATGCGGCTCTCGCGGAAGCGCCGACACGAAGTGTACATGCCGCGTGTACAGGCTCGGCATTCCATGCAAGGCACGTGATGGTGAAAGAACACCCGGTCCCCCAGCGCGAGCCCTTCCACCCCAGGCGTGACCTCATGGACCACGCCAACCGGCTCGTGGCCCAAGACGACGGGCACCTTCTGGTCGACGTACCAGTCCATCGCGTCGCTGGAGCAAACGCCGCAGACCGTGACCTGCACGCGGATGTCGCCGGGCTCTAAGCGGGGAAGTGGCAGCTCTTCCACACGCACATCGTCCAGCGCGTAAGCGCGGGCCGCGCGCATGGTGGGCCGTTCGGTGGCGCTCACGGCAAAATGGCGATCTTCACGGCATCGCGGCGACGGACACGTTCGAGCGCCTCGGGTAGATCGTCCAAAGACATGCGTTCGGTGATCAGCGGCTCGAGGGCCAGGGTGCCGCGACAGATCAGCTCCCAGGCGCGGCGAACGCTGTCCGAGGTGTAGTGGAATCCACCCTTCAACGTGATCTCGTCGTAGTGGACACGTTCCGCGTCCAGGTCGACGATCGTCCCTTCGCCGCAGCCGCCGAACATCAGCGCCTCGCCGCCCCGGCGCACTAGGTCCACGGCCTGTTGCCACGCCTCGGGCCGACCCACACACTCGACCACGGTGTCGGCGCCGAGACCATCGGTCAGCGCCAGCACCGAACCGCGGGCGTCGCCTTCGCGGGCGTTGACCACGAAATCCACTCCAAGCTCACTCGCCAGTTCGAGTCGCTGACCGTGCCGGCCGATCAGCACCACGCGGCCGGCGCCGCGCAACCGGGCCAGCTGCGCAAACAGCAGCGCGATGGGGCCGTCACCCAGGAATACGACGACGCGCTCCCCGGAAAGCTCGACCAGGTCGGCACCATGAACGATGCAAGCGAGCGGCTCGAGAAATGCCGCGTGTAGATTCGGCACGTCGTCCGGGATCCGCAGCGTGTAGCGGTTCACGATATGGCGCGGGATGAGGATGTACTCTCCGTAGGCGCCCAGGGCCATCTGCTCGAACAGGTGTAGACAAAGATTCTCGGCCCCACGCTGGCAGTAAGCACAATCTCCACACGGCGCGGTCGGCAAGGCGACGACACGATCGCCGGGCCGCAGCTGGCTGACGCCTTCCCCGACCCGCTCGACCTGGCCGGCCCACTCGTGACCGAGATCACCCGGGACCTTGAGGCGAACGTGGCCGCGATCGATCGTCTTGAGATCGGTACCGCACGTGAGGGCGACCGCGACGCGGGCGACGACCTCGCCGGGGCCGGGCTCGGGGATGCTGACACTCCGCCGACGCAGTTCGCCCGGGCTGACGAGCCGGAAGACTCGCATCGACGTCTTTCCTGGTACGGCGCGGGCATCCAAGCTGGGCGCTCCCCTCCCCTGACGCGTTCGAATCCCGGGTGAAGCTAGGGAGGGGCGGCGTCCCTCGAAAGGCGCCGGCTGGGAAGACCGGGTCTGCGCCACCTCGCCGACCGCCGCAGCGATCGGGGCGACACCTGTTCCGGCACGGCGCAGCTCCGCATCATATGCGGGGCAACCGCCCGGCCGTTCGCGTACCGGTGGCAGCCCGCAGACTTCTGAAACGGTGGCCATGGCACACATACCCGATGGCTTTCTGTCGGCACCGGTCTCGGCCACGACGCTCGTGGCCGCCGGCGCCCTCGCTGCCTACGCGGCGCGGCGCGCGCAGAGCCGACTGGACGAGCGGGCGGCGCCTACCCTGGGCCTGGCCACCGCCGCCGTCTTCGCCGCACAAACGCTCAACTTCCCGGTGGCCGCCGGGACCAGCGGCCACCTGCTGGGCGGCGTGTTGCTGGCCGTGATCTTTGGGCCCTGGGCCGCCTACCTGGTGATGACCGCCGTGATCATCGTTCAGGCTCTCATCTTTGCGGACGGCGGTCTGACGGCCCTGGGCGCCAACATCCTGAACATCGGCGCTGCCGGCGCCCTGGTGGGCTTCGCGATCTATGGGGCGTTGCTGAGCTTGAGCGGCGACGGACCCCGGCGGCGCGGGGCCGCCGCCGCAGTCGCCGCCTACCTCGCCACCGTCCTCACCGGCGCCGCCGCCGGCCTCGAGATCGGGCTGAGCGAGGTGGCGCCCACGCGGCTGGCCGTGGGCGCCATGACCGGCGTGCACGCGATCATCGGCGCGGTGGAGGCCGCGATCACCGGGCCCGCCGTTTGGGTGCTGGCGCGCAAGCGGCCCGAACTGATCTACAGCCCGCTCGCCCCCGGACCCGCCGGCCCGGCCCGGGCCGCCATGCTGGCCGCGCTGGGAACCGTCGCCATGGTCGCGGGCGCCTTATCGCTTGTCGCCTCGGCGGCGCCGGACAGCCTCGAGCGGGTGGCTATCGACCTGGGATTCGCGCCGGCGGCCAGCGATTGGCCGGGCGCCCTCTTCCCCGGCTATCGCGCCTGGCTCCCCGGCCCCGCCGGCACGCTCGTCGCCATCATCATCGGCGTCACGCTTCTGTTCGCCGGGGCCGCGGCCATGGCCCGAGCCCTGGCCCACGCCCGCCGAGCCCGATAGCCGCGATGGGTTTCGCGCACCTGGACCGCTACGCCGACCAACCCTCCTGGCTTACCGAGCGAACCACGCCGAGACAGCGCTTCTGGATCGCCATCGCCGCCGCCTTCACCGCCGGCCTGATGCCGCCCGGCGCCTGGGGCGCGCTCGGTCTCCTGGCCGTCGTCGTCGCCCTCGGCGTCTGGTCGGCCCGACTTCCCGCCGCCGTGCTCGCCCGGCGCGTCGCCCAGGCGCTGCCTTTCTTCCTGCTCCCGGCTCTGGCGCTCCCCTTCAGCATCCCGGGGCCGGATGCCCTATCCCTGGGACCGCTCCAGATGAGCCGGACCGGTCTGATCAAAGCCGCCGAGATCATCTTACGCGCCGGCCTGGCGGTCACCGCCGTTACCGTGGTGGTCTCCGTGACCCGGGCCGCCGACCTCCTCAACGCCCTCGACGACCTGCCCCTCCCTACCCTGGTCAAAAGCTCGCTCGCCCTGGGGTATCGCTACGTCTATGTGCTGAATGACGAGGTTGAACGAACCCAGAGAGCGCTGCGCAGCCGCGCCGGCCCCGCCGCGGGGCTGCGGCTCTGGCGCGCTCGGGCGACGGCGCTCACCCACCTGTTCCTCCGGGCACACGCGCGCGCCACGCGCATCCACTTCGCGATGTTGAGCCGCGGTTATCAGGGCAGCTTTCCCACGCTGCGCCACGCTCACCCGCCGCCACACGCCTGGACCGTCGGGATTCTGGCGCTGCTCGCGTCGATCTGGGTGGCCGGGTTGCTGGAGGTGACGTTGTGACCAGGCACCCGGGCGGCCCCCCATGGTCGGTCGAGATCGCCGATCTCGGCTTCACCTACCCCGGGGCCGCGGCTCCGGCCCTGACCGGCATCACGCTCGCTGTCGCCCCCGGCGAGCATGTGGCGCTGGTCGGGCCGAACGGTGCCGGTAAGAGCACCCTGCTGCTACAACTGAACGGAATCCTCCAGCCGAACTCGGGCTGGGTCAGCATCGGCGGCCTCGCCGTGACCGAGCCGAACCTGGCCGAGATTCGTCGGCGAGTGGGTCTCGTGTTTCAGGACCCCGACGACCAGCTCTTCATGCCTTCGCTGCTGGAGGACGTGGCTTTCGGGCCGCTGTGTCGGGGCCTGTCACACGCCGAAGCCGAGTGGCGTGCAAAGCAGGCGCTGGAGAGCGTGGGGCTGGGCCGGGTGGACGCGGCGCGGGCCGCTCACCACCTGAGCGGCGGCGAAAAGCGGCGGGCGGCGCTAGCGACGGTGCTGAGCACCCAGCCCGGCGTTCTCGCCCTGGACGAGCCCAGCGCCGCGCTGGATGGCCGGGGCCGGCGGACCGTGGCAGAGATCCTCCGCGCTCGCACCCAGACGCTGTTCCTGGTCACACACGACGTCGAGTTCGCCGCCGCCGTCTGCCCGCGCATGGTCCTGCTCGACGAGGGGCGGCTGATCGTCGACCTGCCGGCGGCGGAGCTTTTGGCTCAGAGGGATCTGCTGCTCGAGCACGGCCTGGAACTGGCCAGCTGGCTGCGGGAAGAAGCGTCGCCGACCCCAAAGAATCGAGAGGCGCCGGCACCGGGGGTGGATCGGGAGTGAGAAGCGCGACAGCGTGTTGGAGTCGCGCGGGAGCGGCATACAAGAACGAGGGCGCGGCCTTCACCGCACCCTCGCTTCTTGGCTTCGAAACCCGGTTATGGCGTCAGGCTGATCACCAGCCCAGCGGAGAGCACGATGTCCGCCTGAAACTGATTGCCGAACGTCACTTCGCCGCCGAAGTCTGGATCGTCGACCGTGAGCTCGGCGGAATAGAGATAGCTCTGCGCATCCAACCGAATACCCAGAAGCCCGGGCAGCTTCACGCGGAGCCCGGCACCCACGACTCCACCTACGCTGCTGTCACCATCGGTGACGACGTCGTAGCCGTCGCCACCGTGGTCGATCAGCGCGATACCGCCGTTGACGTGGAAGGAGATCGGAGCGAGCGGGACCCCGAACTTCAGAATCAAGCGACCGTCGAGCGCCCAGGCGTTCGCATCGAAGTCTCTAGCGGAATCGGCGATAGACTGCTCGACGTCGCTCAACGCGTAAACGAAGTTACCCTCGATACCCAGCGGGCCTGGCAGCCAGACGGTAATCCGCCCGCCGAACGCCACGGCCTCTTTTTGGCTCCAGCCTACGTCGCTCGGGAAGCCGTCGATATCGACCCTGTCATCCGCCAGATCCAGAGGCGGCACGTAGACACCCAGGTACGGCTCGACCTCGACCCCCGGTAACTGGGCCAGGGCCGGTGTCGCCCCCAGAAGGGCGAACGCTGCGGCAACGCCAAACAACCGTCTCATCATCGCTTCTCCTCCAGATTGGGATAAATGTCCCGAACAGGGATGTACGCTCTCGTCTGGGGGATTCAGCCGCCAGGGCTTTTCGGGAGGGCTTCAGGTCCATGCCCGTCGGACACGACCGGTGCAAATATAGCAACGCAAACGACTTGCGCCAAGGTGGCGGGCTTGACAAGGGCCGCGGTGGGACGAGCACGGCGTCAGAAGGGGTGACCAAGGTCGATGGACACGTCGGGCCACTCCGACAGGTCGCTCTCTGCCAGGGTCAGCGTCAGCTGTCCCAGCACAGTTCGGGCGCCCAGCCTGATCCCGTAGCCGACCGTATAACGATCCGGGTCGAAGCTGAACTCATCAAAGACGTTTCCCGCGTTGACCTGCACGATTGCGAACAGGCGCGGTCGGAATTCCACCTGAACGCCCGCGCCGAAAATCTCTACGCTGCGACCGCGACGTTCCTGCGTATCGAGGCCTAAGAACGGGAACTGGCGATCGGGGAAGGTGAAGTGCGGGCTCGCCCCACCAATAAAGAAAAGATAGTGCCCGGGTAAGTCGGGTCCGCGCGCCGCACCCACCGTCACGCGGCCGAGCAATGAGATGTTCTGCACGAGCGGGAGATAGCCTCGAGCATCCAGCGTGTGGTGCCAAAAGGTTCGGTTGCTGCCGATCGCTCGGTCCGCCCACTCGCTCTTGAGCAGCAGCTGCAAGCCGCGGGTTGGGAAGAGGGGCCGGTCGTACGTGTCCGCCTGCAGCTTCGCGCCCAGCGTGTAAAAGAGATCGTCGTCATCGAACGCTTCCGGAGCGATGGCAGACTCCAAGTGGGCATACTCTCCCTTGAGCTGCAAACCAACCACCGCCGCGCTGCCGAGGGCCAGGCCGGCGAACCCGGTGAGACTGCTGACATCGGCGCGCACTTCCGCTACACGCCGTCCGTCCTCGAACAGCTCTAACGGCGAGCGGGTGAACTCGAGTCCGCCGCCGAGACTCACCACGCGTCCCGGGCCCGTCCTGAGGCTGTGCCGTGCACCCACCCGCAGCTGCTCGCCCAAACGAATGTAAAGGCTGGTAAGCGACCCGTAGCTCAGCAGGTGATACAGCGTGGCCGACATCAACACCGATGCCTTGTAGCGGCTCTCGTAGCGGAAGTTGAAGCCGACATGGTCACGAGCGCCCTCGACCACCACCATCGACAGCGTCGTCATCGAGTCACTATCCGCCGTATCGAGGCGATAGCCGACCCGCGCAAACAGGCCGGTGGCGTAGGCACGGCTGACTGCTCGATCGAGATCACGCGAGGTCAGCCACGCCGGCACCTGCAGATCGACCAACCCACGAGCCAGTCCGACGGTCACCCGCTCCAGCCCCTCGATCTTCACCGCCGCCACCCACACCGAATCCGCCGGCGCCAGGGCGACGCGGCGGTCGGGTGGGGCCGTCCCCGCATCGACGCGCGACAAGATCTCGGGCAGCCGCGCTCGGGCGGCCTCAGCCCCCCGACGGATCCACTCGGCGGCCTGCTCGAAACTCAACGCCGAAAGGCCGGCGATCTCCGGCTCGATCACCACGTCGCAGAACTGTCGCTGCTCCTCCGTCGACCGGGTGATGCCGAAGGACAGCGTTTGATCCAGCACATCGAGCAGCGAGTTCAAACTGTCGGCGGGCTCGAGCGGTTCGGAGACGTCGCTACAGATGACGATCTCCGCCCCCAGCTCGACCACGTCCTCTGCCGGCAGATTGCGCGCCACGCCTCCATCGACAAGCGTCCGACCCTCGAGGCGAACCGGCGCGAAGATGCTGGGAAGCGAGATGCTGGCCCGCATCGCTTCCGCGATGACCCCGCGGTCCAGACCGACCGCTTCGCCCGTCTCCAGATCGCTGGCGAGGGCCACGAACGGAATCGGCAGCCGACGGAAGTCCCGCGCGGCGTAGGCTGACCACGTCAGCCGGGCGAACAGCTGCGAGATGCGCTGGCCCGCCACCAGACCGATGGGCAGCTCAACGCGACCCGACCGGACGGGAAGGGAGACCAGATCTGGCTCGTCCAACAGCTTCAACTCGATCGGGAGGTCCCCGCGGTCGAGGCCGTCGGTGAACAGCGCCTCCCAGTCCTGACCGGTGGCCACCTCCTCCAGCATGTCCGGGGAATACCCGATGGCGTAGAGGCCGCCCACGACGGCGCCCATGCTGGTGCCGGCGATCGCATCCACCGTGACCCCTGCCTCCTCCAAGACCCTAACGACCCCGATGTGGGCGAAACCCTTCGCGGCCCCTCCGCTGAGGGCGAGACCGACCCTGCCAGGTTCGGTGTTGGGTGTCTGTTGGGAAGATGCCGGCCGCGGCGTCAGTAGCACGGCCACGCCGATGAGGCCAAATAGCTGGACGGCCCGCAACGCTCCCCACCCATGGTTTCGCTTCATTGACCGCCGCTTCTGGCTTGTGTTCTCCCCCGGCCCCGGGGCCGCAGAGCCGAGGGCGCGACCCTTTGACGCTTCAACTTCCGTTGTGCCCGTTCCGGCGGCAAGCGATCGACGGACCAGTCCGCCGCAGGTTAGGATCGGCGATTCTGCCCGTCAGCGGCCAGCACTTGCTAACACTCTGGCCCGCCGGGCTGTCATCACAATTGGCCGCTCGTGGCTGTCGCAACTGATCGCCTTTTCCCGGAGCGACCCGATCTTCGTCCTTACATCCCTGGCTCGATAGGTGAATCGATGATGTTCGTGTCCATTAGAATCGCTGCGGTACTGCCGACCGTGCTGGCGATCGGCCTCGCCGCGACCGCTTGCACCACGCCAGCGATCCACCCGGAGCCCTTTCAGCTTGGGGGCTCTTACAGCCTGCTCAACTCCGTGAGCGAGCTCCCGATTACCGACCGAAATGGCCGGAACGTATTCCCGGATACCTGGGAGAGCGATAACTCGATCGTGGCGACGCTGGGCGTCGTCCTGCGCCGCGCCGTCGAGTCCCCACGTCGACTCACGATCACGGAAACCGATTCCGCCCTGACCCTTTCGGCTGATCAGGAGCAGCGCCTGGTCTTCTACCGGGACGGCCGAGCGT
>CAYGCC010000149.1:0-10982 GCA_964348165.1 uncultured Gemmatimonadota bacterium | reverse complement strand
CACCCTCCCAAGGCTGACTATGATCATAGTGGTCGCGGGTGGAGGCGCACACGCGCGAACTATCTGTGCCGAGCTACCGGCTAAGAGTCGTGGGGGTTCCCCTCTCCGACAAACACTTGTTCACCAACGTGATCGATCGAGTGCGGACGGTTTCCTTGACGGGAAGCGCGTTCTTTCATCAGTATGGTCGCGTCAACAACTCTAGTTGTGCGACTAGAGGGAGTGAACGCTGTAAGCCCCGTACTCAGGAGGCCCCAACCATGCCACAGCCGCGCCAGCTTACCGTCCTCGCCGGTGTTTTGGTGTTCCTTCAACTGGGCTGCTATTCAGAGCCCAGCGGTGAAGAGCCGCAGCGCTTGCTCGGAGCCGCGTCCAGTTTGGGCAACGGCACCGTCTCCAGCTATGCCGAAGTCGACGACCAGGGCACTCTGCATGCGATCGGCCTCGTCTATTCGGCGGATGCGTTGGACGGACTGACCCATGCAGCCTCGGATCAGCATCATTGTTTCGATCGCAACGGCGATGGGCAGCTGGATGCGGAGGCCGAGTGCATCCCCACACATGAGATCGTCATTCCGTTACCCGACGCGGTGTCCAGGCGCTCGGATGTTCCCTTCAAATGGGTGCTCCTGAACTGGAATCCCGCCGGGCATATCCCGCCGAAAATCTACGATGTTGCGCATTTCGACGTTCATTTCTACATGGCGCCGATTGCCAGTGTGTTTGCGCTCGAAGATGGACCGTGTGGCCTGGAGTTCATACGCTGCGACCAGTATGAGCTGGCCAAGAAGGCACTCCCCACCAACTACATGAACCCGGACTTTCAAGATGTCGATGCGGTGGTCCCGGCGATGGGGAATCACCTGGTTGACCTCACCGGTCCCGAGTTCAATGGTGAAGAGTGGAAGCGCAGTTGGATTTTCGGGGTGTATGATGGCGAGGTCACGTTCTACGAGGAGATGGTGAGTCGCGCATTTATGCTCAGCAAACCGAGCGAGTGCTATTCCATCAAGTCACCGCCGGCCGTCGGGCAGAGTGGGTTGTACCCGACCGAATCCTGCATCCGCCACGACACGGCGACGGGTGAGTACACGGTATCGATAGAGGGATTCGAATTTCGCGAGGCGAGTTCGCCTGAGGTGGTGGCGGCTTCTCGGTAAGCGGTAAGAGTTGGACGGTAGGCGGTGACGCCCGGAGAGCCGGGAGAGCTGGCCCCGGCCCGAAAGCCCACCGTCTACCGCCTACGGTCTACCGTCTACCGTCGCTGTCAGCTGAGAGCGCCTCGATCGCCCGCTGCGCGGTCTGCACCATAGGCCGCAGCTCGGGGTCGGCGTCGTTCCAGAGTTCGACAAAGCGGCGGTAGTAGTCGACGGCCTCGGCTGGCTTGCCTTGCCGCTCGTTGATCTGGCCCAAGCGCAAGTACGCGACGGGCCGGTAGGCGACCTCGTAGGGTCCGACCTGGCAGACGTTGGCGTACCACCGGGCCGCCTCATCGTCGCGAGCCAATTCAAAGAGGAGCTCGGCACGCAGCAAGCGCTCCAGGGTTTGCGCATAAAAGGGCGATGCCAGGGCTACGTTGTACCAGACCTCTCTCCCGATTCCATCGAGCGTGGCCAGGGCTTCAGCGCTTCGACCACGTTCGCGGAGGGCTAAGGCGCGGATTCCGGTCGCGAGGTCGGGAGCGGTTGTCCCGCTGTAGGACGGTCCACCCAGTCTCTCCAAGGCCGCCGCGTGCGCTTCCGCGCGGTCGTAATCCCCCAGCCGTGCACTCAGGGCTCCAAGCAGATATTCCCGTATGACCGGGTGGAGATCATCGTGCGCGTTAAAGAAGACGCTCGGATTCCCGCTGGCAGGTATCGCATTCGCGTCGAGCGCCTGCAGCCTGTCCCGAAGCTCGCTCAGTTCAGCCGGATCGACGGAGAGGACCGGGTGTGCGTTGAGCAGGGCGCGGTACTCTAGGGCCTCAGCCGGGTTCAGCGCGGCCAGCTCATCCAACTCGTGCTGCGCCGCGTCCCAATGCCCGCGGGCCAGATGTGCATGTGCGCGCCAGGCGTGTCCCGCCGTCCTCACCTCTAACGAGCGCGAGGCGTCGACCATCAGTCCCAATAGACGCAGCGCGCCGTCTACGTTGTCCGTCCACGTTGCGACGTCCCAGACTGCAAACGCGAGGGTGACGTCACTGGCCTGCCGGAGCCGGGCCACGACAACGTCGGCCGCGCTCGCGTCGCGCTTGGCGAACGCTTGCAGCGCGAGCATTTCCAATTCACGGTCGCCGCCCGGGTTGAGCTGGTTGTGCCGGAGGATCAGCGAGTCCATCGCGGCAAAGCGGCCTTCGAACGCGGCGATCCGGGCCATGTGATACATCGCCGCAGTATTGTCCGGGTCGAAGTGAAGGACGCGCCCGAATGGCCCCCACGCATCGGTGAACGAGTATCCGTGGAAAGGGTTGCTGTGGAAGAGCGTCTCACCCAGCTCGAACCAGGCTTCGACCTCGTCCGGGTACGAGCCGACGAGCGATCGATACAGCCGTTCCGCCTCGCGGTGGGCACCTCGTCTCCAGGCGCGGAACGCTTCCAGCATGCGGCGGTCCCGGTCCGATAGGCGGCCGGCGTGGTGGAAGGCCTTCTCGGCCGCCTGCTGTGCCAGCTCGGCCAGAGTGCTGTACTCCGCCACGACGCTCAGTCGGTAGTAGGCGAGGGCGTAGGCCGTATCGATGGACACGGCGCGCTGGAGAGCGCCGACGGCGCTCTGGTACTGACCCAGGCGATCGGCACGCTCCCCTTCGAGATAGGCTTTAAGGGCAGGGAGCGAACTGGTTGAAACGGCGGCGATCCGACGCTCGCGGGCGGCCGGTCCGGTGCCGAACTTTGCGAGTAGCTGGGCCGCCAGCTCGTCCACCACTTCGAACACTTCTTCCGCTCTCCCCTCGGCGTTCGCCTCACCAACCGCTCCAGCGCTGTGATCGTAGAGGGATGCTCGGATCGTGAGCCTGCCGCCCGCCTCGACGATGCTGCCGAGCACGAAGCGGCCAGCCGCGAAGCTCTCGGCGACGCGACGCCCGCTGACCGGGTCCAGGCTGCTCATCTGTTCGCGACTCACAAAGCTGAGCACCGCGCGTGGATCCACACTGCGAAGCTCGCCGGCCCCGTCCAGCTTCGTGCTCAGCAGATCGACGATACCTTCGCCGAGGTATCCGAACTCTTCTGCCCCCTGATACGCGAAGGGTAGCACGGCGATAGCTGCGGTACTTGACGCGGTCTCAGCCGGCAGCGCACCGCCAGGATCGGCCGACGAGCGATGGGGTAGCAGCCAGCCGGCTGCGATCACGCCCCAGAGCGCGAAGGCGGAGACGCGCCCAGAATCGCGTTACGCCAGCTCAGCAGCCCCCGCACGCCCGCGGCGGCACCCGTCGGTTTCCCACCCGTGCGTCGCTCGCCCGATTGCTCAATTAGCGACGAAGGAGTTTCTGATTGGGGCGTGCTGCGCCAGCCCTTTTGAACGAACGCGGTCGCCAGGACAATGGGCAGCCCGATCAAGAGGAGCGCTACGGTGCCGATGAAGACCCACTCGGGCAGACCCAACTGCTCAACGAAGAGGCCCACGACCTCGAGCGCGACATACGACGCGCCCAAATAGACGGCGGGCAGGTTCCCGCCCCAGAACACATCTCCGGTCAACAGCATCCGCTCCTCGGGTATCAGGATCAGGATGTCGGAGTCGGAGTGGAAGCCGGAGGCAAGAGGGTGCACCTTGAAGCGGACAAATGGCAATCTGCTGGAGAGCGTTCAACACTTCCGGCTCCGAACCCTCACAGAGAGCATATCCACACTCTTCCCCGATGAACTCTCCCCAGCTTGTGAAGACTCCCTGTTCAAGATGCTGCCTGACCAAGCCCATCAATCCGGCCCAGCCGGTTCCTCGGTCCTTCTGATCGACAGGAATTCTCGTCCTGTCTACCTCCCAAAGTGCGAGATAATTTCCCATCTTGATTCCTCCTCATAAGCTTATTCCCGACCCATGGCGTTCTGGCGGTGAGTGATCCGCTGGTCCAAACCGGAGAGGCAGCGATCCTTCGAGGCAACGCCTTTCGCAGAGTCGTCCGGATCCCTATCCCTCCAATCGCTGAGGTCACCACCTAATCGGCCATCGCTTTGGCGATGTGCTCGTGAACGACCTTCGCTTCTGTCTCCGGGCTGATCACAATCATTGCCGAACCAGGCTCGAACCACCCCGTATGTGCTCCGGGCAGGTAGTAGATGTCTCCCTCCTGTATCACCTCTTCGCTTCCATCCGCGTACTCCGCATGGAAGGCACCCCTCAGCATGTACCCCCAGTGGAAACACGGGCACTTGTCACCCGGAAGCCCCGTGAACATAGGTGAAACATCGATCCGCTCGGCGCACTCACAATACTCCACGACCATGCCGCCCCAGGCGCCGGGTGTGCGCAGCTTGAAACCCGACTGATCCATGGCGACGGGCATGTCCTCGGTGCGTTGTCGCATCGCTTCTGTCCATCCTCTTTGTATGCTACGAATGGGGCGGCCAAGAACGGCCCCCCGTTCCCCCGAGATCGTCAGCGTATGGTGCCCGAGAGCGCGTAGTAATCGTTGCCGGGCGGCGGCCCGAGTTCTTGAACGGTCGCTCTCATCTGCATGCCTCTGAAGTCACCGCTCACGCCATGGCCGTGTACCTTGCCCGCAAAGATCCCCAGCGTGAAGACGCCCTCGAAGTGACCCTCGAAGGTGCCGCTCAGCCCTTTCGTGACCCACGTTGCCGTCAGCGTAAAGCTCCCGCGGCCGCGACCGTTACCGTTCGCGTCGAGATCGCCGACGCCCTCGACGACCACGGCGTCTGGCGCGGGGTTCTCGAGATCGCCGCTGATGTGGCCTTGGAAGCGGCACTGGATGAGGAGCGTCTTACCTTGGGGCGTGAGCCGCACGCACTCCGGTGGACCGGCGAACGGCAAGTACTCCAGGGCGCTGAAGGGCTCGCCCTTTGGCGTCGCCGAATACATCGGTGCGTTGTCGTCACCACTGCGCTTTGGGGAGAGAGGATCCCGTTCCTGGCAGCTGTAAGCTGCAAAGGTGACGGCGAGCAGGAGTGGAATGAGTGTTCCCTTCTTCATTTCTGTCCTCCTTGCGCTGGTGTTCCCGTGGAGGCCGGCAAACCGCTGCGTGCGCACCGCGACGTTGTGGAGCCTGGAGAGCGTGAGTCCCGACCGAACAGGTCGGCCCGATCGGGTGGACGCGCGCCCACACCAAGTATCGCGCTTGATACTCTGGAAGAGGGTATATGTGGCTGAGACGACTACAGTATCGTCCGGGGCAACGAGAGCGGTGGGTGGGTATGTCGGGCACTACGACGCGGCAACGCTGGCATTCGGACGGAGGGGCTAATCGCCCACATCTCCATGATGTGTTTTCTTACAGGCGATGCAACAAAAAAGCATAATCGCTAGCGCCAATGCGGCGCTCGTCGGACAGTTACGATCGAGGGACGAAGTCTTTGCGACGATCGTCCTTCTGAGCGAAGGGAGCTGCCGCAGAATCGTGCGGCCCACGTCCCTAAGTTGAGGTAGACCTGATCTTAATAGCCCACGACCTCGACAACGCGCCACCCTCTTGCAGCTTTCTTTCGAGCGTTCCTCAGCCCCGATCGCCGATCAGGCCGGACGTGGCTCGCCGATGTTGTCACAAATCCTCGGCCTCGCCGGTTCCTCATCGGGGAGGACTACCAGCCGCGGCAACCACGGGAGGCAGCCTTGCTCGGTTCAGCTCGCAATCTCGTTCGCTTGGGTATCAGGAGCGCAATCGCCGCCGTGATGGCGATCGCGATGGCCGGAGAGCTCTCGGCGCAGGAAGGATTCCACTTTCCGGGAGATCGGAACGAAGGTGTACCGGTCTCCATGTTCGGCACCTACATCCGATCCGGGGAGCTCATCGTCTATCCCTTTTACGAGTACTACACCAACCACGATGCGGAGTACAGCCCCAACGAGCTGGGCTTCGTCCTGGATGAGGACTTTCGCGCGCAGTCGCGTGGCCACGAGGCGCTGATCTTCATCGGGTACGGGGTGAGCGATCGACTGGTGCTCGAGTTCGAGGCCGCGCTCTACACCGAGGCGTACCAGGACAAGGCGGCTAACGATCCGACCGACATGCCGTCCCGCTTCAGGGAGACCGGTCTGGGCGATGTGGAGGGACAGGTGCGCTGGCGCTGGACGCGCGATTCGGAGTCGCGGCCGGGCATCTTCTCGTTCTTCGAGTACGTGCTCCCGCTTCAAAAGGACAAGGACCTGATCGGGACCAGCGATTGGGAGTTCAAGCTGGGCACTGGTGTTGTCCGCGGGTTCTCGTTCGGCACGCTCACGCTGCGGGTCGCCGCCGAATACGACGGCGAGGAGAACAAGGTGGAACCCGGTGAGATCGGGCTGGAGTATCTGAAACGGTTGTCGCGGACGGTCCGCATATACGGGGCGTTTGAAGGAAGCGAGGATGAGTGGGAGTTCATCCCCGTCCTCATGTGGTCTCCACACCCACGCGCCGCGCTTCACCTCAACAGCGCCATCGGAATCACCTCGAAGGCCGAGGACTGGGCGCCCGAGATCGGGGTCATGATCTCGCTTCCGTGACGGTCGCCCACGGCCGCTCTCGTCGGCAAGTGAGTGGGCCCGGGAAGGAGTAAGCCTCTCGGCGGGCTTCGGTCGGCTGGAGGGTGTAGTCTTTCCGGGCCTCGTTATGTTGATGAGACGGGTCGTGACCTTTTTCCGTAGCCCGCGCTTGGAGCGTGGCGAGTATTGCTATGCGAGCTGGAAGTGGCCAACTTGCCGCGCAATCTAAGAAGACAGAATCGGAGTATCGTTGTGTGGAGCCGAACGGTCCGCGGCGCCGCGTGCAGAGTTTCTAGCTTGGGAGCATGATGATGAAGGCGTTGCGGCTCGTGCTGGCATGTCTGGTCTGCGTGGGCGTGATCGTGGGGCTCGTGCTGTTGACGCAGCGGCTGTTTTAATGTGACGTCGCGCACTCGCATCTGGAGGGGTTCATATGACGAAAAATATGGGAACGCTGGATCGGACCATCCGGACGTTGATTGCCGTGGCGATCGGCGTGCTCTACTTCGCGAACGTGATCAGCGGCACGGTCGCCCTGGTGCTTGGAATCGTGGCCGTGATTTTTCTGGTCACCAGCTTCGTCAGCTGGTGCCCGGCCTATTTGCCTTTCAAGATCTCGACCCGGAAGGGCGCGGGCGCCGTTGGTCCCGAGTGAGCGGGTCGCGCGCAACTGGAGTCGGCGCCCGGCTGCCAGGCGGCCTATGGAATTCCGCGTCGTCAGTCGTCGGCGATCACGCGCAGATCGAAGGTCCGTGTCCCACCCGACCGGGCTTCCAGCTCGCCGGAGATCCGCAGCTCGCCGGCCGACGCCCCGAAGGCGACCGACCAATCCAGCCGTGCCAGGTTGACCTTGGGGATGCCACCGCCGAGGGTGAGATCTCCCTGTACGCGCATGGTGAAGGGGCCCTTACTAAAGTCGGTGTCGGGACCGAACTCGGTGCTGAAAGTGCCGCTCATGAAGACGCCGAGCGTCTCACAGGACGACCAATCGTTCTGGACGAGCGGGCGCTGGTTGGCGTCGAAGCTGACGACGCTGGTACCGCAGCCCAGATCGTGAGTGTGATCGCCCCTGACCTCGCTGATTTCGTTGATCAGGAACGCGAACAAGGCGAGCGCGGGGTCGTAGGCCAATCGCTCGAGATCGTATGACGTGAGGGCGTCGAGCGAGCCCGATGGGTTGGGGATCGCTTCGATGTCCATCCCGCTGGAGCTGAAGACCGCGCTGGGAAGAGCGCGGTCTTCAACGCTGAAGGTCGCGCCGCCGGCGGTGACGTCGAGGCGAGCCACTCCCAGGCCGGCGGTCTCGATGCGCAGCCCCTCTGGATAGAGCCCCTGGCCCGGCTCCATCACCAGATCCGCGATTCTCAGGTCGTCCAGTCCGAACTCGGATCCCTCGGCGATGGTCACGTTCAAGCTTCCCGCCCAGACGATGGCCGTCTCGCAGGAGGGCGCCGGGAACTCCTCGCAGAATAGCCCACGCTCGCTCGCCGGCAGCCCGGGACCGGCCCAGCGTAGCTCACCGGTCCCGTCGATCAGCACGCCGCCGCCCAGATCGCAGCCGCTGAAGCTCGCCGTCCGGCCCCATTGGGTATTGCTATAGCTGATCACGCCTCGGCGGGTGCAGGGGAGGAAGTTATCGAAGAATCCAGCACCTTCGTCGCCGGCGGCGACGGCCACCAGGGCGACGGCGATGCGAGGTGCGGCGCGCTGAAGCTCGGCACGGCTCGCCGGGCCGGTGACGTTGTCTCCGTCATCGGAGCAGGCCAGGATTGGCAACGCGAGGGCGATCAGGGCGGCGCGGCGTGGTCGGCACTTCATGGCAAGTCTCGGGTTCATCGATCGTTCCGGCAGTCGCTTAGAGGATACACCCCGATTTAGGGCATGTCTCGTGCCACTGTCGGCACATGCCCGAGCGACGAGCCCGAGGACCGGGCGGCGCTGCTGGGGCGGCGTTGATCTGGCAAAGTTTCCTGGCTAGATTGGGTGGCCCTCCACGCCCCACCCCCGTTTTTCCCCGGAGACAGACGCTGACTCACTGGCTCATGGCAACTCGGCCTGCCGAGCGCCTCGAAGCTACGTACCTCGTCTCATTCGATGCAGGCGCTTTCTGAAGGCACAGCCCGGACGCCGATCGGTCAGGCCGCACGGGACCCTCTACGTCGGAGGAACCATGTCGCAAACGCACGTGAATCAACTGGGTATACCAGCAGAACCGCTCGCGGATGCCGACGCCTATGAGCTGGCGCGGATCTGGTCGAGTGACGGACATCAATACTTTGTAATGCACGTGGCCCCCGAGGCAGATCCGGCGGCGTGGGGCATTATGGCGCTAGATCTCATGAAACATGCGGCCCGTGCCTATCAGCAGCTCGACGGCAACTCCAAAGAGGATCACTACAAGCGCATACTCGCGGGGTTCATGGTCGAAATGCAGAATCCCACCGAGCCTCTGTAAGCCGCAGGAAAGGGAACGCCCATGACCTATGTCATCGCCGGTATCGCGGCCCTCCTGGTGCTCGCGCTTGGCTATACGGGGTACCTGCGCGCAGGGCGTCGCAGGTATCTCCAGACGCTGGCGGGTGCCATTCAGGCGCTGCGTCGAGCGAGTGCGGACGAAGCCAGGTACCGACCCTTCACGACAGAGGACGCCGGGCTTCTCGAGCCGCGCGAGCACTACGAGGCGACGGTGTGCGAGCTGACTGCGCACAGCTTCACCGTTCTCGGGGATAGGGTGGAAGAGCGCGCTGATGGATCTGCAGCCGGTGTATCGCGCTGGTTCGTCGATGGGAGCGGTACCGTGTTCGGATGGTTCGGTGTGATTCGCGGCGAAACGATCACACCGGTGATGCTGCTATTCTCCGAGTCTGACGCCGGCCCGTTCTTCGCGACCTTGCGCGGCGGATCCACCCTGTCCGTGGCCCAGCCACCGACGATTCACAAAGCCTACTGCGAGTGGGGTGAGGGACTTGCTCGTCAGCTCGAGCACCACCGCGCGCTGTTATCCCAAGCCTCGAGCGCCGACGCAGCCGCGCTTCGACGCGTGGAGAGCATCGACGATGCGGTGGCGTCGGTGATCCGGTTACGCCGGAGCGTTACGAGCTGGCGAGCGCGGCAGAACCCGACATTTCTCCTCAGTCAGGATGCGCGCTCCGTCTTGGAGGATCGCTTCGACGAGCTGGGGCTCGCGCTAATCAAGTTCATGGGTTCGGCCGCGGCTCGAGCGCCTGCGGGATAGACGGGGGAGCACCGAGACCTTCCGCCGCTCGGCGTACGTGATCGCAACCTATAAGTTCGCCGCCCTGGCGCATGCTGAGCAGCCCAGCCAGCCCTGGCCGACGAGTGCTTCTGGTGTCGTTGCTATGGTCGGCGCTGCGGGTTAACAATGTTGTTGGTATTAGGGACCGAGAGAGCGGTTGGCTGACGGATCCCTGGCGAGTGATTCTCGTCATCAGTGGAAGTCGTGAGGCAGGTCATGAGGTCAAGTCGGCCGGGGCGTATTGCGCTAGTTGCGGCTCTGGTCAGCGCTCTTCTGTCAGCGGGTCCGGTGCCCGCGCAGGAGACGCCGTGCCCTCAGCGGAAACCGCAGGAGGGGTCGCTTTCCAGAAGGGCCGCAGAGTACATCGAGCGGGCGCGGAGAGAGGAGAGCCCTGACGCGCAGCGCGGCTATTTCGACTACGCGCTGGATCTGTTGAAGCGCGGTATCGGGGAAGAGCCGGACAACCCCCTCCACTACCTCGTGGCCGGTCAGGTGTCTCTGGAGTTGGACGACTACGTTGGCGCAGACACCTTGTGGGACCGAGCTGTGTGTCTGTGGGAACCCTACGCGGAGACGATCGAGGGTATGCGGTATGTCGCGTGGGGTGGTGCCTTCCGAGGGGCAGAGGAGCTAGCGTCGAGCGGTGACACGCTGGCTGCGATGCAGGCGTACTGGAATGCGTATGTCATCTACGATCGTGAGCCGCACCCGATCTTCCGGTTCGCCTCCTACTGCGTGACCCGGGCACAGCTCGCCGAGAGCGACTCCGTCCGGCAAAGGTCTTTCGAGCAGGCCATCTGGGGCTTCCGGGAGGCCGTGGCTGCCAGCCGGCGATCGGCCACTCTGAACGAAGAGGATCGCCAGGAATTCTCTGAAAGCGCGACGGCGAATCTGGCGCAGATCCTGGCGTACCAGGGTCGCTTGCTGGACGCGGCGGAGGTCTACGAGCAGTACTTGACGGAATATCCCGACCACGCCGAGGCGCGATTGAAGCTCGCCTCGTTCCTGGCCATGCGAATGAACGAACTCCGAGAAAGCCTGCGGCAGGTCCAGGCCCCGGCGGAGCAGGGGGACCTTCCCGCCCGCATCGACTCGCTCGGAGAGAGGGTCTTGA
>CAYGCC010000148.1:0-2718 GCA_964348165.1 uncultured Gemmatimonadota bacterium | reverse complement strand
ACCCGTGCGCGAAACCGTATTCGATGGTCGTCATCGAACGTCTCGACGTTCTCGGCGAAGTTCTCGTTCGAGATATACTCGACGCGGAAGCCGATCTGACCGGTCAGCCTGAAAGCTGATTCATCCTGCAGCTCAGATTCGACCGTTGGCTGGACAGCGGTTCGGGTCGCGCTGACCTGCGGGAGACCGGTGGCTGGGATTAAGAGGAAAACGGCAGCGAGAGCGGGACTGTGAGCGGTCCTTCCACCACGATTCAGCGACATCCAACCACCTCCCTCCGTTAGTGGTCCTCTGTCGGTTGGGGCTGACCTCGCCCAATAATAGGAAGAAGTGCTCCATCCCGCACCATCGCCTGTCGCTGCCGACGGCGTGAGCGTGTGGGTCTGGCTTAGGCTGTGACCTGGAGCCGGGGACGTTCTCCGGCCCTCGCAGTCGGAACGTCGTCGCGCCGATGGGAAAAGACCTGAACCCGGGTCAGATTCGCAGCGACGCAAATACCGCCACGCCGTCAGCAGTGACCGGGGACAGGCCAACGCGCAGCCGGTCGAGCGGCACTTCCTCCCAGCGCTCTGACTCGATGGACTTTCCGATCACGTTGCCGAGAACCGCACCGGCCACGCCCAGTGCAAGAGGCGACAACAAGGCCATGGCGTTGCCGAATTCACACAGGTCTGAGAGAAGTTGGCTGCTACAATCCTCTTCGTAGCTACTTATGATCACAGCTACGCCGATGCCTGCGCCAACGGCGCCCCCGATGATCGCGCCGGTCTTGCCCTTGTTGGCCTGTCCGCGGCTCACCTCAAGCTGTGTCACGGCAGCGAGCGCTAATGGTAATGGCGCAGGACGCCCTTCGACTTTGAGCAGGCAGGTATCGGCACCGGTCTCGATTACGGTGCCGACGAAGCGCTGACTCTGGATCCCGGGCGCGGTGACGCGCACGCGATCACCTGGGGCGACGGGTGGCGCTTGCTGGGCAAGCAGACTCACCGGCGCTGCGGGGAGCAGCGTGAGAATGAGCGCGGTCACTTTCAAGGCCTTCATCGTCCAACCCTCTCTCATGACGTATTCAAGACCCATTCCGTGAGGCTAAGGGCCACTATGATCCGTGGAGCCTTACTGCACCTACGAGATTCCAGCTCTCACTCATGCGTATACCGCCGCCCGGTCAAGCGCCAGTCAAAACGCAACCGATTCCGATAATGGAAAAGCTGCCGGCTGGACCCGAAGAACCAATACCCGGGAAGGACTCGAACCCTTAAGGGCCGAATCGTATCCGATGGTGGTTATCGAACGTCGCGACGTTGCAGGCGAAGTACTGGTTTGACATGTACTCGACGCGGAAGCCGAACTGACCGGCGCACGCTCAGTTGCAGAGGCCGGTGACTCGGCGTCTCAGCGCGCGATCAACAGCGATGCGCCGCGATCTGGCATCGCCTTATCACCTGCAGCGAGGATCTGTGCCCGCGTTCGCGGACTCCGGCGAGCCGAGGCCATCGAGGACTTCGAGAAAGCGGAACATCCCGTGGAAATGGTCGATGTGATCGGGGGCGCTGTTCCCGGCAAAGCCACGTACCTCGAAGCCGCGACAACGGACGTGGCTGAGCTGCTGCATTCCCAGCGGTCCCCACTCCAGGACCGCTGTGCGCTGGAGCCCCAGCTGCTCGAGCAGATGGTCAGCGGCTTCCGTCGTGCTGGCGAAGGTGCCAGGAAAGATCTCGGAGTGTGTGATGAGTAATCGCTTATCGCCCCGGAAGGCCGCGCGGGCGAACCGCACGAACGGTTCCAGCTTCGAGGCGTCGAGCCGACCTCCCTGATGCAGCACCTTCCCCGGGGGCAGATAGCCCGTGTGCAGCCCGTCCAGGAGGAGCACGGCGTCCACCCGCTCGAAGTGTGCCGGATGCCGGAGCAGGGCGCGGATCGCCCCATAACCCGCGCTGAAGCCGGAGAGCGTCACATCCTCTAACGTCACCGGCGCTCCAGCCAGTCGGCTCACCTCGTGAGCTACGGCGGCCAGGAGCGAGTCGAACACCGCCGGATCGTCGAAGGCGAGCTCGTATGCACTGGATCCCGGCGCGACACGGACGGTCGCCACCACGTAGCGCGCACCCACTGTGCTGACAGCGTACTCGGGGATGAAAGGATCCCCGTGGAAGTGAACGAGCAGCCGGGGCCGTTCGAGAGCCGTTCCTTCCGGCACGAACAGCCGGACGGCATGGCGGAGCCCCACCTTCAGCGAACGGACCTCTCCTGGAAGCTCCCTCTCCGCAATGCGCGCGTGCTCCCGCGTGCGTTCGACCATGGGCGAGGGATTCTGGGCCGCCGGCGCTGGGAGCGTGTCCTGCGCACGGGTCGGTGCCGGCCGCGGCAACCCGATTCCCAGGATGAGAAGAATCGCGACGAAGGCAACCGAGCCGGGTGCGCGGCCGGCGGGTGGCTCACGGTCGACGAGTCGTTTCATACGAACCGCAAGGCCGAAGTTCGAAGGGGGCAAGAATTGACGCGCCTATGATATGCCGCGGTCCACGTCACCGCCACCATAAGAGAAGCGGCCAGCAGCGAATCGTTTCCGACCTGGCGTCGACCGGCCCAACGCCCTAGTTTTGGGTTGTTTGCCGCCTCCGTATCCGGCGACCGCGCGGAGGTTGGCCGCCTGACACCTCCCCGCCGACCTTACCCACAGCTTTAGACGAACGGCTATATGCAAGATCGGCACGCCAA
>CAYGCC010000147.1:0-4960 GCA_964348165.1 uncultured Gemmatimonadota bacterium | reverse complement strand
GAGAAGGTGGACGGCCAGCGCGACGTCGTGAAAAACGAGCGCCGCCAGTCCTACGAGAATCGCCCCTACGGCATGGCGTCGATCGTGATCGACGAGAACCTCTATCCGCCGGATCACCCATATTCCTGGCCGACCATCGGGTCGATGGAAGATTTGTCCGCGGCCAGCTACCAGGACGTCGTCGACTTCTTCCGTCAGTACTACAGCCCCGCGAATGCCAGCCTCTCGATCGCCGGCGACGTCGACACCATTCAGGCGCGGGCGTTGGTCGAGAAATGGTTCAGCGACGTCCCCGCCGGGCCGTCGACTTCGCCCATCGATCCGCCGGCCGCCCGGCTGAGTGAAGAGAAGCGCCTGTTGCTCGAGGACCGGGTGACGCTGCCGCGAATTTACATGGCCTGGCTTTCGCCGGCGTATTTCGCGCCCGGCGATGCGGAGATGGATCTCCTCGCCAGCATCCTCAGCGACGGTAAGAACTCGCGGTTGTACAAGCGGCTGGTTTACGAGCTCCAGATCGCGCAAAACGTGTTCGCTTTCCAATCGTCGGGCGAGCTGGGCTCGAACTTCCAGATCGTAGCCACGGCGCGGAGCGGGCACGACTTGGGTGAGCTGGAACAGGTGATCCAGGAGGAGATCGACCGGCTGCGGCGCGAGCCGCCGGACCAACGGGAGCTGCAGCGGTGCGTGAATCAATGGGAGGTCCGCTTCCTCGACGGGCTGGAGCGCGTGGGTGGCTTTGGCGGCAAGGCGGACCGGCTAAACGCATACTACATACGGACGGGCAATCCCGACTACTTCAACGAAGACCTCGCCCGCTATCGGGCCGTCGATCCCGATGACATCCGATCGATGGTACAGACGTATCTGCGGGACGACGCACGCGTCGTGCTCAGCGTGGTGCCGGAGGGCAAGCTCGAGCTTGCCGCCCCCATCCCCGGCCCGCCGCCCAAGACCGAGTGAGACGGCCCGACCGGCGTGTCGGTTCGCGCCGGTGCGACCGCGCTGGAAAACGATAGACCACGAGGCGATGGTGATGCATACACAAAGTTCTATCCAGACCTGGCCGCTGCTGCTCGCGGCGCTGATTCCCGCGGTCCCGGCGGCGGCTCAAACGCCGGATCGCAGCGCTCCACCCGAGCTGGGGCCGCCCCCGTCTCTCGAGCTGCCGCCGATTCAACGGCTGCCGCTTGCCAACGGGTCACCGCTGTTGCTGCTCGAGAAGCACGACGTGCCGCTGGTCCAGGTGAACCTGGTGGTGCAAGCGGGTTCGGCCATGGACCCGGGCGATGCGCCGGGGCTCGCCAGCCTGACGGCGGACATGATGGACGAGGGAGCGGGCGGCCGGGGCGCGCTGGCGTTGGCCGATGAGATCGACTTTCTCGGCGCGGAGTTGTCGATCGGCGTCGGCGCGCACGAGACGACGGTGGCCCTTCATTCGCCGCGCAGCCGCCTGGAAGACGCGCTGCGACTGATGGCAGACGTGACTTTGCGCCCCGATTTCCCGAGCGAGGAGCTGGAGCGCAAGCGACGGGAGCGGTTGACGACGCTGGTCCAGTGGCGCGACGAGCCGCGGAACATCGCTTCGGTCTTGTTCGACCACACGCTTTACGGCGCGGCGCATCCGTACGGCCGGCCGAGCATCGGGAACGAGGCGAGCCTGCACTCGTTCAAGGTGGAAGATCTGAAGACGCTTCATGGGACCTATTTCCGGCCCAACAACGCATTCTTCGTGGTGGTCGGTGATGTGAGCATGGGCGAGATCAAGCCGATGCTGGAGGAGTTGTTCGGGGGCTGGCCCCGTGCGCTCATCCCCGAATCGGATTGGCCGAAAGCGCAGCAGGTGGAGCAGCGCGAAGTCTACCTCGTGGACAAGCCCGGCGCCGCGCAGACGGAGATCCGAATCGGCCGGATCGGCGTGCCACGCCTCACCGCCGACTACGACGCGCTCGTCGTGATGAACACGATTCTCGGCGGATCCTTCGCGTCGCGGCTCAATCAGAACCTGCGCGAAGAGCACGGCTACACCTACGGCGCACGCTCGTTCTTCGACTTCCAGCAGCTGCCGGGTCCCTTCCAGGCGGGTGCGGCGGTGCAGACCGCGGTCACCGACAGTGCGCTGGTCGAGTTCATGAAGGAACTGCGCGGCATCCTCGAGCCGGTCTCGCCGGAGGAGCTGACGCGCGCGAAGAACTTCGTGGCGCTCCGCTTTCCCGCGCGTTTCCAGACTGTGGCCGGGACCGCACGCGAATTGGCCGAGCTGGAGCTATTCGGCCTGTCGACGAGCTACTTCAACCAGTACGTGCAGCGGATACTCGCCGTGACCCGGGAAGATGTGCAGCGGGTGGCCCGCCAGTACCTCGATCCGGAGAAGTTGGCGATCGTCCTGGTCGGTGACCGGGCCGTGATCGAAGACGGGGTGCGCGCCCTCGACCTCGGGCCATTGCATCTGCTGACCATCGAGGACGTGCTGGGTGCCGCGCCGGTTCTGGACGCCACGCGTTGAGTCGGCGGGTTACTCCGGAGCTTTTCGCAGGCACCAGGTGGTCATGCTGCGCTGGCCCTGAACGATCACGGTCTTGAGTGGCTCGACCGGGGTCGCACCGAGGCGCTCGGCGGCCGCCATCAACATCGCTTCATCGACTAGAAAGCGTTCCGTGCCATCGGGAAGCAGGTAGACACAATCGCGCCGGTGCCGAAGCCGGCCCTCGGTGCGAGCCGCGCCGCCAACGCGCGCACCTCACGCACCAGCTCCGCCGATTCGTCGATCCCGAACACCTCGAGTCCACAGCGCAGCAGGTACTTCAGGTTCCGGCCCGATCCGCAGCCGGCGTCGAGCACCCGCATGTGGGAAGTGATTCGGCCTTTCAAGATCTGGTCGAACAGGTAGACGTCGTTGTCACCGATAAGCTCGGGCAGCTCGTCCGGCTGTGGCCAGGCGTGCGGCGTGGCGGGTGGTTTCATCCGGGCGTTCCTTCTGATCGGTGCCACCATTCACGCAGCTCTCGGCACAGACCGTCGTCGTTGAACTCCAGCAGAAAGATGCCGTCCAGGGTCACGCTCGCCCCGCTGGACGGGTGAGTGTAGCGCGATCGCCAGCGCGCGATCCCGCGGCCATTCGATACCGAGATCATGTCATAGGCGAAGCTGATGTCTGCCTGGTTGCGAGTCGCGTGGGCCCAGTAGGCGCGCACGCCGTCGCGCCCGCGTGCCGGCGCGGCGAACGGTGTTTCGTAATACCGGGCGTCCGGGCTGAACAGGGCCGCCGCCGCTTCAGGATCCTGCCGTTCCCAAGCCCGACCGTACGCTTCCAGCCAGTTCGCCAGCTCAGTCTCGTTCATCTCTCGTTGATGTTGTCGGTGAGTCTTTTCGTCGCGGTCGAGCTTCGCCGCCGGGCCGGGCGAAGTTCATAGTAAAGGCGTACCAGGGGCCCATCGTTTCCCGGTACTCGAACCCCACGGACTCGGCCAGGCGGCGAACCCGCCGGCGCGATTGGTAGTGCGGATCCGGTATGATCTCGGTGATGGACAGCAGGCCGCCGGGCTTGAGCGCCTGGAAGATCTCACCCAGCGCGACTTCCTGTTGAACGACTTCGCCCAGTACAGTGACGAGGAAAGCGCGATCGAAGACTCCCCGCGCCAGGTGTCCCTCGCCGGCCCCTCCGACGATCGTCTCCAGATTCGTGATTCCCAGGTCGGCGGCACGCTGTTTCAGCTTTCGCATCATGGCTTGCTGCAGGTCGAGAGCCACCACGTAGCCCGCGGGCGAAACCCTCTGCGCGGCAGGTATGGCCAGCCGTCCAGGCCCGCTTCCGACATCGAGTACTTCCATCCCGGTCTCGACACGGCCCCGATCCAGAAGCAACTGACTC
Organism: uncultured Gemmatimonadota bacterium; assembly: GCA_964348165.1. Taxonomy (GTDB): domain Bacteria; phylum Gemmatimonadota; class Gemmatimonadetes; order Palauibacterales; family KS3-K002; genus CAYGAJ01. Next base: position 1,092 of record CAYGCC010000147.1, on the reverse strand, counting down.
CCTGCCACCGCGTTCATGTACGGATTCTCCAGTAGTAAGGTCAGCCGTGCAGGGCAGGGGGTCGAGTGACGACGCGACACCCATCGTAGGAACACGATGGACAGGGTGACGACACCAACAGCGATCAGCAGGGCCCGTCCGATCGACACGCTCATATCCGAGACGCTGAGGGCGACTGGCGATGCTCGCGCTCAGCTCGGAAACCGGCCCCACATGCGATTGGTGATCCGCCAGGCGCCGCTGTCATCGCGACGCAAGGTCATCAGATACGCGCTCTTGCTCGTCTGCTCTACCGTCTCGCCGTCCTGTTCCCAGGTAAAGGTCAGGTCGGCGACCCCCCGCACATAGGCCAGGTCGCCATCGACCTGCAGGTCATCGATCGAGCTCACATAGCGCGTGACCCGTGTCGCGGGCCCTGCGGGCGGCCACCAGAAAGCCCGAATCGCATCCTCGCCCTGAATGGGCGCGCGGCCCTGCGGCAGCAGCACGGCATCGGGCGACAACGTTGCCATGACCCCGTCCGCGTCATCCTGGAGCCAGCCGTTCACGTAGGCGTCGGCGACGGCTCGCACAGCTTCTACGTCTCGCTCTGTGGATTGGACCGACACGGTTGCGCGGCAACCGCCGGGACCGCCGATGGCAAAGAGAACGGCGGCGATGACGAGACGACGGCTCAGCGGGTTCGGGATCACCGGGTTCCTCCTGAGGTTCGTGCTTCTCGACTTGTGGCCTCACGTGGACGGTCCGACGAGGCGCCGCCGCTCGTACCGCCAAATCAACAAGGCGGCCACGGTCGCCCCACACAGGTTCGCCACCAGATCCCAACCCGTGTTTTGGTAACCGCCCACGTTCGTCTCCGGCACCAGCAACGTCGCCACGAACTCGACCACCTCGTTCAGCGCTCCAAACCCCAACGCCGCGGTGGCCGATAGAACCATCAGGCCCAGCGTGGGCGTCGCCGATCCTCCGCGGCGTCGGATGGCGGCGCGCAGTCCCTGCCAGCACACCCAAGTGGTCATTCCGAATCCATAAGCGTGAACGACCTGGTCGTACTTCAGCCGCTCGGGGATCAGCCACAACGTATAAAGGACA
>CAYGCC010000146.1:0-2485 GCA_964348165.1 uncultured Gemmatimonadota bacterium | reverse complement strand
TCTCCTCTTCGAGAGTCACGCCTGAGATGATGGTGGCGCCCTCTCGGTGCTCAACGCCCCCCGCCAGGCCGGCGGTCTGCTCCGCGGACCGATGCGGCGCGCACGCCGCCAACAGGAAGGCGAGCACGAGGAGACCAAAGCGCTGGGGTCGAACAAGCATCAGTTCCTCCTTTGGCGAACGACGGCAAACCCGCCGCTCACTTTTTCTATGGATACTCACGCTATAGATACTCAAACGTCAACGAGCCTGCAAGCTCGGTGCGCGAGCCGTTACCGACCTGTCCGGCCCCCGTCATCGCCGCAAGCGAGTTGCTATCGCATGTCGAGAGTGGCGTTGCGCTGCCGGTAGCTCTCCCTTGCCAGGATCGTGCCGGTCCACACCTGGGAGCTGTCCTGGTTCGAAGAGCGCTGGCCGGACCGCCCGGTCCGGGCCGGATGCGGGGCACCGGTTGAGATCGGCTGAGCGATTATCACTCGTCTTTTCGCTGGCGCAGGTCCCCGACGGTCTGTGCCATTTCGATAAGCTTACCCATCGAGTCGCTCAGTCTCTCCGCTAGTTGAGAGGCAAAGGCAATGCCGTGGGCAGCCAATCTCACTCAGGTGTACAGAGACAGCCCGGAGGGGACTTCGTACCGCTGCTGGGTGCTCTTTGTCAGGCACGGCTCCGGCAGCCAGAAAGAGATCATCATTAGAGGAAAACATGAGGACATCTCTGTTCTGTTGGCGAGCAGGGCGTGAACTATACCGAGATCACCACTCGCACAGGGAAGCAGGAGGCATATCAGAAATTCGGCTATCGCGACGGCCGACATCCCCTTTTCTTTGCCCTTAGCAAGCATCCGCTTGACTACAGGAAAGACGATCGGCTACTGGTCATCGAATGGTGCAAGTGGAAAGATACTGAGGAGATGCAAGATGACATGATGGCTTTTGTCAACTCTTTCTCGGACGAGAGTTCCGCACGGCGGTGGCACGAGCAAAGGACGCTTCAGTGTGGCAGATCGTCGGAGATTTCCTGGAGAAGCACGTCGCATCCATCGTGAAAGTGGGAGTCACCATCGCAACCGCCCTGGCGTAATCCGATAGGGATGATGCCCTGAGGTCAATCTGTTTCAAGGTCTTCCACTCCCCGCGTTCATAAACTTATTCGCCGGTCTTACCTTGATCTCAAACGAATCGTCGTCGGTTGTTACCCGGAATGTCTGCGTAAACGGAAAGGTGTTTTCGTGAGAGAGCGGTCCTACGCTGCCGCTCCCAGCCCCTCGATCGGGTGACCAATCTAGAGTCCAGAGAAATCGGCTGCGGTATAGGCGTTTACTGAACAGACGATCAGCATTTGCTTCGACCCATTTAGGGACAATGAGAGTTTGGGCGCTTCCCATCGCAAAAGGGACTGAGTCGAGCGGATGGCAGCGGGCCGACTTCAGCCGGCCCGCAGGCCGCCCAAAAGCAGATCTGCCACCGGCTCGGAGCGCGACGCCAACCGCACGTTCTTCTGCGAGAGCACCCAGTCGGTGGCCATCTCATCGAGGATGCCGAACACCACCTTGGCGGTGAACAGCGCGTCCAGGTCGGCCTTGAAGACGCCCTCCTGCTTCCCTTGCTCCACCACCTGAGCGATGAGGGCCAGGTAGTCGCGCATGCGGCTGCGGGAGAGGCGCTCGAGGATGTGGAGCGTGTGGCGGAACTCCACCTGGAAGATCACCGCCAGGTCGCGATCCTCGCCGAGGAGAGTGAGGTGCAAGGCCACGAGGCGACGCAGCTTCTCCTCGGCGCCGGCGCCGTCCTGTTCCACGATCCGTCTGGCCTCCTCGTCGAAGCGCTGCATGGCGCGCTCGAAGATCGAGACCAGCAGGTCTTCCTTGCTCTTGAAGTAGAGGTAGATGGTCCCGTCGGCCACTCCGGCGCGACGGGCGATGTTGGAGACGGTGGTGCCGTAATACCCGTGGCGGGCGATCTCCAGGACTGCCGCGTCCAGGATCCGCTCCGCCTTGGCTTCCTTCTGCTGGACGTTCAACGGATCTCCCCTGCGAGACGCCCCTAACTGAATATGAATTCACTACTTCCCGGTACGGGGCCGGCGGCCGCGCCTCCGGCGGGCGTGCCCATAATATCCATGATTTTCAGGGCACCTAAGGGAAACATTAGTCATCGGCCGGCGGTTGACAAGGGGGTGCCGCCGGCGTAGCGTAGTGAATGGTGGTTCAGTCTTCTCGGCCGGGGGGTGCCATGAAGAAGCATGTCAGCAAGGTTGCGGTCCTCGGGTCCGGCGTCATGGGCAGCGCCATCGCGGCGCATTTCGCCAACGCTGGCGTCCCGTCTCTGGTGCTGGACATCGTGCCCAAAGAACCCAACGAGGCCGAGAAGGCCAAGGGTCTGACGCTCGAGGAGCGGGCCGTACGCGACCGCCTGGCCGCCGACGCGGTAAAGGCGCTGCTCAAGGCCAAGCCGGCCCCGCTCTTCACCGCGGACCGGCTGGGGCTGA
>CAYGCC010000145.1:0-1663 GCA_964348165.1 uncultured Gemmatimonadota bacterium | reverse complement strand
TTGCTGGCCTACTACCCCGACCAGCTCGACGCCTATTTCGCCTTCGAGGTGGCCGACGCCATCCTCAATTCGGTGCGGACGGGCTCCGCCGGCGGGCTCCTCGCCTCGGTGCTGCGGCTGCAGGATGCGGTGCCAGCCAATCGCTGGTCGCCTTTCCTGCGGAACCACGACCAGACCCGCACGCTGACCTGGCTGGAAGGCGAAGTCGAGCGCGCCAAGCTGGCCGCCAGCCTGCTGCTCACGCTCCCCGGGGTTCCCTTCGTCTACTACGGCGAGGAGATCGGGATGACCGGCGACAAGCCGGACGCGCGCCTGCGGACGCCGATGCACTGGAGCCTCGGCCCGGCGGCCGGCTTCACCACCGGCGTCCCCTGGGAGCCGTTGCAGCCCGACTCGTTCACAGCGAACGTCGAGGGGATGGACGCCGACCCGAACTCGATCCTCAACCTCTACCGGAAACTCATCCACTTGCGGGCGAAGAACGCCGCGCTCGGGTCAGGGAAGCTGATCGCGCTGGCGACCGGCAGCGAAGCCGTTGCGGCATATCTGCGGCGTAAGGGGGATCAGGTCGCGCTGGTCGTCGCCAACCTGGGGACCACACCGATCAGCGGCGTGGCGCTTTCCTCCACCGCCAACGTGTTGCCGGCCGGACGCTACGCGCCGGAGGTCCTGTTGGGCAGAGAGTCAGCGGTGCCGCTCACGGTCGCACGGGGCGGTCGGCTGCGAGGCTACGTGCCTCTCCCCTCGCTCGCTCCCCTGAAGGCGTACGTCTTCGCCATCCCCAGCGGGGGGCGATGAAATACCTCGGCCTCTTTCTCCTGGCATTCGCCGTCGCCTGCCAGAGCGAAGCTCCCAATGTGCCCTCCCAGGCCGCGTCGAACCTCGCCGTTCCCACCTGGGCCAAAGACGCGATCTGGTACCAGATCTTCGTCGAACGCTTCCGCAACGGCGATCCTTCCAACGACCCGACGCTGCACGACATCGAGGGCTCGTGGCCGCACGCGCAGCCCGAAGACTGGCGGCCGACGCCCTGGACACACGACTGGTATCGCCAGGAGCCGTGGGCCGAGGCCACCGGCAGAGATTTCTACTTCACCGTCCAGGTCCGCCGTTACGGCGGCGCCCTGCAGGGCGTCATAGACAAGCTCGACTATCTCAGGGACCTCGGTGTGACGGCGCTGTACCTCAACCCGGTGAACGACGCGCCCTCGCTGCACAAGTACGACGCCCGCACTTATCAGCACATCGACCGCAACTTCGGCCCGGACCCGCGAGGCGACGAAGTTCGTATCGCCGCCGAAGATCCAACGGACCCGTCCACCTGGGGTTGGACGGCCGCCGACAGCCTCTTCCTGGTGCTGGTAAAGGAGGTGCATCGCCGTGGCATGCGCATCATCGTCGACTATTCGTGGAACCACACCGGCATGACCTTCTGGGCCTGGAAGGATCTTCTCGAGAAACAGCAGGATTCGAAATACGCCGACTGGTATCAAATCGAACGCTTCGACGACCCCGCCACGCCGGACACCAACGAATTCGCGTATGCAGGCTGGGCCGGTGTGCCGGAGCTGCCGGAGTGGAAGAAGACCGGCCGAGCCGAGGGCATGCACCACGGCGCGATCGAGGGCACTCTCGTTCCCGAGGTGAGAGACCACATCTTCAA
>CAYGCC010000144.1:0-3103 GCA_964348165.1 uncultured Gemmatimonadota bacterium | reverse complement strand
TGCCCGGACCCCGAGACGAGCGACGGCGTGCAGCTCCTGTTCGGCAACGGCTTCCCCACGAAGAGCGGGCGCGGCAAGTTCGTGCCGGCGGAGTATCAGCCGGCGGCGGAGCTGCCCGACGACGAGTACCCGTTCATCCTCAACACCGGCCGCCTGCTGGAGCACTGGCACACGGGGACGATGACGCGGCGCTCGAAGGCGCTGGCCGCCATCGAGCCCGAGGCGTTCTGCGAGATGAACCCGGACGACCTGGCGGAGCTGGGTGTGGAGTCCGGCGGTTACGTGACGCTGGCTTCGCGGCGCGGCACGATCACGCTGAAGGCGCGCGCGTCGACTGGCGTCTCGCGCACCAACGTCTTCGTGCCGTTCCACTTCCGGGAGGCGGCCGCCAACATACTGACCAACGACGCGCTGGACCCGTACGGGAAGATACCGGAGTTCAAGTTCTGCGCGGTGCGGGTCCAGAGGGCGTCGACGGAGTCAGCCGCGGCGACCTAGCCCACCCCGCAAAGGAGTTGTGCCTACCGTCTTCGCCCCTCGCTGAGCTGGTCAGCGAAGAGGGTGAGGATTGCGACTTAGCGGGTCGCGCCAGAAGCACACAACGGCAATTATCGGCACCACAACACGGAAAACGGCCCCTGCGACTCAGGGGCCGGATTCGCATCTTTGCCGCTGATTCCGATGGGTACCGACACTGTTGCGACATAGTCGGGCGCGCGCCTTTGCGATCCCGCCCCGCTGCCTCACTGCGTGCGGGAGTCGCTGGCCAGGCGCTCCAGCGCGCGCTTCGCGTCCTCGACGATCGGCTGCAGCTCCGGATCGGCATCGGCCCAGGCCGATACCACGTAGGCATAGGCCGCACGGGCTTTCTCCCGCTCGCCCAGCTGCTCGTAGGCTAGCGCCAGCTTGTAGCGTGCCCACACACCCGTCCAATCGACCAGGTAGTAACGGACCGCCTCAGCGGGCCGACCCAGCTCCATTTGCAGATCGCCGACGACCGAATGAGAAACCAGCCCGCCATCCCGGCGGGCGTCGTCCATCAGCTCGAGCGCCATCTCAGGGCGACCGCGTCGCCACTCACCGAAACCCCGCGCCCCGCGCGCGATGGCCCCCGCGAGGCGCGCGCCGGCCGTGTCACCCTCCGCCAACCGCTCTCCCGCTCGCTCTTCTAGCTGAGAAAGCAGGCTCTGAAAGTCGTCCCACCGTTCCCGCTGTGCCGCGTACTGCGCCGCGCAGCCGAGTTCATAGACCGCCCCGATGTCACTCGTGTCGACGGTGGCGTCATCGACCTCCGCCTCCAGCCGATCCTCGGGGATCGGCAGCCCCTCGAGGTAGGACGACGCCAGCAAGCACGTGCGCAAGGCCGGACTGACCGACTCATCGAGCTGGGCCAGCGCCACGCTCAGCGCACCCCGCTTCAGGCTGATGTCCGCTCTCCAGCCAAACACGTCCTCGAATTCGCCGCGCCGCTCGAGCGCCGCCACCAGCTCTTCAGGCACCGACACGAGGCGGGCATCCGCTCCAAGGATAAAGGTAACGGCTTGCGTCAACTCCTCGACGTCCAGCGTGTCGAGGCTGGCCCGCGCCGCCGCCTGGCGTGCCGAGTCACCATAGGCCAGATCGAACAACAGCCGTCCGTGGCGCGTGTATTTTCCCTCCCCGCTCACCCGCTCAAACGCCTCCAGCCGCCCCGCGGCGAGCGCGCTGTCGGCGACGGCGAACGCCAGCTCGAGTCCATGGATTCGAGCCGATGCGAACTGCGAACCCAGCTCGATGGCGCGCGTGAACGCGTCATCCGTCTCCTGCAGGCTGGCAAGCGCCTGCCACCTCTGGTGGTAACTCATCTCCCCGTATTGATACCAGGCCTCGGGGTCGTCTGGGTAGCGCTTTACCGCCTCGTGTGCCAGCTCGACCGCCCGGTAACGGTTACTCATGAGTGCGACATCGATGCGCAGGAAGAGCGCCTCACGTTCGGGTAAGCGATCGATCAGCGCCAGCGCGCGCTCGCGGTTCTGTATCGCCAGCGGATACAAGCCCCCTTCTTTCCAGCCGTAGGCGTTACTCAGCCGGTAGTAGGCCAGCGCGAAGGTCGAGTCCAGGCTCACCGCGCGCTCGTACGCCGGGATCGCCCGCGCGAACTGCGCGCGGCGGAACAGTGCCTCGCCCTCGAGGTACGCCTTGAGCGCCGGCACCGAGTGGGTCGTTATGCTGGCCAGGCTGAGCGACGGAAGCTCGGTGCGGCCGCTCCCCAGGATCGCGCCGATCACTTCAATCGATAGCTGATCGACCAACGCCAGCACGCTGTCCGGCGAGCCCTCCACCTGCGCCTGCCCCAGCGTCGACCCACTTTCCACATCGTGCACGTCCGCCGTCAACCGAACGCTGGGCCCGATCCCCACCGCCGAGCCCAGCAGCGCGTAACGCGCCTGGGCCGCTCCGGCGACCCGGAGGCTCGTCGCCTCATCGACCCGGCCGGCGTGGCCCACCAGCTCGTCCCAGCGCGCCAGCACGGTCCGGCTGTTGATCGCCCGCAGGCCCGCCGCACCGTCCAGGTTCGTGGACAGCAGGTTCACCATCCCCTCGCGCCACTCCTCCAGCTGGGCGCCGCTCACGCTGAACGGCAGCACGGCGATCCCCTGCCCGGCGTCGCTTGCGATCGCCTCCCCCGGCGCGAAGCTCGCCCCCCGATCTTTAACAAGGACGTAAAGGCCGGCGAACCCGAACAGGAGGGAGAAAGCGACCAGGCCGCCCAGGATGGCCCGGGCCCAGGTGAGGTGCGGCAGGCGGCCCCGGCTGACCGACTGCTTCAGGTCCACCAGGTCCACCTCCCAGGGCGCCGGCTGGTCGGCGCCCGCTGCCCGCGCCGGATGCGATTGCACCCAGGCCGTGGCCAAAAGAACGACCAGACCGATGACCAGCAGCAGGATGGCGCCCGGGAAGAACCAGGCCGGCAGGCCCAGCCGCTCGATAAACACGCCGGTCACTTCGAGGATGATCCAGGAGGCGCCGGCGTAAACGGCCAGGACGCGGACGAGGCGAGCCTGTTTGATTCGGGACCAGAGGTTGGGGCGCCTCATACACCCAAAGATGGAGCCCAACGGCT
>CAYGCC010000143.1:0-39834 GCA_964348165.1 uncultured Gemmatimonadota bacterium | reverse complement strand
GCCTGAGTATGGGAAGTCCCAGTTGACATTTCCACCCTCGTACACATGGCGACCATTCCAATCCTCGAATGGCGCATTCGCCTCTGTGACTATGCCTTGCCCCCGCCAAATACCGTCTTTATCAGGACGTGGCTCTGTCCTGTTGAGCGCGGTTGTACCTGCGCTTTCTCCGGCTAGGAGCAAGTCATCGCCGTCCCAGATTTCCCATCTAGCCTCGTAGAAGGATACGTGTGCTGCGTCAGGCATGTTTGGTGGTCCACCCCCTCGAACGAACCACCATAATCCATGTCCCTCGATGTCTCCGTGAAACTCCCCCTCCCATACAAGTCTTCTTCCCTCGGGATCAAATATCCCAAGATGACCAACGAACACATAGTCGATTGTACTTCTAAGCGATGGAGCCGGTTTTATTGCTGCTGCCACTGCCAAGCCCTGTGGCTCGGTCGGTACCGAATCCTCGCAGCCAGTGACCAAGACTGCTACGAGCAGGAGGCTCGCTAGGCCAGTCAGAAGATTCTTCCACTGCATGACATCCCTCCAGCGAAATGAAAGGCACTATCCCTGCCCCGCTGAAGGCAAGGCGGGGCGCGCTCCCGTCTCAGGAACCGTCTTGTTTTTGAGAAGAGCGTAGAACTAGCCGTTCTGGCTGCCCGTGAAGGCCAGTTGAGTAGGTGGGCAGGTATGTGAAGTACTACCACCGGCTGAGGTCTCCCGGACCGGCGAGACTTACGTCGCTACTTCCTCGGCGCCCAACTCCCCTGGAAGCACCCTGTCGGATACGCCAGATGTTTGCAACAGAAATTCGTGCTGACTATTCCTTGCGAGAAGCGGACCGAAGCGGGGCTTGCCCTTCCTACGATCTCGTCTTCACCCGAGGAACCTGGCCGCCGCCCCCTCCGCCAAAGGTGCCTGTGATGTCCAAACTAAACGGATCGATCGGCTCTCGTTAATGCCATCCGTCCCCGCTCCTCCGAACCCGGGAACCGCCTTTACGACGATTCCCGGGCCGTTGACCAGCTGCTCGCCAGCCGCGCCGCGGGGCAGCGGACTCGCGATACCGAAACCTCACCAAGTGCTCAGGTGCGGCGCGAACACGTTCAGCCGGGACTCCAGCTTCGAGACCATCTCGGCCCGCGCCGCGGCCGGGAACGCGGACGACTCGAGCAGCGTCCGCAAGCGCTTCCAGTGCCAGGCACTGTCCTCCTCGGCGTCCGCCAGGCCCGCCAGCACGGCCGCGTCGGCCAGCGCCCACGCCTGGGCCACCGGGTCGTGCCACAAGGCCGCCTCGGCGGCGAACTGCTCGAGCACCTCGGCCGCCTCCGCGTAGCGCCCCTCGAAGTAGTAAGCGTTGGCCACGCGCCGCACCGCCTCGACCGGCATCACGCCGGCCGACCGCGCCAGCTCGGCCGCCTGGCCGTATACCTCGCGGGCGGCCTCGAACCGGGCACCCGCCGTCAGCGCGTCGCCCTCCTCCAGCAGCGTCCCGGCCACTGCCAGTGCGGCCGTGTGGCTGGCCGCCGAACCTGTCTTGATGTTCACCGACGCCGCAGTCACCAGAAACAACAACGCCGCGGTCACGGCGATATGCCACGCATCTATCTTCAACATGGATGGTTTTCCTCCCCAGAAGCGGTACCCTGCCGTGCCCACCTGCCCTGTACCGCTGACCTAACCAACAGCGATGGGGTGGATCGGGTTCCCCAACCTGCGACGCATCAGAACCCGGTGACGGTGATGGCTCCGTTCCCCAGGGCCAACTCGATCTCGCCGTGCCCCTCGTCGAGCTTGCCGGTGAGCGAGGTCGGCGTGGTGTCCAGGACCTGAAACGGGAGGTTCGACGTCGTGATCGTGCCCACACCCACGTTGGCGGAGAGCCACGCCGATGTGCCCCTGGGTATCCGCAGCGCGATCCCGCCGTTGCCGACGCCGATCTCGACGGTGCCGTCCAGCGGCAGGGTCAGCTCGGCCTCGACCCCGCCGTTGCCGAGCAGGACGGAGCAGTTCCCCTCGATCCGATCGAGAGCGATCCCACCGTTCGCGTTGGTCACGGAGACGGCGGCCTCGACGGATGCGATGGCGATGCCGCCGTTGGCGTTGGTGACCGTCACGGCCAGACGCGTCGGGATGACAATCTCGTAGTCCACCGTGTACTGCCGGTTTCCGCTCGAGGCGGGATGGGTCGTCCGCGCAACGACCTGGTCGCCCACGGTCTGCACTTCGACCCGCAAATCGGCCAGGTGCGACCGCGCGTTCGGTCCGCGCACTTCGCGGACGCCCTCGACGAGTACGGAGTTGGCAGTCGCGCTACCGGTGATGGTGATGCCGCCGTTGATGCCCTCGACGCGGAGGCGCGAGACCGCCGACGCATCCATGTTGAAAGAGAAGTCCTGTTCGGCACGCTCGTCACTCGGGCCGGTCCCATCGTCATCACAGCCGGCGAGCCAGAACAGCGTCACGGCGCCGAGGGCCAGGGCCACCCGCCGCGTCGTTATCAGCTTAATCGTTTTCATGGTGTGCGCTCCCGGGCCACCGGAGCGCCGCCGGAGGAGGGGGCGGCGCACCTTGTGCCGATGGCCGGGGCCTGAGACGCCAGGTCGATGTGATCGAGAGGCGTCTAGGGAGGACTACGGGTGTGCCGGACCCGAGGTGTCAAACCGGGCCGGCGTCAGCCGACCCGGGCGATGGCGTCGATCTCGACCCGCGCCCCTTTGGGGAGCGCCGCCGCCTGTACGGTGGAGCGGGCCGGGAACGGTTGCTGGAAGAAGCCGGCGTACACTTGGTTGACGGCGGCGAAGTCGTTCATGTCGGCCAGGTAGATCGTCGTCTTCACGACCTGGCCCAGGCTCGAGCCCGCCGCCTCCAGCACGGCCGACAGGTTCTGGAGCACGCGCCGAGCCTGGGCCTCCACCCCGCCCGTCACCATCTCACCCGTCGCCGGGTCGAGGGCGATCTGGCCCGCCGTGTAGACGAAGCCGCCCGTCACGATCGCCTGGGAATAGGGGCCGATCGCCGCCGGCGCCCCGTCGGTCTGCACCCGCTTCAAGTCTGGCATTAGAACAGTCCCTCGATCTCGCCTTTCTCGTTCAGCCGCATGTTCACGGCGGCCGGCTCTTTCGACAGCCCCGGCATGGTCATGATATTGCCGCAGTAGGCGATGACGAAGCCGGCGCCGGCGGAGACGCTCAGCTCGCGCACGGTGATGTGAAAGCCCTGCGGCCGCCCACGCACCGTCGCGTCGTCGCTGAGCGAGTATTGCGTCTTGGCCATGCAGACGGGCAGCTGGCCGAAGCCGAGCGCTTCCAGCTGATTCCGCTGCTTGACCGCCGCCGGCGCCCACTCCACGTGGTCGGCGCCGTAGACCCGCGTCGAGATCGTCTCGACCTTCTGCTTGATCGAGGCGTCCAGCGGATACAGATGCTGAAACTTCGCCTTGCCGTTCGACAGCGTTTGCTTGACCGCGTCGGCCAGCTCCAGACCGCCCTCAGCGCCCCGGGCCCAGACCTCGGTCGATACGCAGGGCACGCCCAGCTCGGCGCAGCGCCCAGCGATGATCTCGAACTCCTCGTCGGTGTCGTCGTCGAAACGATTCACCGCGACCACGGGCGGCACGCCGTGGCTCTTCACGATCGAGATGTGCTGCTCGAGGTTCGCCAGCCCCGCCTTCAGAGCCTCGGGGTTGGCGGTGGCCAGCTCCTCTTTGGCCACACCGCCGTGGTGGCGCAGTGCCCGGGCGCTGGCGACGATCACCGCCGCCTCCGGCTTCAGCCCGCCGACCCGGCACTTGATGTTGAAGAACTTCTCCGCCCCGAGATCGGCGCCGAAGCCCGCTTCGGTGAGCACGATCTCGCCCAGACCCAGGGCGGTCTGGGTGGCGATGAGCGAGTTGCAGCCGTGAGCGATGTTGCCGAAGGGACCGCCGTGCACGAACGCCGGTCCGCCCCCCAGCGTCTGGACCAGGTTGGGCGAGAGCGCGTCGCGCAGCAGGACCGCCATCGCCCCCTCGACCCCGATGTCCCGCGCCCGTACCGCCGCGCCGGCCGCGGTGAACCCCACCACGATCTGCCCCAAGCGCTCGGTCATGTCGGCCAGGCTTTTCGAGAGACAGAAGACCGCCATCACCTCGCTGGCCGCGGTGATCACGAAGCCGTCCTCGCGGGGAACCCCATTGGCCGGGCCGCCAAGGCCGAGCACGACGCTGCGCAGCGCCCGGTCGTTCATGTCCACGGCGCGACGCCAGACGATGCGGCGCACATCGAGCCCGCAGCCGTTGCCCTGGTGGATGTGGTTGTCGAGGGCGGCGGAGAGCAGTCCGTGGGCGCTGGTGATGGCGTGGAGATCGCCGGTGAAGTGGAGGTTGATGTCCTCCATGGGAACTACCTGCGCGTAACCGCCCCCGGCGGCGCCGCCCTTGATGCCGAAGACCGGGCCGAGGGAGGGCTCACGCAGGCAGAGCACGACCTTCTCGCCTTGGTGGTGGAGCGCCTGGGCCAGCCCCACCGCCAGGGTGCTCTTCCCCTCGCCAGCCGGGGTCGGGTTGATGGCGGTGACCAGAATCAGCTTGCCCTTGGCCGGCCGTTCCAAGAGAGAAAGTGCGACCTTGGCCTTGTTGCGACCGTAGGGCTCGAAATCTGACTTGGCGAGCCCCAACTCGCGGGCGACCTCATCGATCGGCCTCAGCTTGGCGGCCTTGGCGATGTCTATATCTTGCGGGATTGAACGTGTCATTTGGGTTCTCGTGAGTTGGGTCGACCCTGGGCACAGAGATTGGGGCCATCTAACTTGATTCAAACTCCATGCCACCGGAGATCGGCCAGACGCACCGAGCGGCCGGCGCTACACGGCGGCAGGGCTGAGGGAGCGGCGGGGCTTTCTTGATTTTAGTGGCGCGCGAAGATAAAACATGGCGAACTCGGCTGTCAAAGGCGCCCCCGGCGCCGCAGCGATGGGGTGGAGGATGACATGACCGGAGCTCTGGCTCTGGCGGAGGATTACCTGAAACGCGCCGTGCTCGGCGTTCAGGAATACACGGTGCTGTCGGTCAAGGCCGTGCGGTATGTCTTCGCCCGGCCGTTCTACTGGCGCGATACCCTGCAGCAGATGGATGTGATCGGCGTGGGCTCGCTGGGCATCGTCCTGTTGACGGGCCTGTTCACGGGTATGGTGCTGGCGCTCCAGAGCTCGATCGAGATGCGGCGGTTCGGCGCGACCATCTACATCGGACGGCTGGTGGGGGCCAGCGCTGTGCGCGAGCTGGGGCCGGTGCTCACGGCGCTGATGGTCGCGGGGCGCGTGGGCGCCGGTATCGCGGCGGAGCTGGGCTCGATGAAGGTGACCGAGCAGATCGATGCGCTCAACGTGATCGGGACGGATCCGATCAAGAAACTCGTGACGCCGCGCCTGATCGCGGCGATGATCATGCTGCCCATCCTGACGGTGATCACCGACACGGTGGCGATCTTCGGCGGCCTGCTCATCGCCGTGGTCAAGCTGGACCTCACCGCCGACCTGTACATGCGATCGGTCTACCAGACGTTGGCCCAATCCGGGTTCCTGCTTCGGTTCATCCCCAGGGATGTGCTGGCCGGCCTGCTCAAGCCGTTCTTCTTCGGCGCCATCATCGCCATGACCGGCTGCTATTTCGGGCTGCAGACGCGAGGGGGAACCGAAGGCGTGGGTGTGAGTACCACCCGGGCCGTGGTCACGGCCTCGATCCTGATTCTGGCCGTCGACTATTTCCTCACCCAGCTGCTCATCTCTATTCTCTTTCAGGCATGAACGACGAGATCCGGGGTCACGACAGAACACACGCCTCCGCCACGGCCCGCCCCGCCGCGGCTGAGCTCGAGCCGGTGGTCGTCGAGGTTCGCAACCTCGATCTCTCCTTCGGCAGCAACGTGGTCCTGGAGGACATATCGTTCCGGGTGCGGGAGGGCGACGCGCTGGCCATCGTCGGCGTCTCGGGCGTGGGAAAGTCCACCATCCTCAAGCTGATCCTGCGGCTGCTGGTGCCCGACAACGGGCAGGTGCTGATCGATGGCGAGGACATCAATCGGCTATCGTTCGAGCAGGTGTTGAAGGTTCGGCAGAAGATGGGCATGGTGTTCCAGGCCTCCGCCCTCTTCGACTCGCTGAGCGTCTACGAGAACGTGGCTTTTCCGTTGCGCGAGCACATGCGGCTAGCCGAAGCCGAGGTCTTTCAGCGGGTCGGGGTGGCGCTCGAGATGGTCGATCTCTCGATAGATGAGCTGGGCGGACGGCTGCCAGCCGAACTGTCGGGCGGCCAAAAGAAACGCGTGGGGATCGCCCGCGCCATTGTGCACCAGCCGAAGATCCTGCTCTACGACGAGCCGACGACCGGTCTTGACCCGGTGACTGGACGTACCATCGTGGATCTCATCCGGCGTCTGGAAGACGAGCTCGAGGTGACCTCGCTGGTCGTCAGCCACGACATGCGCGCCGTGCTGGCGGTATCGACGCACATCGCCATGCTGCACGGGGGGCGAATCGTTTTCTACGGTACGCCCGACGAGATCCTCGCTTCGAACGATCCGCATGTACGAGAGTTCATAGAGTGAAGAGAGGAGAGCGCCTAGAGGGATGAACGGCGCATCAAAGATAACCTGGAATCAGATCCGCGTGGGGCTGGCCGTCGCGATCGCCATCGGGGTGCTGGTCGTAGCGGTCTTTTTCATCGGCGAAACGGGCGCGGTATTTGGCGAGCGATATAAACTGGTCACCTTGATGCCCAGCGCCAACGGCCTGATCGAGGGCGCCGGCGTGCGACTGGCCGGCCAGGACGTAGGGAAGGTCGAGCGGATCGATTTCGTGCCGGTGGACCAACGTCGGCACGCCGATCACGTGCTGCTGGTCACCCTGGCCATCAATCGCTCGGTGCGCGAACAGATCCGCACCGACTCGGAAGCGCGTATCCGCACCCAGGGTCTGCTGGGCGACAAGATGATCGACATCACGCCGGGCTCGCTGGACGCGACGATCATCGAGGAGGGCGACACGCTGATGAGCGCCGTCGCGCTGGACTACGAGCAGATGTTGGGCTCCGCCGCCGCGCTGGTGGAGGACCTCGGTGTGATGCTCCGCGACTTTCGCGTGATCGCCGACAGCCTGTTGGCCGGGCACGGCACGGCGGGACGCTTCCTGATGGACACCTCGCTGTACGTCGAGCTACTGCAGACCTCTCGTTCGATGAACGACTTTCTGGGCGCCGTTGGCCGGGGAGAAGGGGCGCTGGCGCAGATGGCTCAGGACACGCGGCTGTACGAGGACCTGCGCTCGATCATCGCCGGGCTCGATACCCTGACGGCCAGCCTGGTCAGCGGTGACGGCACGCTCTCACGCCTGCTCACCGACGAGACGCTGTACGTCCAGCTCGCCAACACGTCGGCCCGTGCCGATTCGCTGCTGGCGGCCCTCGAGTCGGGTCAGGGTACCCTGGGACAGCTGCTGAGCGATCAGGAGCTTTACGAGAGCCTGCTCAAGCTGCTGGTGGACGTTCAGGGCGTGGTGACCGAGCTGCGCGAGAACCCCCGCAAATACGTCCCGCCGATCAAGGTGTTCTAGGCCGGCTGCAGCCCTCGCGCCGCGGCGTAGGCCTTGAGCGCTTTGACGCCGCCTTTGAAGCTGTAGGCTTCGAACCCGGCGCGCTGCAACCGTTCGGCGAGCTGCGCCGTCTTCAACCCGATGTCGCAATAGAGGACGTAGGTGCGCTCGCGATCGAAGGAAGCGACGTCCCCGTACACTTCCCAGAACTCGCGGTGCACGGCGCCCGGATAGTGCCAGGGCTCGTACTGGTTTCGAGTGCGGGTATCGATGACCACGGCGTCGGCCGGAATCTCGGACGTGTACAGGTAGGGCAGCACCAGCTCGCTGGCGTCGAGCTCGCGTAGATCGAGGGTCCGGCGAGCGCCGACGGCCTCATCGAGCCGGGCCAGATCGAGCTTCGCCTCCTCGCCCGCCGCATCCTCGGGCGAGGCGTCGATGACCGGCCGACGCTCGGTCAGCGCGCAATACTCCCGCACCTTCTCGGAGAGCGGGTAGGTGCCGATGGCGCGGCTGCGCTCGATGATCTCCGCCTTGTCGAAGCCCACGAGCGGCCGCAGCACCGGCATGTCGACGCAGCGATCGATGGCGCAGAGGTTGGCCAGAGTCTGCGACGACACCTGGCCCACCGACTCGCCCGTGATGAGCGCCCGCGCCCCGATCTCCCGGGCCACCTGCTCGCCCGCCCTGTACATCAGCCGCTTCAGCACAACCTGCCAATAGCTCTCGTGCACGCGCTCGCGCAGGTGCTCGATGAGGCCCTCGAAGGGGATGACATGGATCGTCGGTCGCGTGCCGTAACTCCACTGATCGGCCAGAAGCTTGGCCACGGCCAGGACCGACCGCTCGTAAGCACCGCCGGCCAGGTTGCAGAAGATGTAATCGAGCGCGGTGCCCCGCTTCAGCATCATCCAGGCGGCCACGGCCGAGTCGTAGCCTCCGGAGAGCAGCGCCGCGGCGCGCCCCTCGGCGATCAGCGGCAGGCCACCGGCGCCGCTGATGCGCCCGCTGTAGAAGTAGGCCGCCTGCTCGCGCACCTCGACACCGACCTCGACCTCGGGCGTGTCGAGATCGACCCGCGCGTCGCGATTCAGCGCGGCCCCCAGCTCGTAGTTGATGTCCTTCGAGGAGAAGGGATGGCGGCCGGCGCGTCGGGCGCGCACGGCAAAGCTGCGGCCCCGCACGCGTTCGCTATAAAGCCGCGCGCCCACCTCGACGATCGACTCGAGCCGCGGCTCGGTTGTCCCCTCGATCTCCGAGAGCGACGCGATGCCGAAGACCCGGGCCAACACGTCCAGCGCGGCACGGCTGGAGGACTCGACGAACAGGCGGCCCCACTCCTCGCGAACCCGGAACGACAGCCCGGCCGAGCCCAGCGCGTCCTCGGCGCATTCCACCAGGCGGCGCTGAAAGCGGCGGCGCGTCGGCCGCGACTTTGTCGCCAGCTCGCCGGTGGGGCGAACGAGAACGAGATGCTCGAGAGCGGTCTGATGCATGGCAACAAAAATATCGAATACCTGGTGGCGGACGCCAACCGCGAAGGCGCCGAAGAGCGCGCCGCGCCTAGGACCGCCCACCCGATATTCGATCGATTGATGGAGGCGGCGGGAATCGAACCCGCGTCCGAGAATAGATCCGGCAGAGCCGCTACGTGCGTAGCCTACCGTTTTTTTCTCACTTCAAGTCGGCCGATAGGCGGCCTTCCCAAAGCCAGCCGCTGTGAATCTCGCCGCCCGCGCCGCGGCCGCGCGGACTAGCCAGCCCGATTTATCGACGCCTCAAGACCCGCCTCGGGCCCGGCGGATCAGGAGACGGGCTGCTTAGTTAGGCAGCCAGTGCCAAGTTGTGGTTGGCAGTTGTGTTGTCGCCCAGTTGATTTACGAGGGGCCAGGCGCCCTCGGCACGCTGCTCCACGTTCACTAGACCCGTCGAAACCTGTTCGCCCCCACGAGTCGTGCTACACTACGAATACTAAGGGATGCGGGTTCCATTTGGAAGCGTCGGCCCCACCCCACCGGCATCAGCCTGCCGGCTAGCCGCGGGCGTCCGCCAAAGCCACGGCGTTGCGGCCGCGCCGTTTCGCCTTGTAGAGCGCCCCGTCGGCCGAGGCCACCGCCGACGCGGCGTTGCGGATCAGTTCGGGGTAGGAGCTCACACCGGCGCTGAGCGTCACCGCCAGGGGCGCGCCGCGCCACGTCACCTCCGTCGCTTCCACGTTCCGCCGGATCCGCTCCAGCGCACGCGCCGCATCCTCCAGCGACGTGGACGGCAGCACGATCAAGAACTCTTCCCCGCCCCAGCGGCCGGCGTGATCGCCGGGACGCAGGGCGTCGCGGATGACCCGAGCGACCGTCTGCAGCACCAGGTCGCCCGCATCGTGGCCGTGGCGATCGTTGAAGCGCTTGAAGTGATCGATGTCCGCCACGGCCACGGCGAA
The DNA here is from genome assembly GCA_964348165.1 of uncultured Gemmatimonadota bacterium. GTDB lineage: Bacteria > Gemmatimonadota > Gemmatimonadetes > Palauibacterales > KS3-K002 > CAYGAJ01. The sequence goes on along the minus strand of CAYGCC010000143.1, from coordinate 29,840 downwards.
GGGACTGCCGGTCCGCTCGGCCACCGCGACCGCCGAGGCGATGGCGCGCTCGGTCGATCGCCGGTTGGGCAACCCGGTGAGCGCGTCGGTGAGCGACAGCGCCTTGATCTCACCAAACTGTACGGCGTTGCGGAAGGTCGGGGCGACGAAGACGGCGAGGGCCTTGAGCCGCTCGAGGTCTCCCTCGGCGAACTGGCGGGGCCGCTCGTAGTCGACGGCCAGCGCGCCGATGGGGTGTGCGTCGACGATCATCGGCACGATGATCGCCGAGCCGGCTTTCGAGTCGAAGCCCTGGACGTAGAGCGGAAACTTGATTCTGCCCGTCAGGTCGTCCCGGGGAAGGACCACCACGTTGCGCAGAGCCAGCCCCAGCAGAGACGACTCCCCATCGAAGCTCGCGCCCGCGAGACCGCGGGCGACCTCGCCGTCCGCCGCGATGATGCTGCCGCTTCCCGCGCTGAAATCCCAGGACGCCACCACCGCCGCGCGAGCGCCCGACACTCGGCGCGCCCGCTCGCACACGCCCGCGGCGAGACCCTGCAGGTCGAGCTCGCGGTCGAGATCCTGGATCGTGCCGTACAGCGCCCGGTACTTGGCCAGGTCGCTGAGCGCGCGCTCGGCCGCCCGCACGTCCCCCAACAGCCGACCCGCCAGGGTGCCGGCCAGCTCCAGCGCCCGCGCCGCATCGTTCCGCGGCAGCCCCGCAAACTCCAACGAGACGCAGCCGACCCGAGCCCCATTGGGCTCGGTGACCGGCGCGGCCACCAGCCAGCCGCCGCGTCGCCCGAAGATGTCCTCCTGCGAAGCCCGAAGCGCGATCCCCTCACTGACCACCCAGCCCAGAGCGTGTCCGTGCAGTGGCACCTGAGGCGGAGCGACGTCGGCGTCGGGGGGAACGCTCAGCGCCACCGCCAGTCGGTCGCCCGGTGTGACCACCATCCAGAGGCTGGCCGACTCGGCCCCCAATGCCAGGCGCAACGACTCCAGCCAGGAACTCAGCTCGTGGGCGACGCCCTCCAACCCAAGCATCCCACCCCCACCGCCGTTCTAGGTCAGCCGGTTGATCCGCGTGGCGGCCGCGGCGGCCCCGTAACCGTTGTCGATGTTGACCACCGTCACTCCCGGCGCGCAACTGTTCAGCAGCCCGAGCAGAGCCGCCAGCCCGGCGAAGCTGGCGCCGTAGCCCACGCTGGTCGGGACCGCGACCACGGGGACCGAGACCAGGCCCCCCACCACAGAGCCCAGGGCGGCCTCCATCCCTGCCACGACGATGATCACGGCAGCCTCCGCCAGCTCGCCGCGCTCCGCCAGCAGACGGTGAATACCGGCCACGCCCACATCGTCCAGTCGACGCACGGGATTGCCCATCGCCCGGGCCGCCACCGCCGCCTCCTCGGCGACCGGCAGGTCCGAGGTGCCGGCGGTGACGACGAGAACGGACCCGCGCACCGCGATCTCGATCGGCTCGCTGGGAGGCAGATAAGCGGTCCGGGCCAGATCGTTGATCTCGATGCCGGGATGCTCGGCTTCCAGCCGCCGGCGGATGTCCTCATCGGCTCGCGTCGCCAGCAGACCGTCTCCGGCCGCGGCGAGACGCGCACAGATCGCGGCGACCTGCTCGGCGGTCTTTCCCGGGCAGTAGACCACCTCGGGATAGCCCTGCCGCACGGCGCGGTGATGATCGACTCGGGCGAACCCGAGGTCCTCGTAAGGCGCCTGGGCGAGTTGATCCAACACCGCTTCGATGGAAAGCTCGCCCCGCTGAAAGCGCGCCAGCAGGCTCTTCAAACGTTCCGGCCGCATAGACAAAGGATTCGAGGGGCGGGAGTGCTTGTACCGCGCGAATATACGCCAGGGAACGACGCAGTCAAACGCCGGGTCGAGGAGGCTCGCCTCGGTTCCCGGCCGTGCCCGCGGGTCGTGGCTCCCTGGCCCGGCGAGCTGGGGTTTTGACACCGCGAAGCCGGGGCGATATAGATACGCCGGATTCCAAATCCGTTTGAGCCTGGCGGCTCGTGGCCGGTCGAACCGCCGCTGCGCGCTGGGACTGGAGGCTAGAATGGAATTGCGTGAGTTTTTCAGCGAAGATGTCATCAATCTCGATCTTGGAGGGGAGAACAAAGACGAGATCTTGAAAGGTTTGATCGCGCTGCTGAAGTTGCCCGAGAAGTCGGAGGGAATCCTTTACAAGATGCTGAAGCGGCGCGAAAACCTCGGATCCACCGGGATAGGTAAAGGGATCGCCATCCCGCATTGTCGATCGCTCGTGGTCAGTCGGCTGCGCGTCGCCTTTGGTCGCCGTAGCGCCGGGATCGACTTCAAAGCGATCGACGACAAGCCGGTCTCGTTCTTCTTTCTCATCGTCGCCCCTCCTCTCGAAGTCTCGAACCAATATCTCCCCGTCCTGGGAAAGATCGCCCAACTCTGCCGCGAGCCGGATGTGCCGGTACGCTTGGCCGAAATCGAGACCCCCGAGCAGTTCCTCACCTTGCTCGATGAGAAGCAGGTTTGATGGGAGGATTCGTAGTATGCACCCTCAACTGGAAATCCTGCTGGAGCTACAGGACCTGAAGGCGCAACAGCGGGAGATGGAGGTGGCAGAGGAGGAGAGCAGCCTGGAGATCGAGCGAAAGGTGTTCCATGTTCGGCTCGAGGACGCCGTCGCTCAGCTGCAAACGAAGATCCAAGAGATGGAGGCCGCCCTCGACGCCGAAGTCGCCAGCCGCTACCGACTGATCGCCGGGAAACGGGCCCGCGCCGTCGCCCCAGTCCTCAACGGGGTTTGCTACGGCTGCTTTATGGCGATGCCCACCTCGATGAGTAAGACGAACGAGCAACTGCGCTGGTGCGAGAACTGCGGCTGCTTCGTCTATTTCGTCGATTGAGGTCCCATCACGCTCAGCGCGTGACGATCATCTTGATGATGTCCTGGGACCGGCTCGTCACGATCTGGCAGAAGTAGATGCCCGACGAGACTTGCTGACCACCTCGGTCCGTCCCATCCCAGTACAGCAAATAGCGGCCGGGGGAATCGAACCTCAGCTCTTGGGCGGGCTGCCCGACGGCGCTGGGGTGATCGAGCGAGATGGGGATCGCGATGAGCTGGCGCAGCACGTTGTATATGCGCACCGTCACCACCACCGGTCTCCCGTCCTCGAACAGATCAGCGCCAAGAACGAACGGGATCCGCGTCTCGCGGCTGAAGGGATTCGGGTAATTCTGCTCCAGCTCCACACCGCGGACTTCGCTCTGGCGAGCTCCTTCAGGCGCCGCGGTGGTGTCGGTCTGTTGCGCGAAGACCCCGGGAATGCTCGGGACTCGCACCAGCAGAAGGACGAGGAGCACAGAGAACCTGTGCTTCATTCGCCCTCACGCCTCCTTGGATTTGTAGCCGTAGTCTCGGTCTTCCGCCTCCCGGCTTTGACTATCCACCCAGATCTAATTGTCCGCTACGTCACCATAGGACGTCATCGCCAAGATAGACCCTCCTCCTGGCGTGAGCAAGGATCAGCGTCCCGCCCCATCGACGGTCCGTAGCACCCGCCCCACACCGGTTCGGCGCGTCAGACCGAGGGCATCGAGGTGCTCCAGCAGGGGGATCAGGTACTTCCGGCTCACCGCCAGCGCCTTCCGTAACTCGGACGGCGTCGCGACCCGGCCCCCCTCCAGCGCCAGTCGAACCCTCCGCTTTACTTCTTCGACGGCTCGCACGTCGAAATAGATGTCCGGCGTCACCGCGACCAGCTCGCCTGCCTCGGCCAGGAATTTGAGGACCGGAAGCAGCACTTCGTTCTTTACGCCCAACTCTAGCGAAAGCTCTTTCACGGTTGGCGGACTCAACTCTTCATCATGTAAGCGCTTACGTAGTTCACTCTCAAGTTGTTTCTGACGCGCGGTCAGCCGGGGCACGTGGTCGGCCAGCGCCGCTAGGGAACCATCCACCCGAATCAGCTGTTCGTCTCGGAGGTCGGCGAGCACGGCGTTGATCAAGTCGGCCGGCCACCCCGCCCCGCTGCGTAGCGACTCGAGGCTCACGCCCCGGGCGCCCTCGTCGCGGGCGTGCCCCTCGGCGATAGCCTCTAGGAGGGCCACTCGCGCCGCCTCGAAGACGGCTTGCCCGAACCAGCGCCCGTTCAGTTCGCGGACGCCGCCGGCGGAGCCCAGCTCCTGGACCGCGGCCTGGACCTGCGCGGGTCGCTCGCCCAGGAGGACAGACAGTTCGGCCTCGCTGATGCCCTCGCGCCGCTCCTCCGCCAGCTTCAGCAGGCGGCCTGGCAGGTCGGGGCTCGCCAGCGACTCGAGACGCCCGGCAGGGCCGCGCGGGCGCCGCTCCGCCCAGGGGTCGAGGATCACGCCGCCGCCGATGGTGGTCACGGGTGAATAGAAGCGGAGGACGAAGCGGTCGCGGGCTCGAGCGACCACGGGCCGCTCCAGACGCAGCTGCACCGGTCCCCGCTCACCGGGCGGCAACGCCTGACCACCGTGCAGGACGACCCGAGCCATCGTCTCGGCGGTTCCCAGATGGAAGCGGACCCGTTGCCAGTGCTTGAGCGGGCGGGGGCAATCGGGCAGCAGAAAGAGCTCGGCTTCCAGGCAACGGCTGCTGCGCCACACGGGGTCGGTGGTGATCAGGTCGCCGCGGCCGATCTCCGATCGATCCACTCCGGTGAGCGCCAGGGCGGCACGCTGGCCGGCTCGGGCCGCCTGTGCCTCGCGGCCATGCACCTGAATACCGCGCAGGCGAACACGCCGGTCCCGCGGCATGATGCGGACCTCGGCGCCGGCCTCGATGCGACCGCCCCAGACCGTCCCCGTCACGACGGTCCCGACGCCGCGGACGCTGAACGAGCGATCCACCGGCAACCGAAACAGGTCGTCCTGATGACGGGCTTCGACCTGCCGCGCTGCCGCATACACGCTCGAGCGCAGCTCGTCGATGCCCTCAGCGGTGACGGTGGACACCTGGTGCGCGGGCCACCGGTCGCCCGAAAAGATTCGACCCAGCTCCTCGCCCACCGATTCCGTCACCAGCTCCTGCCACTCCGTGTCGACCAGGTCGCACTTGCTGATCGCCACCACGCCGTGCGCGACCCCGAGGAGCCGAGCGATCCAGAGGTGCTCCCGCGTCTGCGGCATCGGCCCTTCGTCGGCGGCCACCACCAGCAACAGCAGATCCATCCCGGTAGCCCCGGAGAGCATGTTCTTCACGAAGTCCTCGTGTCCGGGGACATCCACCACCGAGATCTCCAGATCGTCGGGGCCGGGCGGAAAGGGGGCGAACCCGAGGTCGATGGTGATGCCTCGCTGGCGCTCCTCCTCCCAGCGGTCGGTGTTGATGCCGGTCAGGGCCTCGACCAGAGCGGTCTTCCCATGGTCGACATGCCCGGCCGTCCCCAGAATGACCGACTTCATCCCAAACGCTCGTCGAGGAACCGGAAGGAATTGAGCGGACGTTCGTCGGCGAGGTGATAGGCGATGAAATCGCGCAGCAGGTGGCGCTGCAAGCGCGACGCGGCCAGCGTCTGCCCGTTCTCGCCTCGCCCGGAGATCAGCGCCGCCAGCTCGGCACGCGCCTGCGGCTTCAGCTCCAGAAGGTTTCGCAGCCGGCCCACACGCCGGCAGCGAGCGCAGACGATCGACCCGCCGGTCAAATCGAAGTGTGCCGTCTGCTCAGCGGCCGGGACGGTCCCGCAGCTCGAGCAGCAGTCGACGCTGGGGGCGAAGCCGAGCTGGGCGATCAAGCGCCACGCCTCCTCGAGAATCATCGCCTCCGCGTCGCCGCCGACCTCGAGCAACCGGTCCAAGCCGCGACCCAGCAGCCGAAAGAGCTCGCGATCGGGCGCCGACGGAGCGAAGCGAAGAATCAGCTCGGTGAGCAAGCCGGCGCCGGCGAAACGGACGAGCTCGCGGCCCAGCGCCTGGCGCTCGCGCCGTAGCTCAAACCCGGAGAGCGTGTGCAGCTCGCGCCCCTCCCTCGTGTAGAAGGTGGCGAGGCCGTCGGTGAAGGGCTCGAGCAGTCCGCCGAAGCGGCTCTTGGGCCGCCGCGCCCCCTTGGCGATAACCGAGCAGAGGCCGTGGTCGCGGGTGAGGAGGCGCAGAATCTTGCTGGTCTCGCTGTACTCGTAGGTCTTCAGGACGGTGGCCGGAGTCGTGACGAGCGCCATGATCGAAAGCTAGAGGCGGTCGCGCCCAGCAGCCAGGTCCCCCGGCCCGGCCGTTCCCCTCACGCCGTCAACGGCCGCCGGTCACCCGCGCCGGTCACCGGGCACGCCGCCAAACCAGGACGCCGCCCAATCCGGCGGCGGCCGCGACCACCAGAAGCACGGCCAGCCGCTCACGCCAGCCCGTGTGCGGGCGAATCAGACGCAGGCGCACGGCGGTGTCCGGCGGCAGATCGTGCGCCGTGTAGCGGCGGCTGGGACGCGAGGGGGTCCCTCCGTCACCGGCGACGGTGAGACCCGGTCCAGGCGCCGCGTCGACGGTCCCCCGATCCACGTCCAGCACCAGCTCGTTCACGGCCGGCAGCGCTCGCAGGATTAGCGTCTCGGCGTTGGGGGCAAGTCGATAGGTGAAGACGAGCCGGTAGTGCGGCGCCGGGGGCGCCCCCAGCAAGACGAGCCAGTTCTGATCGTAAACCACCCGGCTCGCTGACACATCACCCGCCAGCGGCAGGACGTCCTGTGCGCCCTCCGCAAGAACGGCGAGGGGGAGAGGCGCGGTGTCGCCGCTGGGGCGGGAGTCCTCGACGTCCAGCGCCTCGATCAGCCGATAGCCGCCGTCGGTTTCTCGGGCGACCCGCGCGTGTCGTCGGAGTATGCGGACGCCCTCGGCTGCCTGGCCTCGAGCTTCGCCCGCGCCGCTGGGCAAATTGAGGAGCGAGAGGAGCGACAGGCAAAACAAAAGCCGCCGCAGTCGTGTGCGGCGGCCTCGGCTCGCACCGATCGGTCCGCTCACGGATTGAAGCGGCCGAAATCCTCCGGGTTCAGATTGCGCAGATACTCTTTGAGCTGCTCGGCGTCCATCCCGGCGGTGTCCTCGGGGGACGCGGCGTCGGGAATCGCGCCCGGCTCGATGTCGGACGGTTGGATCTCGATCGAAGCCTGCTCAAGCAGATCGCTGTGCGCGTAGATGGGCGCCTTGACCCGAAGGGCAATAGCTATGCTGTCACTGGGCCGCGCGTCGATGGAAACGATCTTGCCGTCCTGTTGGATGATCAGTTCGGCGTGGTAGGTGTTGTCGACGACCTTGGTGATCAAAACTCGCTGCAGCTCGCTGCCCAGACCCTGGAGCATAGAGGTGAAGAGATCGTGGGTCAGCGGTCGCGAGAATTTCATCCCCGCCAGCTCCATGGCGATCGCGCTCGCTTCGCCGGGTCCGATCCAGATGGGGAGCACCCGTTCCCCTTCCATCTCCTGAAGGATCACCACCGGGGTGTTGGACGCTTTGTCGAGCCCGAGACTCGCGACTTTTACCTGGTTCATTTCATTCACGGTTCATCGACCGGCGGGGAGAGGTCTGACATCTCAAGATACCAAGCCCTGAACCGCTGTAAACCCCGCTTCGAGCCTCAAGTTCCGAGCTCCCAAGACGTCAGGTAGCGCTTCTGTTCCGCGCTGAGCGTGTCGATCGCCACGGCCATCGATTCCAGCTTGAGGCGCGCGATCTCGCGATCGATGGGATCGGGTGTGCGATGGACCGCCACGTCGAGTTCCTGCCCCTTGTCGACCAGATATTCGGCGGCCAGAGCCTGGTTGGCGAACGACATGTCCATCACCGCGGCCGGGTGTCCTTCAGCCGCCGCCAGATTGATCAGGCGCCCCTCGCCCAGCACGAAGATGCGCCGGCCATCGAGTCGATATTCCTGCACGAAGTCGCGGACGATCCGCGGCGGCCCGTCAGAGATCGCCGCCAACCGCTCCAGATCGATCTCGACGTTGAAGTGACCGGAGTTCGCGAGGACGGCGCCGTCCTTCATGGCACGGAAGTGCTCCTCGCGGATGACGCTGGTGTCGCCGGTCACCGTGACAAACACATCACCCACCTCGGCGGCCTCAGCCATCGGCATCACTTCGAAGCCGTCCATCACGGCCTCCAGCGCCTTGAGCGGCTCTACCTCGGTGATGATCACCCGGGCCCCGGCGCCGCGGGCCCGGGTGGCGACCCCGCGTCCGCACCAACCGTAGCCGGCCACCACCATGCGGCTTCCGGCCAGCAGGATGTTGGTGGCGCGCAGGATGCCGTCCAACGTCGACTGGCCCGTACCATAGCGGTTGTCGAACAGGTGCTTGGTGAGGCTGTCGTTCACCGCGATCACCGGAAACTGCAGCACCTTGTCGTTGGCCATGGCCCGCAGGCGGATGACGCCCGTCGTCGTCTCCTCGGTCGAGCCGATCACCGTCTCGACCAGGCTGCGTCGCTCCTTGGCCGACAGCGAGGCCGTCCAGCGCCGTACCGGCTCGGCCAGGTCATCGAAGCGCTCGAGCGCGATCATGTGGAGCGCGCCGACGAGGTCCGCGCCATCATCCATCGTGAGCGTCGGTCCGTGAGCCAGGGCGGCGCGGATGTGTTCGTAGTAGACGTCGTGCTCTTCGCCCTTGATGGCGAAGACCTTGATGCCGTGGTCCCTGACCAGATGTGCGGCGACGTCGTCCTGCGTGGAAAGCGGATTGGAGGCGCAGAGCGCGACGTCGGCGCCGCCCGCCTTCAACGTCACGGCCAGATTGGCGGTCTCGGTGGTGACATGAAGGCAAGCCGAGAGCTTCTGGCCCTGCAGCGGCCGCTCTTGGGCAAAGCGCTCGCGAATCAACCGCAAGACGGGCATCGCCCGCTCCGCCCATTCGACTCGAAGCTGCCCCTTGTCCGCCAGCTTGATGTCGTGGATGTCGTGGTCGGTCGTCTTTATCGACATGATCTACCTTGCCCGTCGCTTAATCGAGTTGCGATCTCAGGTCGTTCACCCGGTCACCGCGCTCCCATGAGAACCCGCCATCTGGATCGGGCTCGCGACCGAAGTGCCCGTAAGCGGCCGTCCGCTTGAACAGCGGACGCTGCAAGCCCAAGGCCTTGATGATGCCGCGGGGCGTCAGATCGAACACCTCACGCACGGCGGCCTCGAGCCGCTGATCGGGCACGCGGCCCGTCCCGCTCGTATCCACCAGAACCGAGACGGGGTCGGCCACGCCGATGGCGTAGGCCAGCTGCACTTCACAGGTGTCGGCCAGCTCAGCGGCCACGATGGTCTTGGCGATCCAGCGCGCGGCGTAACTTGCCGAACGATCGACCTTTGTCGGGTCCTTGCCGCTGAAGGCGCCGCCACCGTGACGCCCCATGCCGCCGTACGTGTCGACGATGATCTTGCGCCCCGTGAGCCCCGCGTCACCCTGGGGACCGCCGGTGACGAAGCGGCCGGTCGGATTGATGTGGATCTGGGTCTTCTCGGGATCGTAGAGATCGGGCGGCATCACCGGCTCGATCACCAGGTCACGAATCGCGCCGTGGATCTTGCCGTTCTCCGTCTTCTCATCATGCTGCGCCGACACGACCACGGCCTGCACGCGAACCGGCCGGCTGCCCTCGTACTCGACCGTGACCTGAGATTTGCCATCGGGCCGCAGCCAGGAGGCTTCGCCGGACTTCCGGACTTCGGCCAGCCGCCGCGTCAGGCGATGGGCGAGAATGATCGGCAGCGGCATCAGCTCGGGGCTCTCGCGAGTCGCATACCCGAACATCATCCCCTGGTCACCCGCGCCGCCCGTGTCCACACCCATGGCGATGTCGCTGGACTGCTGATCGATCGAGGTGATGACCGCACACGTCTTGTAATCGAGACCGTAGCTCGCATCCACGTACCCGATCTCGCGAATCGTATCGCGGACGATCTGCGGAATATCGACATAGGTGTGGGTGGTGATCTCCCCGGCCACGAAGGCCAGACCGGTTGTGACCAGACACTCGGCGGCCACCCGACCGCCAGGATCTTCGCGAATGATCGCGTCGAGGATCGCATCGGAAATCTGGTCGGCGACCTTGTCCGGATGCCCCTCGGTTACGCTCTCGGATGTGAACAGGCGTTTTCTCGACAAAGCTCAGCCTCCTGGTAGATGCCGTCCCCTACCGCAGCCCCTGCACCGCTGGGCACATTCTCATGACTAAATTGAGCGAAACTACTTTCCTACTCGGTACGTGACAAGCCAGCATTGGAGTCGACGAGCGAAACGTCGACCACCTCGCTCAGAGCCTCGATCAGGCGCGCTCGGATCTCGCCACCCGTCTCGGCAACCAACAGCTCGTCCGCCAGCTGCCGGAGTCTCCGCAGGTCCAGCGCCCGAATCAGCTTCTTCTGCTCCAGGATGGCGCTGGGCGCGCAGCTCAGACCCCGCACCCCCAGAGTGATGAGTAGCGTCGCCCCCAGAGCATCGCTCGCCGCCTCACCGCAAACGCACAACGGTCGCTGCAGGGTTTCCGCCGCCGTAACCGCCTGGCGGATGTAGCGCAGCAACCCCGGGTGGTAGAGGTCGAAAAACGGCGAGAGTTGAGCGTTGCCACGATCGACGGCGAGCATGTACTGCGTGAGATCGTTAGTGCCGATGCTGAAGAAATCGACGTGTCGCCCCAACACTTCGGCGATGGCCACGGCGGCAGGCGTCTCCAGCATCGCGCCCACCAGGCAGTCGCCGCGTGCGACCCCATCCGCATCCAGCTCGCGCCCCGCCTGCGTCACCACCGCCCGTATCCGGCGCACCTCTTCCACCGAGTTCACCATCGGCACCAGGAGGCGGACCGGGCCGTGGGCGGCGGCCCGCAGGATCGCCCGTACCTGGCTGTGAAACAGCTCGGGGACCAGCTCGTAGATGCGCATGCCGCGCCAGCCGAGGAAAGGGTTTTCCTCGGTAATGGGCGGCAGAAACATGGGAAACTTGTCACCGCCCAGGTCGAAAGTGCGGATGGTCACCGGCCGCGGTGACATGATCTCGATGACGTCTCGAAAAGCCTCGTACTGCTCCTGTTCGTCGGGAGGGGCCGCCTTGCCCACCACCAGAAACTCGGTGCGGAAGAGGCCGATGCCGTCGGCGTTCGCGGCGGCCGCCGCCTCGGCATCGGAGGGCAGCTCCAGGTTGGCGTAGAGGCCGATTCGCGTTCCGTCACGCGTCGTCGGCTCGAGCTGTGACAGATGCTGAAGATCGCGCGCCGTTTCGCGCGCTTTCAGGTCGCGATCATGGAAGCGGGCTTTCTGCGCCTCCGACGGACCGATCACCACCTTGCCGCCGTATCCGTCCAGGATAATCTCCACCCCGGGCTCGATCCGCTGCGAAAGGTTGCCGAGTCCGACCACCGCCGGGATACGTAGGGAACGGGCCAGGATCGAGGCGTGGGCGGTCCGTGTCCCCGCATCCGTGGCCACACCGAGGGTGTGGGCCGGGTCGAGATCCACTATGTGGCTGGGTGTGATCTCATGGGCGACGAGGATCACGGGTACAGCGTGATCAGGCTGCTGGAGGTCGAGCTCGGTCAGGTCGATGAGCGCCGCCAGCACCCTGGCCTGCACGTCGTTGAGATCCGCCACCCGGTCGAGCACCCGCGCGTGGGTGGCATCGAGCCAACGGGAGCGGAACTCCAGAACCCGCAGGCTGAAGGCCCGTTCGGCCGTGAGGAAGCTATCCTGGATGTAGGTGACCGTGCCACCCACGAGCTCCGGATCTTCCAGCATCATCAGCTGCGGGTCGAAGATCTTCGCCTGCACTTCCCCCAGGCGGTTCTCCACCATGCTTCTCAGCTGCTGGGTGCGCTGACGCGCCTGGTCGCAGGCGGTGCGAAAGCGAGCGATCTCCGAGTCGATCTGGTCAGAGGAGACGGTGGCGTGGGGAACGTCGACGCGAGGATAGTGGAGCACCCGGGCGGGCCCGATCACGATCCCGGGCGACGCCGGGATGCCCTGAACGATCTCGCCCACCCGCTTTACTCCTCGCCAAACCCGTTGGCAACGAGCGTCACCAGCGCCTCGACGGCGGCCTGAGCATCCACCCCCCGCGCCCGGATCTCGATCATCGAACCCCGCTCTGCTGCCAGCATCATCACACCCATGATGCTCTTGCCATTCACCTCGAGGCCGTCTTTGTTCACCAGGATCTCGGACTGGAATTTCGTAGCCAGCTTGACGAACTCGGCCGCCGGCCTGGCGTGCAGACCGTAGACGTTCGCCACCTTGACGTTCTTAACGAAGTCCCTGCTTTCCACGCTCACCACACGCTCATCTCGAGAGCGACGATAACCAGCGACCCGGCCAGAAGGCCAAGGGCGGCCAGCCGGCCCGAGACAACTGGTCGCCAGTAGCCCAAAGCCGCAACGGCGAGAGCAATCAAAACGGCGGGAAGTGGGCCGGCGGTGCCACCGCCCGCCTCGAGGGCCAGCGGCGGTAGCACGGCCCCGCCAGCAAAGACTAATGGAATCGTAATCCGATCGGGTATTCGGCGCAAAGGTGAACCCAGCAGCGCTCGCCCCACGTCGCGGCCGTGCCGCCAACCGAACCGCAATCCCCACACCCGGAGGCCCAGCTGGACGGCGTTGTAGAGGACCAGGAAGGTCCCGACCGCGACCCACCAGGGAGCGCCAAGCCCGAACAGCAAGATGGCGGCCAGGGCGCACAACGGCCGCCAGCGAGCCCAGACCAGCCGATCGCCCAGCCCCCCGAGCGGGCCGACGATCGCGTTCTTGAACTGCTCGATCTGGGCCGCGTCGAGCTCTTCGCTCTCCATTCTTGCCAGGGCGGCAATGGCGACCGTGGACAGGTAGGGGTGGCCGTTGTAGAACCCGGCGTGGCGTCCGACCGCCGCTTCGAGCGCCCCGCGATCGCCACCCGACAGCCTGGCCAACACCGGAATCAGGGCGAAGGCGAGCCCCGCTCCCTGCATGGTCCGATAGTTCCACGAGGCCTGAATCGTCAGGCTCCGCACCAGCACGCGCAAACCGGGCTCGCGCCTTAACTCAGCCATAGCCAGAGGACGGCGCTGGCCGCGGCGCCGCTACTGAAGGCCAAGGCCACCGAGCGCCCTGTGGCGACGGCCCGGACGGCCGTCCCCACCGCGAGCCCCAGGCAGAGGAGGAGCAGAACGACGAACGCCGTCCTCAGCAGCGCCGGCGCCGCGCCGGGGCTCGTTGCGAGCAGCAGCATCAACCCCACGGCCAGCGCAGTGAGCGCCGCGGCCCGCGCAAAATCCGCCCCCAGAGCGAACAGGTGTCGTCGCGAGAGGCTGCCGGGCGACAGAGGGCGGTGCCCTTCCTGACCGACGAGGAGACCGTTGAGCCGACGCAGCGCATGCATCGACCAGCTCCCCGCCCACCCCACCAACACGCCGTAGCCGGTGGCGAGGACCAGCGCCGCCGGCGCCTTGCCGCCGCTCCATATCGCCGCGGCGGCCGCGGCCACCGCGGCGGGCCCCGTGTCCCAGTGCCGGGCCGCTCCGATCGGTAGCTGGTTCAGGCTGATGATCTCGAGGAGCATGCCGACCAGCATGCCGCTGCTGGCGTCGCCGAGCAGCAGCCCGGCGAGCGGGCCCGCGACGATCGGACGGGAGATCATCGCCTGGGCGCAGGACACGGTGTCCAGCCCGACAAGACCGCCCAAGGCCACCAGGACCAGAAGATCAGTCGCGGCGGGAGTCAAGTGGCCGACTCACAGAATTTCATCCAGCCCGATCTTTCGCGCACCGGGAACGTCCTGCGCGCTGACGGTCACGCCGGTTTCTCGGAGGCGCTCCAGCTCTATCCGGTCTCGATCGCCGAGGAATAGATAAGGTAAGACGCGGCGACGCCCAGGCGCGTGGTGCACCCCGCCCAGGTTGATCTCCTGACCGTCGAGCACACCGCTCTCGGCCAGTTGACGCATCGTGGTGATATCGCGGGTGAGTACGAAGAAACGCGCCTCGTTCGCCTGCCACTCGGGAACCCGTCGAGCCGCGTCAGCGACGCTCGCAAAGCTTGCCTCCACTTTTCCGGGCAGCCCGGCGCGGAAGAGCTCCTGCTCCCACTCCGACTCGCTCAGCGCATCATCGACAACTGCGATATGATCCAGCCCCAGACGTGCTCCCCAGCCAACGACCACCTGCCCATGGATCAGGCGGTCATCGACGCGGCAGAGAAGAATCGGCATCCGTCGAACGCTCTATCGAGACCCCCACGTGCGAATGTAGCCGCTCGACAATCTCATCCAGGGGCAGGCTGCGGTGGAAGACGAAATCGAGCAGTAGCGGCAAGTTGACTCCACAAACGACCACGACGTTGGGGCGGGTCAGTCGGACGCGCCGTGCGGCGTAGGCGCAGCTCCCGCTCGGCAGGTCGACGAAGATCACGCTCGCCTGGTCACCCACCACCTCGGCCAGTCGGCCGGCCAGCGCTTCAGGCGTAAGATCCTCGTTGTCCAGTGGGTGCAACCCCTCTCGCGAGCCGGTGATCTCGGCGACGGCATCGAGCAGACCCTCGGCCAGTTTGCCGTGACCTACAAGAACGCCCTGGACTTCCTCACTCATAGTCCTCTTCCAAGTATTCGCGGACCGGCGCCATGGCGTCCTTGAGATTTGCGTTGAATGCCGCGGCCGAATCGACGCCCGAGTATCTGAGCAAGTGGTTCATGGCGACGACTTCCGAGATCACCGTGATGTTCTTGCCCGGGTTGAGCGGCACCGTCACCCGGCGGATGGGGACCCCAAGGATCGCGGTGTAATCCGCGTCCAACCCGGTGCGGTCGTACGCCTCCTGCCGCGACCAATCGACCAGCTGTACGACCACCTCGATACGTTTCTGCTGGCGGATCGCCCGGATGCCGAACAGCGCCCGCACATCGATGATCCCGACACCCCGAATCTCCATGTGATGGCGGGCCCGCTCCAAACCTCGGCCGATGAGCACATCGTGTCCTTGGCGGGTGACGCGCACCACATCGTCGGCCACCAGGCGGTGGCCACGTTCCACCAGGTCGAGGACACACTCGCTTTTGCCAATGCCGCTGCGGCCGACGAACAGAAGACCGACGCCATAGACGTCGGCCAGCGATCCGTGGAGGTGGGTCTGTGGCGCGAACTGGTCGTTGAGAAACGGGTTGATCCGGCGATAGAACTCGGCGGTGCCCAGCTCGCTGATCACGACCGCCGTGCCCCGGCGCTCCGCGATCTCCAGGAGCTCGGCGGGAAGCTCCTGTCCTTTAGTTACGATGACGACCGGAGACTCGAAGGAGAGAAGCGTCTCCACCGTCGCGCGCCGCCGCCGAGCGTCCAGAGAGCGAAGGTAGCTCACCTCCGTCTCCCCCAGGACGAGAATCCTGCCGGCCGTGAAGCGCTCGGTATAGCCGGCCAGGGCGAGCCCCGGGCTCGCGATCTCTCCTTTGACGATCGTCCGCTGCAGCGACGGCCCGTCGCGCGTAATCAGCCGCAGGCGAAGGCTCTCGCCGCGAAGCTCCAGCAGTTCCCGAACGGTCAGGGTCACGATTCGCTACCTTCGAGCGCCTCCTCCGCCTGGATCTCCTGTCCCAGCCGGGGCGCCTGGTGATCCCGACGGCGATCGTGCCGTCGTTTGAGCTGGCGCACGAGCTTGTCGGAGACCCGTTTCACCGCGATGCGGAATTCCTCGGCCACGGCCTCGGCATGAATATCGACGTCACCGTCAACTGCCGCGAGGGCCTCAACCCGCCGCTGGCGTTTCTCTTCCGTTAGCGTCACCTCCACCCGTGAGGTGCGTTGGTAATAGCGATCCAATTTGGAAAAGCGTTTCTCTACATAGTCGCGCAAAGCATTACTCAACTCGAAGTTACGAGCGGTCATGGAGATCTTCATGTCTCCTCCGATACCCTGGCGTTGAAGTCACGTCGAGTCCGCACGGCGGTGGCGGAAAGAACCTCCCAGAAGTGCGCTTCGGTTTCCTCCGCCGTCCGGTCCCAACCGAACTCGCCGGCAAAGTCACGGGCGCCGGAACCCAGCCGGGCTCGCAGCTCGGCATCGCAGGCGATCCGCCGCAGGGCGCGGACCCATGCCTCGACGTCGCCGTGCCTGATCAATAGGCCGCTGCGCCCATCGGCCACGGACTCGCGAAGGCCCGGCGAATCGGAGGCCAGGGCCGGCGTTCCGCAGGCCGCCGCCTCGACGTTCGTCAGGCCCCAGCCCTCCTTCGGTGATGGGTAAACCGTCGCCCAAGCACGGCGCAATAGGTCGAGCTTGTCCGGCTCGGAGACGTAGCCCAGAAAGTCGACGCGACCGGGGGCGCGAGCGGCGGCGAATCGGCGCAGCTCCTCCTCGTGGTCCCCCTTCCCCGCCACCAGCAGGCGCGCCTCGACCCCAGACTGGGCCAGGCGGCCCAGTGCCTCCACCACGGTCTCGAGCCCTTTGTACCGCTTCAGGCGGCCCAAGTAGACGAAGGTGGGCTCGGCGAAGCGAGGCCGGCTGGAATCGGGCGAGAAGTGGGAGCGGTCCAGGCCGGGGCGGATGACGCGAATGCGCGATCGGGGCAGCCCCCGCGCCGCGAGATCCTCGGCCGTGGACTGGGAGATCGCCTGAAACGGCACGTCCTGATAGAAGTAGGGAATGGGGCGCTCCGCTAGCCACACCGCCGCCGCGATCGGCAGCGACGCCTCGCGAAACGCCGTGCCGCCAAACAGGTGTGGCACCAAGCCGACGACCGGCGGCTCGACCCAGAGGGGGGTGTAGAGTGGGATCTTGTTGATGTCTTCCAGCACCAGATCGAACCCCGCATCTCTCAGATGCCGCCGGTAATAAGGCGCTGCAAGAACCGTGAAACTGTGCCGCCCTCCGACGCGGCGGACGGTGATGCCGTCTTCCTCTTCTTGCGGCGGCGCGCCCGGCCAGCCGGAGCACAGCAGCGTGATCTCGTGTCCGCGCCGGGCGAGCCGGTCGAGTATCTCGTGCAGGTGGACCTCAGCTCCCCCCGCCTGAGGGTTCTTGATGTCCAGCCAGTTGATGACGAGCAATCTTAGCCGGCCCGTTCTCATCGAGCATCGGAGAGCCGCTCCGGCTCGACCTCGCGCAACAGCGCGGCCAGCACGCCGTTGACGAAGCGCCGGCTCTCATCGGTGCCGAACCACTCGGCCAGGCGAATCGCTTCGTGGAGAGACACGCGGAGCGGGATATCATCGAGGTAGAGCATCTCAGTGGCGGCGATCCGCAATATGTTTCGGTCCACGGTCGTCATGCGGGAAAGCCGCCAGTTGTCGGCCAGCGACTCGATGCGGGAATCGACTTCGCTACGGTGGAGCTCGATGGCCTCGAGCAGGCGGTCGGTATAGACCTGCACCGGCCCGTCCGGGGTGCGACCTTCCGGCTCCGTTAGCTTTCGGTCGACGGCGCGCAGGCGCTCGTTACACCCCCGCAGCTCCCAAGCATAGAGGACCTGAAGGGCGCGAGCTCTGGCCTTAGTTCGACTCCCCATCAACCTGGTCCAGCAGGTCGGCCATCTCGATCGCCGCTTGCACCGCTTTCCAGCCCTGGTTCCCGGCCTTGCTGCCGGCCCGCTCCAGCGCCTGCTCAAGGGTGTCGGCCGTGATGAGACCGAAGGAGACGTAGGTGTCGGAGTGGGTGGCGACGTAGGCCAGCCGCTGGCTCGCGGCCGAGGAGAGGTAGTCGAAGTGGGGCGTGGCGCCCCGGATGAGCGCTCCCAGGGCGACGATGGCGGCGTAGCGCCGGCCGCGCGCCAGGCGCGCCACGAGCGGGGCGAGTTCCCAAGCCCCGGGGACCCAGAAGATCTCGACCTCATCATCGCCTGCACCGTGCTGACGCAGGCAATCCACCGCGCCGGCCAGCAACTGACGCGTGACCAGCTCGTTCGTCCGGCTCACGGCCAGGGCGAAGCGCCGCCCTTCAGCCCGAAACAGCCCATACCGCTCTCGCATACCTATCAGCGCGCCACTTTCTCGTCGGCCTTGAGCTTCTCTTCTGCGGGGATCAGGTGACCCATCTTCTCACGCTTGGCGCGCAGATATCTCAGGTTGTGGCGGTTGGGCGTCACGGTGATCGGAACCTGCTCCGTGACCGAGAGACCGTAACCCTGCAGCCCGACGATCTTCTTCGGGTTGTTGGTCATCAGGCGCATCGACTTGATCCCGAGGTCGAGCAGAACCTGAACCCCGATGCCGTAATCGCGGAGGTCGGCGGGAAAGCCCAGCATCTCATTGGCCTCCACCGTGTCCATCCCCTTCTCCTGCAACTGATAGGCGCGGATCTTGTTCATGAGACCGATACCGCGACCCTCCTGGCGCATGTACACGAGCACGCCCTGCCCTTCCTCGTCGATCTGCTGTAGGCTCGCCTTGAGTTGCTGCCCGCAGTCGCAGCGCTGGGAGTGGAAGACATCTCCGGTCAGGCATTCGGAGTGCATGCGCACCAGCACGTCCTGCTGGCCATCGACCTCGCCTTTGACGAGTGCGATGTGCTCGCGCCGATCCACGTCGTTGGTGAAGGCGAAGACTCGAAACTCCCCGAAGTCCGTCGGTAGCTCCGCCTCGGCGACCCGGTGCACCAGGCGCTCGGTCTTCAGGCGGTGGGAGATGATCTGGGCCACGGTCACGAACTTCAGCCCGTGGCGCTGGGCGAAAACCTCCAGCTCCGGCCGCCGCGCCATCGTCCCGTCGGGATTCAAGATCTCGCAGATCACACCGGCCGGCGTCAGCCCGGCCATGCGCGCCAGGTCCACCGATGCCTCCGTCTGGCCGACGCGCTGCAACACCCCGCCGGGTTTGGCCCGTAACGGGAAGACATGACCCGGTCGCCGCAGGTCCTCGGGCCGGCAATCGGGATCGATGGCGACTTGAATCGTATTGGCCCGGTCCGCCGCGCTGATGCCGGTCGAGACCCCATGCTTGGAGGTGGCGTCGATCGACACCATGAACGCCGTGCCCTGGGAGTCGCTGGCATGGTCGCCCATGGCCGTGAGCACCAGCTGCTCGACGCGCTCTGGCGTCAGCGTCAGGCAGATGAGTCCACGACCGTGCGTGGCCATGAAGTTGATGACTTCCGGGGTGGTCTTTTCGGCCGCGCAAACGAGGTCGCCCTCGTTCTCCCGGTCCTCATCATCAGCCACAATCACGATCTCGCCTCGGCGGATCGCGTCGACCGCCTCATCCACGGTATGAAACTCGATCTCGCTCATTTCGCTCAGAGAGTGAGCGCCAGCGGGCGGCTCACGCGATCTGCTCCCGGCCCATCGGGATCAGCTTATGCCCCACTCCGCCAGTCGCTCCCAGAGGTCCCCCGGCTTTTTCCCCCCGCCAGCCCGGCCGATCGCCTGCACGACATATTTGCCGATCATGTCCGCCTCGAGGTTGACCCGGCTTCCCGGCGTCAGCCGCGAGAGGTTCGTGTGCTCATAAGTATAAGGAATGAGTGCGACTTCGGCAGTACCGGGCTGTGGGAGGGCGTTGATCGTCAGCGATACGCCGTCCACGGCGATCGAGCCATGCAGAATCGTGAACGGCTCCACCGTCTCCGGCAGGGTAAAGCGGACCAGCCACATCTCGCCGTGACGCTCCACGCCGGTCACCGTACCCACCCCATCCACATGCCCTTGGACGAAGTGACCTCCGAAGCGCCCTCCCGCCGCGATCGGCCGCTCCAGATTCACTTCCCGACCGCGGCGGAACTCACCCAGCGTGGTCCGGGAGAGCGTCGTGGCGATCGCCTGCACGGTGAAGTTGCCACTACCCAGCGACACGACGGTCTGACACACGCCGTCGACGTTGATGCTGTCGCTCGGCTTCAGCTCCTCCAGCACCTTCTCGGCCCGAACCACGATCTCCCGCCCACCGCCCTTCTCCGTGGCCGACTCGATGACGCCGATCTCCACGACGATCCCGCTAAACATCCTCGTCTTTCACCCCGACTCGGGGCTCAGCGCCAACAATGTCACCGGGCCCAGCTCCCTCCGCTCGATCAGCCGCCAGTCGAGAGGCGCCCGACCCCGCAGGCCCTGAAAGGCGGCCACCCCGGCCTCGCCAAACAGCTTCGGCGCGACGAAGGCGTACAATCGGTCCACCAACCCCGCCGCCAGCAGAGCCGACCCTAGCCGACCGCCACCCTCGCAGAGAACCGAGATCACCTGCTGATTCCAGAGGTTGGCAAGAACCGCACCAAGGTCCAGTCCTTCGCCGGACGGCATGGGCGGCACCCGGATGACCCGCACGCCCTGCGACTCCAGCTCGGACGCCCGCTCCACCGGCGCGTCCGGACTGGTGAAAACCCAGACCCCAACTTCCCCTGCGGTCCGCGCCAGCCGGGAACTCGACGGCAGCCGCAGCCGGCCATCCAGGACGATCCGCCGCGGCGCCACCCGGGGCTCGCGCCATTCTCGCACGGTCAGCTCGGGGTTATCCGCCAGGACCGTCCCACTCCCCACCATCACGGCCGCATGCCCCGCCCGCAACCGGTGCACCTCGACCATCGCCCCAGCCCCTGTCACCCGGCTGGGCGCACCCGCACGCTCCGCCAGCCGTGCGTCCAGTGACAACGCGTATTTCAAAGCCACGAAGGTGCGATGATGCCTGTGGGCGCAGAGATGTGGCGCGTTGAGATCGGACGCGTCCTCCTCGCACACCCCCACCTCCACCTCCACACCCTGCTCGCGCAACCAGGCGGCCCCGCCCCCGGCTTCCGGGTTGGGGTCCGCCGCCGCACATACCACCCGGGCGATGCCGGCCCCAGCGATCGCTCGCGTGCACGGTCCCGTCTTCCCCTCGTGGTGACACGGCTCCAGCGTCACGTAGAGGGTGGCGCCGCGCGCCCGCTCACCGGCGTCGGCCAGCGCTTCGACCTCGGCGTGAGGGCCACCCCATTCGGCGTGATGCCCCTGGCCTACGACCTCGCCGTCCCGCACCACCACCGCCCCCACCAGGGGATTCGGCGACACGCGGCCCCAACCCTCCTCGGCCAACGCCAGGGCCCGGCGCATATGCTGGATATCTCCAACCGGGGTCATAGCGACAGCCTTACTCCTATGGCACCAAAAAAGTTACCGGCTTGTAGCTCCCGTCCTCTCGAGGTGGTGATCGTCCGCTCCTCCTGCCACCCCAGCTCGCCCACGAAGTTGAGGAAGAGAACGATATAGGAGGCGTCGACGAAGGCCGACCAGCTACCGCTGTCCAGATCGGCACGGTCGTCGCTTGGTATGACCGGCACGACAGCAGGTGCCGGCGTTCCCGCTGGGTCACGCACAGCTATGTCCACGTCGCTGTCGTAGCGGTCATACCCGAGC
Organism: uncultured Gemmatimonadota bacterium; assembly: GCA_964348165.1. Classification (GTDB taxonomy): domain Bacteria; phylum Gemmatimonadota; class Gemmatimonadetes; order Palauibacterales; family KS3-K002; genus CAYGAJ01. The sequence goes on along the minus strand of CAYGCC010000143.1, from coordinate 8,600 downwards.
GTGAAGGCGAGGCCGAGGGCGACGAAGCTCTTGCTTACGCCGGCGCGAAAGCTGAAGACGCTGACATCCATCCCGAACTCGGCGTCGTCGCCGTCATCGACGTCGCCGAACTGGATGCGACCGAGCCAGCGGTAGCTGCCGGAGAGCGAAATCCCGGGGGCTGAGAACGACTCCCGAAGCACCCCGACCCGGGCGCCGAGCCCGAGGCCGGTCGCATCGTTCTCGAACCCTTCCCCGCCAGGCAAGATCAGGGTGCCCAGGCTGCCGAGAACCTCGACAGACAATAGGCCGCCTAGCGACGGGGTCATCTCGAACCCGCTGAAGACGCCGACCGAGAGGTTGAGCTGCGGCATGGGCACGACGAAGCCACGGGTGTCCAGGGGCCCCGCCGTGTCATCCGGATATTCGAGGATGTCAGGGATTTCCGACCAGACGAAGTTCAACCGGCCGTCCAGGTTGATTCGAGGCAACACGCGAAAGCGCTTGCCGATGGGGCTCGCAGTCCCGAGAACCGGATTGCCCCCCGCCAGGGCCAGCCCCAGCTCCGGTTGCAGCAGCTGGATGCCGGCGACCGCGTCACGACACAGCAAATCGAGGTCGGCGTCGGTCAGCACTCCGCAGCGACCGGCGAGTTGAGGGTCGAGGCCGTTCTGCGCTGACAGGGTTGCCGGCACCGCCAGGCAGGTGACTAACGCCGCGGCAGCGAGCCGCGTCAGCTTCCTCACCTTACCCACCTTCCCACCCGCCACCCCTCACATCCGCTCCGGCGCCGAGATGCCCAAGAGCGTGAGCCCGTTGCGCAGCACGATCTCGCTGGCCCGGGCGAGGACGAGCCGCGCCTTCTGCACGGCTTCCTCCTGGCCGAGGATGCGCAGCGACGGGTCTTTGGTGCCGGCGTGATACCAACTGTTGAGTTGGTTGGCCAGCGTCTCGAGAAATGATGTGACGCGCTGGCCCTCGCGGGCGCGCGCCGCCTCCTCCACCATCTCCGGGAAATCGAGCAGCGTCTTGATCATCTCGAACTCTTCGTCCCGGCAGATCGGCGCCAGATCCGCCTCGACGTCGATCGCGCCCGGATCGATCTCACCACGGCGATAGACGCTGCGAAGCCGAGCGTGACCGTACTGAACTTTGTACACGGGGTTTTTCTCCGAGCGCTCCAGTGCGAGGTCGAGGTCGAAAACCATCTGTTGCTGCGGCCCACGCTCCAAAAAGAAGTAACGGGTGACGTCGGCACCGACCTCGTCGACCAGCTCGCGCAGCGTGACGAATTCGCCAGCTCGCTTGCTGAACTTGACCTCTTCCCCACCCCGCTCTAGTCGGACCAGCTGCACGATCACCGCCTCGAAGAACTGGCGGCCCAGACCCAACGCCTCCAGGGCGGCCCGCATACGCGGCACGTAGCCGTGATGGTCCGCGCCCCAAACGTCGATGGCAACCTCGAACCCCCGAAGGGCTTTGTCGCGGTGGTAGGCGATGTCCGGGAGGAAGTAGGTATAGCCCCCGTCGCTCTTCACCAACACGCGGTCCTTGTCGTCGCCGAAGTGGGTGGTGAGCAGCCAGCGAGCCCCTTCGCGCTCGTAGAGCAGGCCGCGCTCATCGAGCTCGCGCAGCGTGGCCTCGATCTGCTTGGACTCGTACAGCGCCGTCTCGCTACGAATCTCGTCGAACTCCACCCCCAGAGCCCGCATATCCTCCTGCTGACCTCGCTCCATTCGCTCGAGGGCGAATCGGCGCACCCGGCTTCGTTCCTCCTCGCCCCAGTCGCCGCCGAGTTGCTCGCCCAACTCTTCGTGCAGCTCCCGCGCCAACTCTACGATATACTCGCCGTGGTAGCCGCCCTCCGGTATGGCCTCCTCCCGACCCAAGAGCTGCGCATAACGAGCCCGGACTGAATCGACGAGCTTGTCGATCTGCGTGCCCGCGTCGTTGACGTAGAACTCTCGGCAGACGAAATGGCCCGTGAACTCGAGCAGGCGGGCGATCGTATCACCAACCACGGCGCCACGTCCGTGACCGATATGGAGTGGCCCCGTCGGGTTGGCAGACACGAACTCGACGTTGACGCGCCGCCCCGAGCCCCAGTCGCCGCGTCCGAATTCGCGATCCCGCTCGACCACTTCCCGCAACCGCTCTCTCAAGTAGTCGCGGCTGACCCGAAAGTTGATGAACCCGGGCCCGGCGATCTCGGCGTGCTCGAGGTGAAGGGCCGGAAGGTCGAGTTTCGAGATGAGCTCGCGCGCCAGGTCACGAGGCGACCGCTTCAGCTGCCCGGCGAGAACCATAGCGAGGTTGGTTGCCACATCTCCATGCGCGGCTTCTCTTGGCCGCTCCAGCAGGACGTGGACCTCGTTCCCGGCACCTAGCTCGCGGGCGACACGTTCGAGAGTCTGCGCAAGCTCGGGAAGGCGCATCTAGTCCGAATCCTTCTTGGAGCCTTTTTTCGGGGGTTCCGCCGACGGCGGTTTCTTGCTGCCCGGCTCAGCGCCCGACGCCTGGTCCTTCGGCTCTTTCGTCTCCTTCTTCTCCGCTTCCTTGTACGAGGGGCTGCGATAATCGGTAGCGTAGAAACCCGAACCTTTGAACAGAAGACCGGCGCCGCCCGAAATCAGCCGCTCCGCGTCAGCCCCGCAGTCGGGGCATGCGACGCTGGACTGATCGGAAATCTTGGCCGAAAACTTCTCGAAGTGGTTTCCGCAACTCCCGCATCGATACTCGTAGGTCGGCATCTGTCTCATCACTCCGCTGCTTGACCGGCTAAACTCGGCGAATCGCCCTCGAGATAACGGCCGTCCTCAACTCGCGGCCCGAAACTCGCCCCACACCCCCCGCAACGTGTCGCTGATCTCGCCCAGGGTGGCGCGCAGCTTCACCGCTTCGACGATCCACGGCATCACGTTCTCGTCGCCGGCGGCCACCTCGGAAAGCCGTCGCAGCGCCTGACGGACATCGCCGCCACTGCGGTCCCGACGCACTTGGGCCAACCGGGCGCGCTGCCGCGCCTCGAGTTCCGGGTAGGCGGGTTGTTCGATCCGCGGTTCCGCCTCGTCCTCGCGGAACTGGTTGAGACCGACCACGACCCGGTCGCCGCGCTCGATCTCGAGTTGATAGGCGTAGGCGGCACGCTGGATCTCGTCGACGACGTAGGCGATCGCTTTCGCCGCTCCGCCTCGGACACTCATCTCTTCCAAGTATTCGCGAGCGCGGGCCTCGAGCTGCGCGGTCAGCGACTCGACGTAGTAGCAGCCCGCCAGCGGATCTACGGTGCTGACGACGCCCGCCTCGTGAGCCAACGCCTGCTGGGTCCGCAGGGCCAGCCTCGCGGAGTCGGCGGTCGGCAGAGCCAGCGCCTCGTCGTACGCGTTGGTGTGCAGCGACTGCGTCCCGCCCAAGACCGCGGCCAGCGCTTGAATCGCCACACGCACTACGTTGTTGAGCGGCTGCTGAGCCGTGAGGGTCGAGCCGGCGGTTTGTGTGTGGAAGCGCAGCCGACATGCCGCGTCCGACGCGCCATAGCGCTCACGCATCAGGCGCGCCCAAAGGCGGCGTGCCGCGCGGAACTTGGCGACCTCCTCGAACAGATCGTTATGCGCTGCGAAAAAGAAAGAGAGACGTGGAGCGAAATCCTCGAGCTCGAGCCCGCGCTGGATCGCTCGCTCGACGTACTCGATGCCATTCCCAAGAGTGAAAGCGATCTCCTGCGCCGCCGTACAGCCGGCCTCGCGCATATGGTAGCCGCTGATCGAAATACTGTTCCAGCGCGGCAGTTCGCGGGCGCAAAAGTCGAAGACATCGGTGACCAGACGCAAGCTGGGTTCGACCGGGAAGATGTAGGTGCCTCTCGCAATGAACTCCTTGAGGATGTCGTTCTGAGCCGTTCCGGCCAGCGTCCCGCGGTCCACACCCTGCTCGTCGGCGAGCGCGACATACATCGCCAGGAGGATAGCCGCCGTGGCGTTAATGGTCATCGACGTCGAGACTCGCTCGAGGTCGATCCCCTCGAAGACGATCCCCAGGTCATCCAACGTGTCGATCGCTACGCCCACCCGGCCCACCTCTCCCTCCGCCATCGGATGATCGGAGTCCATGCCCATCTGCGTCGGCAGATCGAAGGCGACCGAAAGACCCGTCTGGCCCGAGTCGAGCAGGAAGCGGAATCGGCGATTCGTGTCCTCGGCGGTGCCGAAACCGGCATACTGGCGCATCGTCCACAGCCGGCCGCGGTACATGGTCTCGTAGACGCCCCGTGTGAAGGGGAACCGGCCCGGGCTTCCAGGATCGGGAGCGCCCGATGCTTTCACGTCGACCGCGGAGTAGGTGGGACGAATCTCGATCCCGCTGGTGTTTTCGATTCTGCGCTCGTCCATGTCAGAGCTTCGTCAGCTGGCTGCGCTCGACGCGTCGCCGGACGCCGCTTCGTCCAGACCGGGATCGATCACCAGTAGCGTCTGCCCCTTATCCACGGCCTGTCCGGCGGCGATCCGCACGTCGGTCACGCGGCCGTCCACCGAAGCCTTCACTTCGTTCTCCATCTTCATCGCCTCGATGACGACTAACCCCTGGCCGCGCTCTACCCGAGCGTCCCTATCCACCTCCACGGTGATGACCAGACCCGGCATCGGGGCCTTGACCTCGACGGGCCCGTGACTGCTCAGGGCCGAGCCCGCCAGGCTGCGAATCGCCCGCCGCCGCTCGTCCAGCGCCAGTACGTCGTGACGGCGGCCGTCCATCTCGATCTGCCAACCGCCCCTCTCGTCGCGCCGCCGCGCCGAGAGTGTATGCGACTTGCCATCGAGCAACAGATGCCAGATGTGCGACTGAGCGTTCGGCCTCAGGTCGACCTCGACGCGGCGGCCGTCCACCTGGACGCCATCCGGACCGAGGACGACTTCCACCGTTCGCCCGTCTATCTCCACGTAATATCTCATGAGATCTGGCCCCGTGGCGCTGGAGATCATCTCGCCAACGCGTCGAAAAATCAACGACTTATTGGCGATGCGCAACCGCAGGGCGCTGGCCTGCGACGATTTTGGCCGCGCTCTGACCCGGCCCCACGGACGCCCAAGGCCGCCGGCGGCGGTCGCCCACGCCGGCTGTTCCGCCCTGGGCCGCCCCTTTACATTGGACTTCCATGGCGGAAACAAACCCTACCCGCATCCTCGTCATCGAGGACGAATCGGACATCGCCGCCCTGATTGCCTACCAGTTGGCCCACGCCGGCTACCAGGTCCGGACCGCCACGACGGGCAAGGAGGCGCTGCGCGCCCTCGAGGCGGAGCTGCCGGACCTGATCGTCCTGGACATCATGCTCCCCGAGATCAGCGGGGCCGATCTTCTCCGCACCCTTCGTTCTCGAAAAGAGACGCAGAGCATACCGGTCGTCGTCCTCACCGCCCTCCGCGAGGAGGCGGACCGAGTCTGTGGATTCGAGCTGGGAGCCGATGACTACATCTCCAAACCCTTCAGCCCCAAGGAACTCGTCTTGCGAGTCAGGGCCGTGTTGCGGCGCTCACGGCCTGACGAGAAGCTGGGTCGGCCTGGACGCACGTTGCGGGCGGGCCCCCTGGCCATCGATGTCGACGCCCACCGCGTGGCGATCGACGGCGAGGAGGTCAAGATCACGGCGACCGAGTTCCGCCTCCTCGTCTGCCTGTTCGAACGCCGCGGCCGCACCCAAAGCCGCAGCGCGCTGCTCGAGGCGGTTTGGGACACCGCCGCCGATTTCGAAACCCGCACGGTCGACATGCATATGGGCCGGTTGCGGTCGAAGCTGGGGCCAGCCGGAAATCTGATCGAGACCGTGCGGGGCTTCGGTTACCGATTTCGGGCCGAAGACTGAGGACAACGTGCGCACCGCTCTATTCCTCAGCCTGGTGGGCCTCGCCGGCCTCGCCCTGGCACTCTTCGCCGCCCTCTCGAGTCAGAACCTGCCCGGGGCCGCAGCCGCCGCCTTGCTCATCGTCGTCGCGCTGGCTCTGGCTCTGACGCGTTTGCTGCCCCGGCCCATCGAGCGGGCTGCCCGCTTCAGCCAGGCCATGAACCGCGGTGAAAGCCCGCAGCGGCTTCCCGAGACGGCCGGCGGCGACACGGGCGAGCTGTACCGCGCGCTCAACCGGCTAGCCGAGACACACGAACAACGGCTGCATGATCTGGCGGCGGAGAAAGCGGAGACCGAGCTGATCCTGCAGGAGATGGGCGAGGGCGTTCTGGCTGTGAGCCCGCAAGGCGAGGTCGAGCGGTCCAATGCCCAGATGCGTCAGCTGATCGGCGCCACGGATCCGATCAAGGGACGGACGCTTTCGGCCATCTTCCGAAACCCGCAGCTGGTGCGCTTCCTGAGTCCGGACTCGGTCTCCGAGGCCGGACAACAGAGCGAGTTCGAGGTTTTCGGGCGTACGATGCTGGTGACCGCCAAGCGGCTCCCAGCCGGTGGGGTGGTCGCCGTGTTCGCGGATCTCACCCTCGTGCGGCGTCTGAGCCGCGTGCGGACCGAGTTCGTGGCCAACGCTTCACACGAGCTGAAGACGCCGCTGACCGCCATACGTGGCTTCGCGGAGACGCTCCTCGACCCGGCAATCCCCAGCGTAGATCGTTCATCTTTCGCCGGTCGCATCGTCAAGCATGCGAATCGCATCAGCGCGATTGTCGAGGATCTGCTCACCCTGGCCCGGCTGGAGGAGCCCGGCCAGGCAATAACCTGCGAGCCTGTGGTTTTGCGCCCGCTGGTCGAGCGGATCGTCGAGACGCTGACACCCCGTGCCCAGCCGGAGGGCGTAAATATCGACGTCGAGATCGAGCCCAGCGACCTCGCCGCCCGCGGTGACCCCGAAGGTATCCGGCAGATTATCGAGAATCTGATCGACAACGCCCTGCGCCACTCCAACGCCCGCGAGGTCGGACTCAAGGCGACGCCGTCGGGAGACGGAACGCTCGTGCTATCGGTCTGGGACCGAGGGGCCGGCATCCCTTCCGCTCACATCGATCGCATCTTCGAGCGCTTCTACCGAGTCGATCCCAGTCGCTCGCGTCGCACCGGGGGCACGGGCCTCGGCCTTTCCATCGTCAAGCACTGGACCGAGCAGATGGGAGGCCAAGTGAGTGTGGCGAGCGAGGTGGGCGTGGGGACGTCCGTCCAGGTCGAGCTCCCCCGCGCCTGACCGCTGCAGCCGCTAACAGACCTTGTTCTTCCGCGGAAACCGATCGCCATCAGCACGGCAGCTGTGAGCCGGGGCTCCGAATCAATTTTAACCGGGAGATTCGAGGATGAAGCCAGCGTGGAAGGTCCTGGCTGCCGTGGCGGTGGCACTCGTCGTGAACTCGACCACCGCCGCAGCCCAGGTGAAGATCGAATCGAAGGCGGCCGAGATCACGCTCACGGGCCGTGTGCACTTACAGTGGAACAGCACATCGGTGGACGGGCCGATCTCTAACGAGTTCCTGATCCGCAGGGCACGTCTGACCGCCGAGATCGATTTCAACGACTGGATCAGCGGCAAGGTCCAGCCCGAGTACGGTGAGGGGGAGAGCAGTCTGAAGGACGCGTATCTCCGCCTCAGCTTCGACCCGGCCTTTCGGGTGACGCTGGGTCAGTTCAAGCGGCCGTTCGATCTGTTTGAGCTTACCAGCTCGACGCAGATCGCCGTGATCGAGCGCGCCGGTGGAATCCGGGGCCTGGACACCTGCGCTGGACCCGGCGGCATCTGCAGCTACAGCCGCTTTACCGAGAAGCTGAGTTATTCGGATCGTGACATCGGTGGGATGGTGGAAGGCGACCTGGGAAGTCGGGTCGAGTACTCGGCCTCGGTGACCAACGGTACCGGCGGCAACACCGAAGAGGAGAATGGTACCAAGTCGTACACCGGCCGGCTCGCCGTTGCGGGGACGCCCGATCTGACGATCGCGGCCAACCTGGGCGCGCATGATTACGAGCGGGAAAACGCCCTGGGCGAGATGGAGAACGAGTACGCCATCGCCTTCGGCGGCGATCTCGAGTACGGGAATTACACGAGCGGGTTGCACCTGCAGGCCGGATTCACCACCGGCGACAACTGGAAGAACCTCGACACGTCCGGAGACCCGACGACTTTCGTGACCGCACAAGGGATCCTGTCCTATAAGGTGCCGCTCTCGAATTCGCGGTTTCTCGAGGCGATCGCGCCGATCGCTCGCGTGAGTTGGGGCGACCCGGATACCGAGGCAAACGATGACGAGGGGCTACTGTTCACCCCGGGATTGGTGGCGTTCTTCGGCGGACGCAACAAGCTGGCGATCAACGCCGACATCTGGTCGCCGAGCCAGGGGGACACCGAGCTGTCCGTCAAGGTTCAGTCGTACCTGCACTTCTAGAAAAGAGCCGAGCAGCGTGATCCAAGCGGCAGAGAGGAGATACAAAATGAAGGGCGCATTCAGGTACTTCGTCGGACCCGCCGTCCTGGCTGTGGCGATGGCCGTCCAAGCCTGCGGCGGTGGCGAGGGCCGCATCGAGAGCGGGTCGGGACTGAGCGGCAGTGTTCGAATCGACGGGTCCAGTACGGTCTTTCCGATCACCGAGGCCGTGGCCGAGGAGTTCCAGCTCGAGAACCGGGCGACCCGCGTGACCG
>CAYGCC010000142.1:0-1504 GCA_964348165.1 uncultured Gemmatimonadota bacterium | reverse complement strand
CACCCTGGGCGGCGTCGGTCAAGGTCCCGCCGAATACCGCCAGCCCGACGGACTGTTTCCTCTGCCCGGCGATTCGACCCTGCTGGTCGATCTCGGTAACGCGCGCCTGACGGTGATCGCGCCGGACGGGACGTTCGGCGAAACGATGCCGATTGCCCAAGGCGAGCCGGGTCGCGGAGGCGGGCTGTCACTCGTGTTGCCGAGAGCCGTGGACTCTCAGGGCCGACTCTACTTCCAACCTATGGGCGGGATGGGCCGCGGGTTCCCCGATTCCGCCGCCGTGGTTCGCTTGGACCGGCGCGATCAGGCGATGGACACGCTGACGAGGGTGAAGTTACCGGCCATGAAGCGGAGCACCTCCGGCGGCGCGGGCCAGCAGCAGGTCAGCTTGAGCCCGGTACCGCTGAGCCCCGAGGACGCCTGGGCCGTGGCCGGTGACGGGCGTATCGCCGCGGCTCGCTCCACCGACTATCACCTCGAGTGGATCCATCCCGACGGAAGAGTGGTGCGCGGTACGCCAGTCGACTACACGCCCGTTCGGATCGACCGCGCGGACAAGGAAGAATGGGTAGAAGGGCTCGGCAACGGACTGACCATCGGCGTCATGATCGAGAACGGAGATCGTCGGGTGAGTTTGAGCCGGGGAGGTGGTGGTAGCGGCTCGCTCGATGTCGACCGCTTCGAGTGGCCGGAGCACAAGCCCGCGTTCGTCGCCGACGGCGTTTGGGTGACGCCGGAAGGCGCGGTCTGGGTTCAGCGTCACGTCCCGGCCGGCGAGCGGCCGTTGTTCGACGTCTTCGACGGCGCGGCGAAGTTGAAGGCCAGGGTCACGCTGCCCGAGGGACGGCAACTGGTCGGCTTCGGGCGCGATGTATTGTATGCGGTGCGGAGCGACGATTACGGCTTGCAGTGGCTCGAACGCTACCGGCGAGCCGGAGACTGATCCGCTACGTTCTGCAAAAGCGAGGGGCGGCTCACGGCCGCCCCTCGCTTTTACCGCCTTCCCGACCGAATCAGCCGACGATCAGCCTTCGACCTTGAACGACAGTCTCAGCCTGGCGCGATAGCGCACGATGTTGCCTTCTTCCACCGTCATGTCGAGCCGGTCGACCTCGGCGATGCGCAGGTTCTTCAGGCTTTCGCCCGCCTTGCTGACGGCGTTCTTCGCTGCGTCCTCCCAGCCCTTCGTGCTCGTCCCTACGAGCTGAATGACCTTGTAAACGCTGTCCGCCATGTTGACCCTCCTCTTCCGGGATCGCTCTTTCCGAGTGGCTGAACTTAGGTAGGCGACCGAGCGGGCGAAAGGCGCGGCGCATGACTTCGCGTCCGGCCTAGCGGTCGCGCCCCGGTTTCGCGAGATAGACCCTGGCCTCACCACCCGTCTGGTCGACCACCACGATGTCGTCCAGCCCGTCGCCCGTCAGGTCGGCGACCGCGAGGCCCCACGGGTTGGCGCCGCCGGGGATCTCCCCCGTGCGCATCGGAGCGGGGCCGCCCCAAACGA
>CAYGCC010000141.1:0-2972 GCA_964348165.1 uncultured Gemmatimonadota bacterium | reverse complement strand
GGCTCGATTCGCCCAGGTGACAACCGCTGGACAGAATCGATCTGCGCCATCCAGGTGGCCGACGGTAAGATGAAGTGGTGCAACCAGTACCTCCCGCACGATGTATGGGACTTGGACGCAGTGAGCCCGGCGCACATCATCGACTACAATGGCAAGGCCGCGGTCGGTCACGCTGGCAAGACCGGATGGTACTACGTTTTCGATATCGACAACGGGAAGATCCTCAAGCGGTCGGAGAATTGGGTGCCGCATGAGAACCTGTTCGCGCTTCCCACCGCCGAGGGTGTCCGTATGCTCCCTGGCGCGAATGGCGGAGCGAATTGGTCGCCCGTCGCGTACCATCCAGAGACTGGTCTCGCCTACATCGCGGCCATGCATCAACCGATGAACTACATCGTGCACTCGGTGCCGTGGGAGAAAGGCAAGCTGTGGCTCGGCAGCGCGTTTGTGGCCGTTCCCGGCGAGGATCAGTGGGGACGTATGGCAGCCGTCAACCCGGAGACGGGCAAGATGGTCTGGCACTACGACACCGACGATCCACTCCAGGGCGGCGCTCTGACCACGGCCGGCGGCCTGGTCTTCTTCGGCGAGCCTAACGGCTACTTCAATGCACTCGACGCGAAGACCGGCGAACTCCTTTGGCAGTTCAACGCCGGTGCGGGGTGCAACTCGGCACCTATGACGTACCAGGTGGACGGTCAGCAGATGATCGCGGTTGCCTGCGGCGGCATCTTCCAAATCGACGCGCCGCGCGGCGATGCACTGCTCGTCTTCGGATTGCCACGGAGGTAGGGGGTTGTCAAACGGAGGGGAGAGGTGGCGCAGGCCACCTCTCCTCCAACTTCTGACCGAGGGTCGTGTCGGGGGTGAACCTACGGTAGGACGATCGGTTCCTCGTCGGCAAGACGCGGGCTGTGCGACCGGCCGCTGGGCAATGCGTGTGCGGGGACCTGTTGTGATTCCGGCTTGGCTCTCCTGCCTGGTAGCGTGCTGCGTGTTCATGAGCGGCTGCACCGCCACCCACACGCCGCCGGTAGCCGAGGGACAGGAACCTGAAGAGGTACGGGAAGAGGTACGGGAAGAGATACGGGAAGAGGTACGCCAGGTCAGTGAGGGGGCGGTTATTCTGCGGGAGTTTTGCACGGGATGCCACCCGTCACCCGATCCCGCAGTGAAGCAGCCGAGCGAGTGGTACAGGGTAGTGGTCAAGATGCAGCAACTAGCGAGGGACGCCGGTAGGGACACGCTTACGCAGAAGGCGCTGTTCGCAGTGGCGGATTACCTGGAGGCGTGCGCCGCGCAACGCTGTGAGAGCCAATCTCAGAACTAGCGGCGACCGAGCACTTATTCGACCTGGGCCCGCTTGAACGCAGGTCGACCACCTTAGGACAAACGGAGGGCCGGCTTGAGTTTGCGCCTGTTAGCAGTCAGGTATCTCACACACCAGTTCGCTTCACATCAGAGGCGGGAGTTGTCCCGTGCCATGGCAAAGGTGAGCTGTGGAACGTCTTGGTCGTGAGCGATGAGACTACGGAGCCGCATGTCGAAGTTCTCGAGGGGTCCTAGATGGCCGTTTCCCGGTCTGACCACGTTCGCCGCCCTGGGCCTCGGCGTGACCGGAACCCTCGCCGGTTACGTGCTAGCGAGCGAGGCGAGCCCGGGAGCCGGGACCGCCGAGCACCCGATCGAATGGGACGGTCATCGCTGGTCGGAGTTCAGCCCGCAGGAGAAAGGCGCCTTTCTGGGCGGCTTTCTCGCCGGCGCCGCCGCGTCACAGGCCTACGGCATGCTGCTGGAAGACACGGTGTTCGACGCAGAGACGTTGGGGGAGCGCCTCGCGGGGCTGCGGTCCCAGGACGCGCTCAATTTCCCCTTCGGACTGAACCTGTATCACGCGCGTTTGCACGACTATTATTTCTATATCGACCGACGGGAGCGGCCGATCTATCGGGCGATCGCCGAGCTCAACTTTCAGCTGCAGAAAAAACACTACTAGAGTACCGACTCTAGGGAGTCCTTTTGAACGACCGGGCCGATTCTCGGCGCTCGCAGACCGCCGCGAGCAGCCCTGAGCCGGCTGTACCGTTGGAGATCAATGTTAGGCTCCTGACCGGCCACTCCTAGCGCGCGATCTCCATAACCTCGACCGGGGGAGGAGGTGGGAATCGAACAGCCGCTTAGTTTGTCGGAATCCAGCAGAACAGGTAAGCCAACGCTGTACCGTCTTTCACACATCAGCCAGGAGGTACGATGAGGCGCTTTCTACCGCTGTTCACGTGTCTGGCCGTGGGCCTGCTCGCCAGTGCCGAGAGCGTGCGCGCTCAAGCGCTGACGATGCAGATGTCGAACGGCTGGACGTTCGCGTTCTCGGGCAACGTCAACGCGTTCTACGTGTTCGAGACGGAGAACGACGATGGTGAGGTGGACGTTGGTCTGCAAATCGTCGGCGTCGGCCGTCAGGGCTCGACGATCCGCACGGGGCTCTTGCCGGCGTTCGCCGTGTTTGAGGCCTGGGGGCGCGAGGGCGAGACGGACCTGAAGGTTCACTTCGGGTTCGCACCCCAGATCCAGACGCGGGACGGCCACGACAACTTTGGCTTCGGTACGCAGGCGGGCGCGCAGATCGACATGCGGCAGGTCTACCTCACCGTCGGCGGTGAGTGGGGGACGATCCTGGCCGGCCGCGAGCTGGGCGTCTACCAGCGGCAGAACATCCTGACCGATCAGACGCTCTTCGGCGTTGGGGCCACGGGCGGAAACTTCAACAACCCCGGCGGGACGACGCTCGGCCGCATCGGGTTCGGCTACATCTACCCCAACTTCGTCGAGCAGATCACCTACACGAGCCCCTCCGGACGGCCGGCCCAGATCAGTATTGGCCTCTTCGGGCCCAGCACCAATAATGGTTTCGACGAGGTGACGCTGCCTCGCGTGAAGGCCGAGCTGGTGGACAACCAAGCCGGACTTACCGG
>CAYGCC010000140.1:0-12522 GCA_964348165.1 uncultured Gemmatimonadota bacterium | reverse complement strand
TGTTCGACACCGCGGGCTATGCGATCGATCAGCGCCTGGACGAGCTCGGCCGCTCGCTGGGCGAGGAGCTTCTGGAGCCCACGCGCATCTATGTGCGGCCCGTCCTAGCGCTGCTCGAGGCGGTCCCGGAGGTGAAGGCGCTGGCCCACATCACCGGCGACGGCCTGCTGAACCTGCTACGCGTTCAGTCCGACGTGGGCTTCGAGATGACCGACCTGCCGGAGCCGCATCCCATCTTCACGCTGATCCAGCAGGCGGGCCAGGTGGACGAGGCCGAGATGTACCGAGTCTTCAACATGGGCGTGGGCTTCGCGATCGTGGTGCCCGGCGAAGCCGCCGATCAAACGCTCGAAACCGTACGAGGCGCCGGCGCTCCGGACGCCCGAGTGATCGGCCGCGTGAACGCCAGGGAGAAAGGACGAATCCTCATCCCCGACCGGGGTCTCGTCGGAACCAGACACGAAGGGTTCCGTCGCACGCGCTGATCATGATCGGCGCGTTTCCGTCGCCAGGGCCGCGACTGGGGGACACGGGCCACGGTCACGCCTCACGTCAAGGCTCGGCCGGTTCCCTTCCCACGGCCGCGTAAGCGTCAGCCGTGCTCGTTCAGCCAGTCGAGGACCTGCGAGCGTAGCTCATCCAGGTCAGCCACGTCAGCCCGGAGAATCTCGTACACCCTGCGGTCGTCCACCTCCGCGTAGAGATGGACGAGGAGATTCCGGAAGCCGGCCATACGCTGCAGCCTGCCAGCCAAATCCGCGCTTACCACCCCTAGCTCGGCGAGCGCGGGTAAAACAGTCGGCGTAGTCCTTCGGGGCCCAGCCTCCGAGGCGCTACGAAGTGATTGCAGGGGTCGACCGCCGCTTGAATAGCGACGATGGCCAGATATTTGGCGCTTCCGGTGATGCGAAAGTCCGCGGTAAGCCTCCACGCCTACTCAGCCCGCCGGCGCCGAAGCAGAAGGGAGCGCAGCTCGGCCTTCAGCGCCGCCCAACGCGAGGCGAACTCCTCGTACTCAACCTCTTCACGCTCCCGGGCCCGCTCGAGGAACTCGCGTCCGAAGGCGCCGAACACGCCGACCACGCCTCCCAGCAAGAAGGCCAGAATCACGTTGAGCTTGCGCCGCGGGCTCGACTTTTCCTGCGCCGGCACGGCTCGGTCGATCACCGTGATCACCGGCGTGTCGTTCACCTCCTGAATGCGCGCTTCCTCGTAAGCGCGCCGCAGGCCGGTGAACACCTCCTGCTTGATCGTCACCTGGCGCTGCAGACGCTCGTATTCGAAGGTGAGCTCAGGCGACCCGCGGAACTGGCGGTTGCGCTCAAGAAAGCGCTTCAGGGTCTCCTCGGCTTCCCGCAGCTCGCCCTCCGCCTGCCGCATGCGCTCCTCGGCGAAGCGGCGGCGCTCCTGCGCGTTCGACTGGCGCGTCTCCAGGTTGAAGCGATTGAGCAGCGCGATGAAGTGGTTCGCCACATCCGCGGACAACGTTCGGTCGCGCGTCTCCACCGAGAGGCTCACGATATTGGTCTCGTTATCCACCCGGACCGACACCGCCTCGTCCAGCTCCTTGCGGCCGTTCTCCAGCCGCTCGCGCTCGCCATCTCCTTTGATATTAAGGAGTTTCAGAAGCGGGGCGCTGTCGTGGGACGCCTCGCCTCGTGGATCCGGAAAGCGGGTCAGGAGCACTTCATCCCTCAGGGTCCGGCTTCCCAAAACGTCGGCATAAAACTGCGGAGAGTTCGCACCACCGCCGGGGATCGCGACGCCGAACTGCGCCGCGATGCCGGCGAGACCGCCCGGCAAGTTGACGCTGGCCGACTCGGTCTCGGGTACGAAACTGGTGGTCGCCGTGAACCTGGGTGGAACGATGAGCGAAATGATCGCCGCCAGGACGGAAGCGATGAGCGGGATTCCTACGACGAGCTTCCAGCGTTTCAGCAACACATTGGCCAACTCGAGGAGACTGATCTCTTCGATCTCCTCGAGCTGCTGGTTCGCTGCGCGCGACGCCGACGGCCGCTCCACGCCTTCGTCTGCGCCCGGCGAATCGGCCGTGTCGCGCTCAGATCTCGCGGGCTCTTGCATCGCGGTCGGTCACTCCACCACTCCGCCCCTTGCCAAATTTCCAAACCTTCGACAAGGTAGCCCCGGGCCTGCGACTTGCCAATCGCTGACGTTCTATGCCCTTGCCTGTCTCTCACTCAGATGCTACTGTAAAGCACGTTCCCCCAAAAAACGGCCGTTTCCCACAGCCTGAGATGATCGTCGCGATGGGCGAAGCCACGCAACCCAACGGTGGACCAGCTCCGAGCCGAGTGACCGGCGCGGCCAGCCTCGCCGTGGTGCGCGTGCTCTCGGACCACGGCGTGCCCGCCAACGAGCTGGTGGTCACGGGCGCCGAGCGGCACGGTTCCGGTGCCGGCGCTACCTGGGTGATCACCGTGCTGCGGGGCCGAAAACGGGCCTCCTACGCCTTCCCGATCGAGCTGGTGGACAAGGTGCTCGCCCGGGGACCCTGTGAGGAATGGTATGTCGAGGTCTCGCGGATGCTCGAGACCGCCGGCCTGGCCTTCCCCCATTGAGTTAGGGGAACTTGATTAAGCACAGCCTCAAGTCTATTGACCTAACGGGCCTATACGTCTTATCTTAGGCCGTTGTCTCCCCCTCCCCTGCCGCCGTTACACTCAGAGCCACACGTCAGGAGGACTGCCATGCGCCGACCTCTGGGCACCACGGCGATCGCGGCATTCGCCACGATGTTCGTGCTCCAGCCGGTCTGGGCCCAACGCCCGCCCCCGCGACACCCTGTGTTCGGGCACACTCTGCATCAGGGGACCGGGTTCATCGCCACACCGCACGCTTTCGCCTCGGAGGGCGAGTTCTTCGGGACCGGCACCATCGTGGGTCACGACACCTTCGATCCGAACAACCCGATTACCTTTGTCCGCGCCGCGGGCGGAATCGCGCTGGGTGACTTCATCGAGGTGGGCGGCACGGTCCACAACCGCGGATCGTACAGCGCCTTCGGCAAGATTCAGCTGGTGCGGCAGCGGGGGGTTTTTCCGGCCATCGCGGCTGGCGTGCAAAACGTGGGCAACAGCGACATCGGGCGCTTCGGGATGGAAGACCCCTTCTACAGCGACCTGGCGGACCAGGCCTCGCTTTACGGCGTGGCCACCTACGTGGTCGGGCCTGGCGGCCGCAACTTCGCCTCGTGGGTGATCGTGTCCGCGGGCTGGGGGAGCGGCATCTTCGAGAAGGACAACCCCGCCTTCGAGGAAGACGACGGGACTTCCGGACTTTTCGGCGCCGTGGCCTTCGACTTCCAGGCGGCCGAGGAAGCGTTCATCCGAGTGGTCACCGAGTGGGACGGCTTCGATCTCAACCTGGGGGTTGTGGCCTGGCTTGCCGGCCTCCAGCTGACGGTGGGCGTGCTTTCCGCCGACGAAGGCGACGCGCCGGTGCCCCAGCTGCCCGGTGACCCGCTGCCCTTCGATCCGACCCGAACCCGCCAGGGGGTCTTCTACAACCAGGCCAAGGCGTTCGCGTCGGTGACGGTCGACGCCCGAGCGCTCTTGAAGCTCCCCTGGATCTGGACGAGAGGAGAGGACAGGTAAACCCGAGTTGCGCGCCGGGCGTTCGCCGCAACGCCCGGCGCGCCTCACCGGCTGGCGCCGACTCCCGCAGCCGAATCGGCTAGCAACCCCTTCCCGCGTAGCACCTCCTCGTAGAGAATGCCGGCGCGACGCACCATCCGCTCCGCCGAGAACTCGCGTTCTGCTTTCCTTCGCGCGTTCCGGCCCAACCGCCTGGCCGCGACCGGGTCGCGGAGCAGCGCCGTGATCGCAGCGGCCAGCGCCGCTCCGTCGCCCGCCGCTACCACACGGCCATCGACGCCGTCGCTGACGGCGTCCGCTGCGTCCTCCGAGTCCCAAGCGACGACGGGCCGGGCCAGGGCCATGGCTTCACGCAGGCCGATCGGGTCGCCGCCTCCGCCCAGGGCGACCACGAGGTCGGCGTCCGCCAGCAGCTCGCGCGTGGCCTCCCCAGGGTCGTCGGCGAAGCGCACCCGGTCGCCCAGCTCGAGCGATCGGGCCCGCGCCTGCAGCTCGGGGCTGGAGGGCCCAGCGCCAACGACGACCGCGATCCAGCCGGTTCGGACCTCGATCCTCTTGAGGGCGCCCAACAACCCGGCTCCGCTGACCTCAAGATCCCGCCCCAGTAGGGCACAGATCACCGGCGCTTGCAGAGGATGCCCGACTCGCTCCCGCCAGGCGCCGCGGCGAACCCGGCCCGGCGCGAATTGATCTACGTCGATCCCCAGCGGTATCATGAAAATCCTCGCCGGATCGATCCCGTAATCATCCGTGAGCGCTCGCACCTCGCTGCGACCCGCCGCCACGTGACGGTCGATCAACCGGTCGGCCGCCCGAGTGAGCAGCCGGCGCCCAAGCCCCTGCCAGCCCGATCGGGGCAGCGCGGCATCCGCCTGGACGTCACGGCTGCACACCAGGGCCGGCACGCGGGCCAGTCGCGCCGCCGCGGCGATGGCGGGCCGCACGCAACCGTACAGGTGGACGACCTGAGCGCCGTGGCGTCGCATCTCCCGCGCCGGGCCCAGCACGAGGTCGGGGCCAAAACCGCCCGGCCGCTCGAGTGGCATCACGGTCACCCCACGTCGCTGCAGCGCTTCCACGAAGTCTCCCTCAGGCGCAGAGGCTACGACCGTCTCGAAACGGCCGCGCGGTAGGCGGCTTGCCAGCAGCAAGACCGCGCGGCGCGCCGATCCAGAGAGCACACCCTCAACCACGTAGAGAACGCGGATCGGTTCGTCTCGCGTTTCTGCAACCATCGTTCGCGGGTTCGCATGGGGTCGCGCTCACTCGCGCGCTCCCGCGCAACCGTGCAGTTGAGAGGAGGTCGGAACGGACCAGGCGGATGCAGAAAGATCCGAACGGCGGCGGCCGCCGTCAACTCGTCGTTCCCCTCGCGCTCCCCCACGCCATACTTTGCGTGGCGGCGATCGGCGGGTACTATGTAGGCGATCGGCACGCCGATCCGCTCTCGCGACGCTCGGGCGGAGAACCGCCTCAACAATTCGCGCAGTTCCTGCGGGACCCGATCCCGGACACTTGAGCACCACCCTGAGCCTCCACGCCGTCGAGCCCGGCTCTCCCGGTCGGCCCGCCGCCTCTCGAGACGGCGTGTTCGTCAGCGGTCTTGTGAGTGTCGTCCGCTCGCTCGAGCTCGAGGTGCGTTTCCGACCTCTGCCGCCCGATGACACGCCCACCTCCGCCGTGCCGTCGAGATCCGCCTGGACGCGGGAGCGGATCGCCGAGCTGGCCGGGCTACTGGGCGACAACTCGCGGATCATGTTGCTCATCTACCCGGAGCTGCCCGGGGTGCCTCGTCCGCTGTCTCTGGCCGACGCGAGACGGTCCACTACCGAGCTGCGGCTGGCGCGCCACACCTACAATGTTCTGGGCGCCAAGCGGCGGCTCACCCGCCGTCCGCTCATCGTGCTCGTCAACGAGCTGCCGCTCGAAGCCGCGGAGGGGCGCGCGGTGGCAGGGGACGCGAGGCCGGTCAGCGAGGACGCGCGGCTCCACGCCCTCGAGGGCACACTCTTCCGGGCCGCCCGCTTCCTCATCACACCGGCCGGTTTCGTCGGCGCGATCAGCTCCCGACACGGCCTGGATGCCTCACGGTTCCGCACCTTCCGCCGACACGTCTACGTCCCGAGTCTGGAGCCCGGGGCACCGCCTCCTCAGCAGATCGACTTCGAACCCGGCGCCGTGAACTTCTTCTACTCCGGAGCTATCGACTCGCGCGCCGCCGCTAACTTTCGAGAGATCCTTCGAGCGATCCGCAACGCGCCACAGAGCCGTCTCCACGTCTGCGGGCCGGGACGCGATGAGGTGCGGCAGTGGCTCGCCGAGCTCGACGTGCCCAACGTGCGACACCATGGACTGCTACCGCCCAGCGCTCACGACTGGCTCGCGCGACGCTGTGATATCGGCCTTATCCTCTACAGCACCGACGACCCCTATCAGCACCTGCGACCAACCCTCAAGTACTCCGCCTACCTCGCCAATGGACTCGCCGTGCTCAGCACCGACCTCGATCGGGTGGCCGAGAACATCAAGCGTGACGGCGTCGGTCAGGCGATGCCGATCCGCGAGCTGAGCGTCGAAGTGCTTCGCTGGGCCATGCGGCGTTCTCTCTGGGCTGAGGCAAAGGCACGTGCCGCCGAGCAAGCGCGCCACGTCCAGGCCGGCTCCGAGATAAGGGCCTCGATTCAAGAGCTCACCGAAGTCGGCTGAGGCCGGAGCCCCTCCAGAACCCACTGGCACAATCCTTCCCCCATCCCTAGCAGAGGCACGCGCAACGTGCCCGTCAGTTTGGCTCGAAGACTCATGGAGCGAGCCTGTGAGCAACCGGAATCCAGCGCCGTTTTGCGCAGCCGAGCACCTGAGGCCGGACCCTCAAGGCTCGGTCGGGAATGGTCAGGATTGCCGATACTCTTCGGACAAAATGACCGCCTGCCGGGTCGCCCCTACACAGCTCCGGCTCCCGGACTCCCAAGACCCCACCACCGACCGTACCTCGTGCTTCCGGCACCGTGAGGTTGAAGCCGAAGACCTCCTGCTGGTCAGCCTGGCCTGGCCGGCCTCCGTCCCCACGCCGGACCTTCCGATAACCCGACCTTGGGCAGCGGTGTGGCGGTCGGTGGAAACCCCGCAGGCGCGGGTCGACAGGCTCGCGCCTGCACCTACTCGGCCTGGCCGGTGGCACGAGCTCGCCCATTCATCGACTCGAAGCTTACTGAGCTCAGCCCCAATGGGAGGTGTGGCATGAGGATCGTGGTGAGGTCAGCTCTGCTCATTTCAGTACTCGTCCTCGCGGTCGTGAGCCTCTGCGGCAGGGTAAAGAACGAGACGCGTCGCGCTACGGAGAGCAGCGCGCCAGCGGAGGACGAGTCCGCCCTCTTTGTCGGCTAGCCCCACACGTCCGACCGTCAGGCTTCGTCAGGACTAATCCCTACCCAGCCGTTTCCAGCTTGCCCGACGACTCGCGCCGCCAGAAGTTACCCGCGGCGCGCCTCGGGCCGGTACCGCCCGCAGGACAACCCGCAGGACAACCCGCACAAAGTCCAGGAGGATCCACTGCGCCGCTCGCACGAAACCCGGCGTCGCTCGATCTGTAGCGTAATCCGTCACGTGGAGATCGAGGATCTCGGTTACCTGGGCGATTCACTGGAAGCGCAAGGGATCGGCTTTCGCTACCAGGATGCGCTGTCGTTGGGCGCTGCCTCCGAGGATCAACTACCAGAGGGCCCGCTGATCGTGCTCGGCGGCCCCATGGGCGTCTATGAGCTCGAGGCGCACCCGTTCCTCGCCTACGAGATCGACCTCATCCGCCGGCAGCTCGAGAGCGGGCAGCCCATCCTGGGTGTTTGTCTCGGAGCGCAGTTGCTGGCCGCGGCGGCCGGCGGCACGGTCTATCCCGGCGTCCACGGCAAGGAGATCGGCTGGGGCCCGGTCGAGCTCACGAACGCCGGCGCGATCGATCCGCTCTGGAGCGGCTTCCCCCGACGCTTTACCACCTTTCATTGGCACGGAGACACCTTCGACCTACCGCCCGGCGCGGAGGTCCTGGCACGAACCTCACACTATCCCCAGGCCTTCCGACTCGGGCCGCGCGCCTATGGCGTGCAGTTTCACCCGGAGGTCGTCCCACAGCAGCTAGAGGCCTGGATACGCGCCTACCGGCTGGAACTCGAGCGTGAGCGGCTGAGCTCAGCCGACGTGCTCGCGGTGCCGGACGAGGGCGCGCACCGAGCCCACGCCCTTAGATTCGGCCGCAACCTGGCCCGGCTGTTGAGGAGCTAGCGCCGTCCAGCAGTTCCCGCACCTTCTCGGCGAGGACGCCGGCGGCGAAGGGCTTTTGGAGTATGGGCGTGCCGGGCTGAACGGTCCCCTGCTGGACGATGTCGTCGTCGGCATAGCCCGAAACGTACAGAACCTTTAGCTCGGAGTGAGTCTCGGCCAAACGGCTGGCCAGGCCGGGGCCGCTCATCTGGGGCATCACCACATCGGTCACCAGCAGTTGAATGGTCTCGGCTTCGGACGACGCGATCCGCAGCGCTTCCTCTCCGCCTGCCGCCTCGAGGATCGTGTAGCCGTGGCGCTCCAGCTCCTTACGAAGAACCCGTCGGACCGCGTCCTCATCTTCCACCAGCAGCACCGTCTCGGACCCTCGGCTCAGCGGCGCCTCATCTTCCGGGGACGTGAGAGGCTGCGCCGGCTCATCCACGGCGGGAAGATAGACCTTGAACGTGGAGCCCCGGCTCGGGGCACTGTTGACGAACATATGGCCGCCGCTCTGCTTAATGATGCCATAGGCGGTGGAGAGGCCGAGGCCGGTGCCTTTCCCTTGACCCTTAGTGGTGAAGAAGGGCTCGAACACCCGCGCCAGCGTCACCTCGTCCATGCCCTGCCCAGTGTCGCTGACCGTGATCATCACGTACGGCCCCGCTCGCACAACCTCGCTCTCCCAGGTGTAACCTCTCTGTAGATCGATGTTGGCCGTCTCGATCACCAGGCGGCCGCCGCCCGGCATCGCGTCACGGGCGTTCACCGCCAGGTTGACGATGACCTGCTCGATCTGTCCCGGGTCGGCCGTGACGCTGCTCAGCTCGGGCCCCAGGACGGTCACGAGCTCGACGTCCTCGCCGATCAACCGCTGCAGCATGTTGCTGATGTCGGCCACGACCTGGTTGAGGTCGAGTATCCGCGGCTGCATCATCTGCCGCCGGCCAAAGGCCAGTAGCTGGCGGGTGAGCGACGCGGCCCTCTGCCCGGCCCGGGCCACCTCTTCCACGTCGGCCCGCCGCGGGTCGTCCAGATCCAGCTCCGCGAGCAGCAGCTCGGAACTTCCGAGTATCGCGGTAAGCAGGTTGTTGAAATCGTGGGCGACGCCGCCGGCCAGCTTGCCGACGGCCTCGAGCTTCTGAGAAAGGAAGAACTGCTGCTCGAGCCGCTTGCGCTCGCTGATATCGACGCCCATGCCGATCACGCACCGCTGGCCGCTCAGAGACACGCGCGTGCCCGTGAAGAGGTAGGGAGTCCGGCTCCCATCCTTGGCGACGAACTCGGCTTCCAGGCTGGCCCGGCCCCGCGACAGAACCTCGACGAACATCTCCTCGACGCTCCACCGATCCTCCTCCGAGAAGAAATCGACGAGGCGCAACCCGGACAACTCCTGGGCGGAGTAACCGAAGACACCCTCCACGTTGTGGTTCCAGCGCAGTAAGCGGCCACTCGCCTCGAACAGGCAGAAAAGGCCGGGCAGGCTCTCGATAACCGTGTCCGAGAATCCTTTCTCGCGCCGCAGGTTCTCCTCGGCCTGCTTGCGCTCGCTCACATCCTCCACCATCACCTGCCAGCCGATCTGACCTCCCAGCCGGATCGGCGTCAGACTGAGCAGCGCGTTGTAGTAGCCCCCATCCTTGCGCCTGAACCGCGTCTCGAACTTCCTCAATGACCCGGACCGTTGTGCCGCCGCTAGGGCTCGCTTCACGTCCTGCGGATCAAAAAACAGCTCGGCCACACTGCTGAGCCGCGCCACGTCGCCGGGACGGTAACCGCCCGGCTCCAGTAAAGCGTCGTTGAACGCCAGCAGGTGACCCTCATCGTCCGCGACACCGAGGCCGATCGGAGTCCGCTCGAATAGCGTGCGGTATTTCTCCTCGCCGTCTCTAAGCGCTTCCTCCACCCGATTGCGGAAGGTCACGTCGCGTATGATGCCGTGGTAGCCTAGAAACTTGCCGCTCTCGTCCACCCGCGAGCTGGCGCTGAGCAGACAGTCCATCTCCTGTCCGTCTTTACGGCGCATCCTCACGTCGTAATCATTGACCGTCCCCTGCCGTAACATGACATACTGGAACATCCGGCGGTCGCCCTGACGCGCATATAGCTCGCCAAAATCGAGATGGATAAGCTCCTGGCGCGTGTAACCGAACAGCTCTAGCATCGCCCGGTTGCAATCGACGATTCGCTTCCGGCGATCGGTCACGTACATCGCGTCGCCGGCGCTCTCGAAGAACTGCCGGTAGCCGCCCTCGTCGCGCCGCGTCGCTTTCCGGGATATGCCGGCTGGCCAAGAGAGCCCCAAGGTCAGCGCCACAAACGCCAGGAGGGCTAGCGCCAGGATGGTCAGGTCCAGGACCCCGACCTCGCCGAGTGGACTCAGGCCCGACCCGCCCGCCATGGGTCCCAACCCCAGGCGCACGCGTACCAGATACGCGCCCAGTGCGCCCCAGCAGATCACGAGCGCGATTCTCAGCGAGATGGCCGTTCGCTTGTCCACCGATTCCTGCTTGCGAAGGGCTAACGGGGGGATGACCAGCTGTGCCGACGGGCCGTCGGCAGGGGATAAGCAGCTAGCGGGCAAGTTGTGTGCCGGCCTCAGGCGCCAGGAAGGTCGGGCGGAGCGCGGCCGGCGCTAATTGCGTAACGCAAGGCCGGCGTGAGAGTTGAGCGAGCGGACGGCCAATGTCGAACGGCGTGACGGCTGGGGCGAAACGGGTCAGCGCCGGCCCAGAGCGCCCGAGGGGGCGGGCAACTCGACCGTATCTCGGGTGCTGGAGGGCAGCCGGGGGCTGGCCGCCTACTCCTGCGTCAACACCTCCGTGACGGTCCGGCAGGCCTTCTCGTCGTCATCCTGCTCGTAGATATAGAGCGTGCCCTGCTGCTCATGCCGCGTCGTCTTGTGCGAGCCATCGCAGTACGGCTGGTTGGCCGAAAGGCCGCAGGCGCAAATCCAAACAGGCTTCGCCGCTCCCTCCACCTCGACCTTGAAGGGGGCCTGGGCGTCGCGTCTGACCAAGCGGGCCATAGCTGTTACCTCTGCGCTTCGCGTCCAGGAGATACTGTTGGGACCGGTGACAAAGAGAGCGACGCCGCTCCGCGACTGCAAGGCCGCCGAACCACCGTGAGCTGATCCGCGCAACCGCGGGTTCGACGGCGCGCCAGCCCCGCCATCGCCGAACGCAGCCGCGTCGACTATCTTGACCGCCCATTCAACCCTAACAGCAAGCGAAACATGGCCGATTGTCCGCTCTCAGCTCTGCGCTTATCGCGCCGCCCATCCTGGCTGACTGCCGCCTACATCGCGCTGGCGGTCGCCCTGCCCTCCGCGACGGCACGGGCTCAGACGTCCGGGCTCACCGTCGAGCGTATCTACGGAACCCGGGAACTCAGCCCCGAGGTTGTCCGCATCGAGTGGATGAGCGACGGGCGCCACTACACGTCCGTCGAACCTGACGCTGACGGCCGCACCGACCTGTACCGCATCGACGCCCGGAGCGGTCGGCGCGAGCTGCTCGTCGCCGGCTCCGAGTTGGTTCCCGCCGCTGGAGCCGAGCCGATCGCCATCGATGGCTACGCCTTCGCGCCGGACGGCTCGACACTGCTGATCGAGACCGAGACGGAGCGGATCTGGCGGCGCAGCCGACGCGCCATCCACTACCTCTGGGATCTCGAGGCGCGAACCCTGACGCCGCTGAGTCGTAGTCCCGGGCATCAGGCTTACGCCAAGTTCGCGCCCGATGGACGTAAAGTGGCCTTTGTCCGCGACAACAACATCTTCGTCGTCGAGCTGGAGGGCGGCGCGGAGCGCGCCCTCACCACCGACGGCGGACCCGACATCATCAACGGGACCACCGATTAGGTCTACGAGGAGGAGCTGTCGCTGGTCGATGGCTTCCGCTGGAGCCCGGACGGCCGGCGGATCGCGTTCTGGCGCTTCGACCAAAGCGCGATCCCGCCCTTCTACCTGATCGACGAGACCACCCTCTACCCCGAGCTCAAACCGGTGCGCTATCCCAAGGCAGGGACGGCCAACTCCGATGTGCGTCTGGGCGTCGTCGACGTGGCCAGCGGCGAAACGAACTGGATCGAGGTGGCGGACGCCGGGTACGGGGACTTCTACATCGCCCGCATGGACTTCGCCAACTCACCGGAGACGATCTGGTTCCAGCGGCTGAACCGCCATCAGAATCGTATGGACCTCGTGCTCGCCGACGTTCGCACGGGCGGCGCGCGGGTGATCCTCACGGATACCGACGAGGCCTGGCTCGACGTGAACGAGCCGATCTGGATCGGCGGCGGCCGCCAGTTCGTCTATCTGAGCGAGCGCGAAGGTTACGCACGGCTCTACCTGCACGCCCGCGACGGTTCGCTCGTCAACAAGATCACCACGGGCGATTGGGACGTGCTCGACACCTACGGCGTGGACGAGAAGCGCGGCGTCGTCTACTTCAGTGCCGCCGCCGACGGCCCGCTGGCGCGGCCGCTCTACCGAGCCAATCTGGACGGAACCGGTTTCCAGCGCCTCTCCAGCGCCGAGGGCACGCACCAGGTGAGCTTCGATCCCACCTTCTCGTTCTACCTACACACCGCCTCCAGCGCCGGCGTGCCGCCCGTGCAGACGCTGCGCCGCGCCGACGGCCAGCCCCTG
>CAYGCC010000139.1:0-5839 GCA_964348165.1 uncultured Gemmatimonadota bacterium | reverse complement strand
AGGATGCCCGGGGCGTATCACATGATCCTCAACGGACACCGGGCCAGTGGAGCGCCCGCAGCGGGGTCGAAATGACCCGGCCGAGCCGGCAATGCCCTCCCATGGGTTCGCTCCGGAACGCGGACGCCGACCACCGCGGCGACCGATAGACCTCACCGCCATCGCAGGGTGAGGGTGTTGTCGCGGCCCGGCTCCACCCACGTCCCGAACGCTTCGCCTTCCCGGCTGAGGGTCTTCCGGAGCCAGTCGGCGTCATCCTTCGACGCCCGGTTCAACCGGAAGCGTCGAACCTTGAGCGGCGCGATCTCGAAGCGGACGAGCTTGCCGTCGGACGGGTCCAGCGTGGGGAAGTACATCAGCGCCAGGTCGGTCCGGAACGCCTCGTAGCCGGCGATGCCCTCGTAGTCGTTGATGAGGTCGCCGCACCCGTAGAGGATCGGCCGGCCCCGATAGACTTCGATCCCTCTGGCGTGATGGGACGAGTGCCCGTGGACCACGTCCACGCCGGCCTCGTCGATGAGCCCGCGGGCGAACTCCTGGGTCCGGCGGGGGACCGGGTAGCCCCAGTTGGCGCCCCAGTGGATGGAGGCGATCACGATGTCGCCTGGGCGCTTTCTGCGCTGTACCGTATCGGCGACCTGCTGGAGAGTCGTCGGCGCGAGGTCCGCCAGCAGGTTCACCCCGGGTCGGCGCTTCGTCGCCGCCCACTCCTGCGGGATGCCGCTGCTCAGCGCGCCGAACCCGAACACGAGCACCCGTCCTTTGGCCCCGATCTCCAGGACGGCGGGTGCCGTCGCGGCGCTCAGGTCGCGTCCGGCCCCGGCGGTTCTGATCCCCGCACGCTCCAGCGTGGCCAGCGTCTCCTCGAGTCCGTCGGTCCCCCAGTCGAGTACGTGGTTGTTGGCGAGGGCGCAGCAGTCGATGCGGGCTGCGGTGATGCAGGGGACGTTGGCCGGGTGCATCCGGTAGTGGACGCTCTTGCCCCGCCACGCGTGGTCGCTCGCGGTCACGCTCGTCTCGAGGTTGATGACCCGGGCGTCGGGCGCGACACGGTCGAGTTCCTCGAGAGCGTCGCCCCAGATGTAGGCGTAGTCGACCGGCTTCGGGATTGGGCCGCTCTTTGCTTCGGCGAGCGCTACATAGTCGCTGGCTGTTCGGATGTACGGCTCGAAGAGACGGGGCTCACCCGGGTGGGGCAGCACCTGATCGATCCCCCGGCCCGTCATCACGTCGCCGCCGAGGAAGAAGGAGACGGGATGGGAAGCCGTGCGGGCTTCGTGCTCGCGGTCGCGCTCGGACTCCGGCGAGCCCTCGGGGTCCGCGTGCTGGAGGAAGGCGCGACCCGCGGCCATTCGCGACGCGCCGAAAGCGAGCGACAGCTCGGCCGTGCGGATCAGGAACGCGCGCCGGTCCATCTCCTACGAGTCCTGCGCCTTGTACATCCGCTGAGAGATGAGATGCCCATCGCCGGAGCGGTCTGGTTGCGTGGCTGGGGCTGAGAGTAGCTACAGCGAGCGTTAGACAGCCGTTCGCTGACCGATCTTCGCCACGAGCACACCTTGCTCGTCCTCGTCGACCCAGTAAACGATGCCGTACTGCCCCTGGCGCCGGCGATAGCGCTCCTCGGCGTCCTCGGCCAGGCTAGAGCGCACCGCCTCGTTCACCAGCTCCGCTCGACACCGGCGTCAGGTCAGTTCGAGGCGCCGCAGGTCCGGCACACGATCGAACCCGCTATCGAACGTGGCGACCCACTCGACGCCTTGGTTGATCATGACGGCAGCGTGCACGGCGTCGCGCGCCGAGACATGCTCCAGCTCGAGGAGCAGATCGCGAGCCCGGTCGGTGTCGGCCAGGGTCACGTCGAAGACGACAGGGCAGACTTGCACGAAGAGATCGTACACATCCCGCGCCAGGTCTCTGCGCTGGAGCGCCGAGTAGCGGTAGAGGATCTCCTGGAGCACCTCGGTGCTCGTGCACCCCTCGACGTCGCCGGCCCGAACCCGGGCCAGGAAGCGTCGCGCCGGCGTCCGGTTGGGATGCTCCCTGCCGGCCACGTACATGGGGATGTTCGAGTCGATGAAGACTCTCAAGAACGCCCCGCCTCGATCTCCGCGAGCATCTGATCGATGTCCCCGGTGGGCGCGTCGAGGGACTCGAGTCGCGCCAGCGGATCGCGGCCTTCACCGGGCTCCGCGGTGCCGCGGCGCAGGGCGGCTTCGATCGCCCGGCGCACCCACTCACCCTTGGAGATCCGGAGTCGCCGGGCCGCCTTGCGGACGCGGGCGTCGAGCTCCTCGGGAATCAGCACCTGCAGTCGATGACTCATATGAGCATGCTACTAGGAGCAGACTCCCGGGTCAAGGCCGGATCCTCGGCGGTGGCGGTCTTCCGCCGCCAGCTCCGGTCCTGAGGGCACTCTAAAGATCGCCGATCACACGATCGTGAATGACAGCCGCGAGCCGGGTTGAAGCCCGCACCAGTTCGGAAAAAGCGGTGTCTCCGGTCGGGTTAATGGCGTGGTGAAAGGATAACGCTGACGATCTTCGCGCCGTGATAGCGGCCGTTCTCGATGAATAGCCGATTCGCGTCGTTGCCCGCCGCGATCACCCCGGCGATGTAGAGGCCCGGCACGTTGGTCTCCATCGTCGCGGGATCGTGCTGGGGCACGCCGGTCGCCTCGTCCACCGTCACGCCCAGCCGCCGCAGGAACGAGGTATCGGGCGCGTAGCCGGTCATCGCGAACACCCAATCGTTCGCCAACCGCTCCTCGGCGCCGTTCCGCTCGCTCCGCAGCCGCACGTAGTCGGGCCCGATCTCGGTGACCCGGGTCTCGAAGCGCGCCGCGAACGCGCCCTCGCGGATCCGGTTCTCGATGTCGGGCCGCACCCAGGGCTTGAGCCCGCGATCCAGCTCCGGGAGGAAATGCACCAGCGTCACGTGCGCGCCGGCGCGGTGCAGCTCGAGCGCTGCTTCGGCCGCCGAGTTGGCGCCGCCGATCACCAAGCAGCGCTGGTCGAAGTAGGGGTGCGGCTCGCGGAAGTAATGCGTGACGTTCGGCAGATCCTCGCCCGGCACGCCCAGCAGGTTGGGCGTGTCGAGATTGCCGATGGCCACCACCACCCGCCGCGCCCGGTGCGTCCCCTCTTCGCCCGTGCGCTTTCGCGTCGTCAGCGTGAACTCGCCGAGCTTACCGGTGACACTCACGACCTCCTCGTAGGCCCGCATGGTCAGCTCGAAGTACTGAGCGACCCGCCGGTAGTACTTGAGCGCCTCGTCCCGCGTCGGCTTCGCGCCCGCGCAGACGAACGGCAGGCCGCCGATCTCGAGGTTCTCGGGCGTGCTGAAGAACGTCATGCCGATCGGGTAGCCGAGCAGCGCGTTGGCGACGTTGCCGCGGTCGAAGATCGCCGCCGCGATGTCGACCCGCCGGGCCGCCACGCCGACGGCGAGGCCGCAGGGGCCGGCGCCGATCACGGCCAGGTCGAGGGTTTGTCCCTTTGACTCGATCAAGTGCTCCTCCGCTTTAGTTGGCGCCGGGAAGATAGTCGGCGCACGCGGGCCCGCAACGCGAGGGGTTGAGCCGGCGTGGCTGGCGGGCCTAGAGCGGGGACCGGCGGCGTTCCGTCAGTCGCGCCGGGACTCGGCCAATATCGTGTTGAGGGTGAGTCCCGGTATCCGCCGGAAGTGACGCACGTTGCCGGTCACCAGCTCGAGTCCGTGGTAGATCGCGGTCGCGGCGATCTGGACGTCCGCGTCGGCGAGCACGGCCCCTTCGCCCTCCAGGCGGGCCTGCACCTGCCCGTAGACCCTGGCCGTCGCTGCGTCGTACGGCAGCGTCGTCACCGCGGGTAAGACGCGGTCCTCGAAACTTCGGAGGTGGCGATCGCGGGCCGGCGAGCGGAAGGCGCCCTTGAACAGCTCGCCGATCACCACGGCGCTGGTGTACTGATCCTCTCGCGCTACGGTCCGCAGCCACTCGACGTACCGTGGGGCCGGCTTCGAACGCAGTAGCTCAGAGATGGCGTCGGTGTCGAACAGGTAGGGCACACGCCATCACTTCTTGTGGGGCGTGCCGCGGCCACGCGTGCGGCGGTGGCGTTCCAGCAGCTCCACCAATTGATCCGACCCCTCCCACCCGCCGGCCACGCTGGCCAGGCCGCCTTCCGGGCCCGCCGCTCGCAGCCGCTCGTATTGCTCGAGCTCGTCTGCCGGGACCAGGGCGGCAACGGGCTTGCCGTGGCGCGTGATCAAGATCGGCTCCCCCTCCTCGGCGGCGCGAACCTGCGCCGACAGGGTGGCCTTGGCCTGGGCGATGGAGATTCTCGTTGGCATGTCTACCGCTCGCTGCTCCATTCTAGTCAGAATGACTATAATGACTATAACCAGGGCAACCCCTGCGCGCAAACGGAACGGCGCTCACAATCTCGTCGGGGAGATCAACGGCGAGTCAACATATGAAAGTGGGGGTGATTTGGTCGCCCCTCCAGCGGGCGCCACCGCTCCGACACGAGACGAAGTGGGGTCAGCGGCGCAGGCCACGTGAGACGAAAACGGGTCCGATCAGGGTCTGCGTCTCCTGCGAGCGCCCGCCCAGATACAATGCGAGGCTGTCAGAACGCAGGCGTTCGGGGATCAGCCAGGCTCTCGCTTGAGCCGCTGAACCACCAGCGCGCCGCCTGTGCAGCAGGCGCTCGCTCGTCTCCGGGCAAGAGGGCAACCGAAGGCGCCACGAACGCCGCCTCCAGTTCCTGCCAGTGCTGGCCGGTGAACTCGAAGCTTGCCAACAACTCCAGCGTCAGACCTTGGCTGGTATTGAACGTACCCTTCGATAGAACGCCGCTCGGAAAGTTGTCGTCACCTTTGCTGAGCAAAGCTGAAGTGCCGCCTGGCCCACTGCTCACTATCTCGGGCGCCGGCCATCCAGCCAACTTCCAGCGGACCGTGTCAATTCCGGCAGCCCACGATTCGTACAACAATGTGTCCACCGCCGGAGCAAGCCGCGCGTCGAGCGGAGCGGCCGCTCCTGGGCGTCACGCCTCGAGGAACGGATTTCTGGCACGCACGGAACCGTACAGGCGGTCGTGCTGGAAGTCCTCAGACATGATCTCGGCAAGACCGTAGTACTCGGCGAAGGCCCAGAGGTGGGCGTCGAACCAGGCGAGCTGGTAGGCGGCGGCACCGCGAAGCGCGGTGCGCACGACCTCCTCGGTGGGGTAGAGGACCTTGAACTGAACGAGGAACTCCTCCGCCTCCCGGCGCGCCTCGTCGGGAGCCAGGAGCGACGGGCCTGCATCGAGGGGCCGCGTGACAGCGGCGACGAATTCGAGGATCGCCTGATGCGGCACGCGGATCGTGTCTTCGTCGATCCCCTCCCGCAACAACTCCGTCGCGATGCGCTGTTTATCCGGAAAGCGTGGGTCGAAGCGGTAGACGAGGATGTTCGTGTCAACGAGAGCGGCCACGTTCGTACAGCTCCTCGCGCCGCCAGCCGCGATCTTCGGCAGCTTCGGGAAGGGGGCGCCGTTCCTGCCGCTCCGCCTGTCGCTGGGTCGACTGGTCGAAGACCTTCAGCCGCTCGGCGACGCTGTACTCGCCGGGGAGACGGTCGCGGGGAACGAGGCGGATGGCGTCCTCGGCGGCCTGCCATTCGATCTCATCGCCGGGCGCGATACCGAAGAGCTTAGCCAGGCGTTTCGGAATCGTGACCTGGAGCTTGCTGGTGACCTTGGCCATGTCCTTACTTTAGTAAGGATCAACTCCTTGTCAAAGCGGTCGGTGGCTTCCTTGGAAAGGATGCAGCGGTCGATCGCATGACAAATGTCCGGCTCGTAGGTGGACC
>CAYGCC010000138.1:0-1662 GCA_964348165.1 uncultured Gemmatimonadota bacterium | reverse complement strand
CCGCTCTCGCAGACCGGGCCCACCAAGTCCGCGTCCCCAACCGAGCCGTTCTCGCTTATGGAGCGCACCTCGTGGTAGGCTTCGTAGAGGCTCGGCCGCACGCGCTGGCGCGTCATCTCGACGAGGCCCAGCTCGGAGATCTGGAACGCCTTGGTGCGGGCGCGGTCACGGTTCAGATGCGTGCGCAGTTCCTGCATCAGCCGGTCGCGGTTTGCTTTGTCTTCCATGTCGATAAAGTCGACGACGATGATGCCGCCGATGTCGCGCAGCCTCAGCTGCCGGGCGACCTCGCGCGCCGCGTCCAGGTTGGTGCGCAGGATCGTCTTCTCCGGATCCTTCTTGCCCGTATAGCGTCCGGTGTTCACATCGATCGACACCAGACCCTCCGTCGGCTCGATCACGACGTGCCCGCCCGACGGGAGCTCGACCTTGCGCTCGAACGAGCGGAGGATCTCCTCCTCGATCTCGTGCTTGTCGAACAGCGGCTTGGTTCCCTCGTAGAGATTGACGCGCCGCATCAAGTCGGGATCGACGGCTTCCAGGTAGTCACGCACCTCGTTGTAGATCTCCCGCGAGTCGACGATCAGCGAATCGACCTTCTCGCTGAACAGGTCGCGGATGATCCCCGCGGCAAGGTGGGCTTCCTCGTGAACGAGGGCGGGCGCCTGAGCTTGCGCCACGCGGCCCTCGATCCGCTTCCACGTCTTCTGCAGGCCTTTGAGCTCGCGCTCCAGTGGTTTGCGCCGGGCGTCCTCGCCGACGGTGCGCACGATGACCCCGCCCGACCCCTGCGACAGGATGTTGCGCATCAGCCGCCGCAGTCGGGTTCGCTCTTCGCGGTCCTCGATCTTACGTGAGACGCCGATGTGCTCGCTGCGCGGCATGTAGACCAGGTTGCGACCGGGAAGCGAGATCTGGGCGGTGACCCGCGGGCCCTTGGTGCCGATGGGCTCCTTGGTCACCTGTACGAGGATCTGCTCGCCTTTCTTGATCAGGCTTTGGATGGGCGGGTAGCGCTTGACGCCCTTTTCCTCCTCCGAAGCCTCGGGATCCTCGTCGGCGATGTCGGAGACGTGAAGGAAGGCGGCCTTATCCGTTCCGATGTTGACGAACGCGGCCTGGATGCCGGGCAGAACGCCCTCGACGCGCCCGAGATAGATGTCGCCCACCATGCGCTGCGCGTCGGGCCGGTCGAGCATCAGCTCGACCAACGTGTCGTCCTCGAGGATCGCGACGCGCGTCTCGTCCGGCGCCGCGTTGATAAGTATTTGCCGTTTCATGTCTTACCACTCTCAATCGTCTTACCATAGCTCGACCTCCTTCCCCGTCTCTTCGGGGCCCAGGAGGTGCCGGGCTATGACTGTCTTCTGGATCTCGGAGGTTCCTTCTCCGATCTCCCCTATCTTGGCGTCTCTCATCAGCCGTTCCACCGGATAGTCGGTCGTGTAGCCGAAGCCCCCGTGAAACTGTACAGCTTTGGTCGTGGCCCAGGCGGCCAGCTCCGAGCAGTAGAGCTTGGCCATCGCCGCTTCCTTCGAGTGCGGCTCACCTAGCTGCCGCAGATTCGCGGCGTGATACGTCAGGTGCTTGCCCGCCTCGATGCGGGTCCACCAGTCGGCAAGCTCGAAGCGTATGCCCTGGAAATCACAGATCCGCGTGTTG
>CAYGCC010000137.1:0-4457 GCA_964348165.1 uncultured Gemmatimonadota bacterium | reverse complement strand
GACCCGCAACCCCATCGCTCGCGAGACGGCGTTGCGGAGGGTGACTCCTCGGCCGACCCGTGAGTCGACGCCCGCGACCGAACGTCGCCCCGAGCCGCCGAGCGCGCGTCAGGCGTCTCGGCCGCCGCCCACAGCGTTGGCGCCACCGCCGGGAGCGGCGCGGCGGGCCATCGCTGAATCGGATAGCACGGCAGGGTCTGGGACCACGATCCGGGTGAAGATCGGTCGCATCGAGATCAAGTCTTCGACCGCGCCCACACGGTCGAAGGTCGGACCGCGCTCTCCTGCCGTCTCGCTCGGGCGCTATCTCGAGCGAAGGAAGGAGGAGGCACGATGAGCAACGCGCTCGGCATCGCGGCAGTGAGCGCGGTTCTTAAGGACCTGCTCCAGAACGCGCTCATCGACCACGACGTCCCTTCCGCGGTCGGACCGGTGACGGTGAGCACGATGTCGCCGGCTCTCGTCCGGCAAACAACGAACGGCGCCGATCCATCACAGCTGAATCTCTTTCTCTATCAGGTGCTTCCCAACAGCGGCTGGCGGAATGTGGGGCTTCCCTCGCGAGACGATCGCGGGGAGCGGATGACGAACCCACCATTGGCACTGGACCTTCGCTATTTGCTGACGGCGTACGGAGCCAGCGATTTCGTATCTGAGATCCTCATGGGTTACGCCGCGCAGGTGTTGCACGAGACGCCGGTGCTGACCCGGCAGGCGATCCGGACCGCTTTGGGGCCGCCGTCGCCCGTGAGCGGCGCGACGTTGCCGCCGCCTCTAAACACGCTCACCGCCGCTGATCTCGCCGACCAGGTGGAGCAGATCAAGATCACGCCGCTCTATCTCGATACAGAAGAGATGTCGAAGCTGTGGTCGACCTTCGACACCGCCTATCGAACGAGCACGGCCTATCACGTTTCGGTGGTTCTTATCCAAAGTCGCCGGTCGACCAAGTCGCCGCTCCCAGTTCGCGACTATCTCGTCTACCCGGTGTTGCTCGAGCAAGCGCGCATCGTTTCGCTGGCGTCCCAAGGCGTTGCGGACGGGCCGGTCCTGAGGGGGCAGCCGATCCTGCCGGGCCATCGCCTGGTGGTGGAAGGTGAGCGTCTGTCGGGTGAGATCACCGTGGTGCGAGTCGGCGATCGCGAGCTGACGCCGGTAGACGAGTCGGAGACGCGGCTGATCGTCACGCTGCCGACCGACCTGCGCGCCGGAATACAGGGTGCCCAGGTCATCCACCGGTTTCCGCTTGGTGAACCGCCGCTGCCGCATCGGGGGTTCGAGTCCAACGTCGCCGCCTTCGTGCTTAGACCGGTCATCAACAAACTGCCGGGGCCGCCGGAACGGTACGACATCACCATCTCCACGACGGCCGGGCCGGGCGGCCGACGAGAGGGCACTGTGACGGTGAACTTCAGCAACCCGGTGGGAAGAGAGCAGCGGGTCTTGTTGCTGTTGAACAGGCTGGGTGTGCCGTTCGGCCAGCCGGTCCCGTCCTACGGCTTCGAGTTCGATCGCTGGCCGACCGCCCCCGGGGATGAACAGCGAACCAGCATCGTGTTCCGCATATCGGGCGTCGAGGCGGGCGATTACTTGCTGCGTGTGCAGGTGGACGGAGCGGAGACCGTGCTCGAGGCGGACGCCGGTGGCGTTTACACCCAACCGAGGGTGACGATTTGATGGCGGTAGCCACGACGCGCGACGCCTGGCTCGAGGCCAACCAGCGGTCGATGGCCGCCGCGGTGGCCCGCGTGCGGGACGCGCTTCGTCGTCACGCTGCGCGCGGCAGGGGTGCGGACTCGCCCTCGGAGGTCTTCGCTTCGCCGCCTCAGCCTGCCGAGGCCGAGATCGGCTCGTCGGGTGGCGCCTTTGCCCTGGATACGGTGTGCGGGGCGTTCGGGCTGACGCCGTTCGAGCGTGACGTGCTGGTGCTGTGCGCCGCGATGGAGCTCGACGCGTCGGTCCCCAGCCTGTGCGCTGAGGCTCAGGGCAATCCACGATATGCGTTCCCAACGTTTGGTCTCACTCTCGCGGCACTGCCCGGCGCACACTGGAGCGCCATATCGCCCGAGTCACCGTTGCGCCGCTGGCGCCTTATTCACATGGGCGACGGACAGACGCTGACATCGAGCCCGCTGCGCGTCGACGAGCGGGTGCTTCATTATCTGACGGGCGTGCCCCACCTCGATGAGCGTCTGAGAGGCCTGGTCGATAGAGTGGCGATTCCGTCCGCGCTGGCGGTCTCCCATCAAGCGCTCGCCGATTCGATCAGCGAATCGCTGGCCGAGGCCGCGACGGGCGCGTGGCAGATCATCCAGCTGTGCGGTGCCGATCAGCTCGGATGCCGCGGCGTGGTCGCCCGGGCGTGCGAGCGCTTGTCGCGACCGCTGTTCGCGATGCGGGCGGCGAATCTACCGAGTTCGCCGTACGAGCGAGAGGCGCTCGCTCGCATCTGGGAGCGTGAGGCGGCGCTCGCCGGG
Source organism: uncultured Gemmatimonadota bacterium (assembly GCA_964348165.1). Lineage (GTDB taxonomy): Bacteria > Gemmatimonadota > Gemmatimonadetes > Palauibacterales > KS3-K002 > CAYGAJ01. Next base: position 1,980 of record CAYGCC010000137.1, on the reverse strand, counting down.
TCCGTCCTCCTCCTCGACTGTGAGGACGGCGAGCGGGAGAGTCTCGAGGCGGCGACGGAGTTTGTCGACGGCGTGCTGGCACCCGTCGTGGTCAGCGGCAACGAGCCGCTGCGGCTCAGGCGCTGCCAGAGTGCGCGATTCGATCTGCTCAGGCCGGGGGCCGATGAGCAGAGCGACATCTGGCGTGCCTCGCTCGGCTCCGTCGCCGAGCGAGTGAACGGGCGTCTGAATGCCATCGTCGATCAGTTCAACCTGACTCCGGATCGCATCCGAACGGCCAGCGCCCAGGTCGTTGCCCAGGCCCGCTGGGCGCCGCCGGAATCGCTCGGGTCGGCGCTTTGGGCGGCGTGTCGCGTTCAGGCCAGACCGAACCTCGAGAACCTGGCGCAGCGTATCACGCCGAGTGCCCGCTGGGACGATCTCGTACTCCCCGCCGCCCATAAGGCGATCCTGAAGACCCTTCGCATCCACGTTCGCGAGCGGGCGCGTGTGTATCGCCAGTGGGGCTTCGCGGCGCGATACAGCCGCGGCCTGGGGATCAGCGCACTGTTCGCCGGGGCCAGCGGTACCGGCAAGACCATGGCGGCGGAGGTGCTCGCCGGCGAGCTCGAGCTCGATCTCTATCGCATCGATCTCTCCGCCGTCGTCAGCAAATACATCGGCGAAACCGAAAAGAATCTGCGCCGCGTCTTCGATGCGCCTGAAGCTGGCGGCGCGATCCTCCTTTTTGATGAAGCGGATGCCCTGTTTGGCAAGCGAAGCGAGGTCAAGGACAGCCACGATCGCCACGCCAATATCGAGATCAGCTATCTCCTGCAGCGCATGGAGTCCTATCGCGGTCTGGCCATCCTCACGACGAACATGAAAAGCGCGCTCGACTCGGCCTTTCTACGGCGAATTCGCTTCATCGTCGATTTCCCGTTTCCTGATGCTCGTATGCGGGAGAAGATCTGGGAAGGGGTGTTCCCGACCGAAACGCCGCTGGGTTCCGTCAACTTCAAACAGCTCGCCCGCTTGAACATCGCGGGCGGGAATATTCGCAACATCGCGATGAACGCGGCTTTTCTCGCCGCATCCGAGAACGAGCCAGTGCAGATGAGCCATCTGCTGATGGCGGCGAGGACGGAGTACGCGAAGATCGAGAAGCCGCTCACTGATGCTGAGTTCAAGGGGTGGGCGACATGATCGACCTCGAATTGGAGATCGACGAACTGGTGGTCGAGGGAATCCCACGCGGTGGTCGGGTCCGCTTCGCCGTCTCGCTGCGCCGAGAGCTGCAACGGTTGCTGACGGAAAGGGCGTTGCCTTCGTCGCTGCGCCGATCACGCGAGCTGAAACAGATCGCGCCGCGCACACCGAGGGTGCCAGACGACGCGAGTGCGAACCAACTGGGAGTAGCCGTGGCGCGGACGATCTACGAGGCGTTGTCGCGGTGAAAATCAGGATACGCGCCAAGAACGGTCGGAAACAGTCGCCGGATGCGACGGCCCGGGACGCCACCAAGCGATCTCGACGAAGTGATCGCCATCCCGGCGGCCGACCGCTGGACCGTTGGGCCGCCGCTGCGCGTGAAGGCGAATCCGTCGCTGACCGCGCCGACGCCCAGCTCGCCGGTGAGGGTGCGCGAACGGGTGACGCCGTTCCCGGCCACGACTTCGCACGGCTGGCGGTCAGCGTTCAAACGCCGGGGATCGCTGCGACCGGAAAGGCTGCAGAGGATGCCGAAACGTGGGCCTTCGACCCCACCTGGCGCCTGGAGCCCGGCGAGCCTCGGCTGTCGGCCGAGCATTCGCCGTCCGACGCCAGCGCTGACGCCGTTGTCAATGAAGGCTTTGGCCAGACGACGGCCGTGGCGGTGATGGAGCCGCCTCCGGCCGATGCGACGGTCGCGACCCTCGATGACGAGGCGACGGCGGCGGTCGACTCGGAGGCCTCCGTTCAGGCTCTCTTCGACCAGGCCACAGCCGAGCCCGCCGCACC
>CAYGCC010000136.1:0-18372 GCA_964348165.1 uncultured Gemmatimonadota bacterium | reverse complement strand
TCGTGGGGCTTTGCCTACGAACACCCGCTCCTGGCTTCTGGTGGTCGCCCGGAACCTGTTCCGCAACGCGCGCTCGAAATCGAGACGCCGGCGCCACTTGCTCGTCGGAGAATCGGCTCGGGACACCATGGGTGATCCCGGCCCGTCGCCGATGCTGAGTCTAGAAGCGGCACGTAAGCGGAAACGAGTTCGAAGCGCGTTGGACCGTTTGCCCGAACGCGAGCGCGAGATGTTGCTGCTCCGCTATTCGGGCTTCAGTTACCGCGAGATCGCCGAAGCGCTGGAACTGAAGGAGACGAGCGTGGGGACGCTGCTGGTGCGCGCCAAGGAGGCGTTTCGCCGCGCTGTAGAGGATCAGGGCGATGCACCTTGACGCAGAGAAGATCGAGCGGCTTTTGAGCGACGACTTGAACCAGGCGGAAGCGCGAGTCGTCCGTGATCACCTGGCGAGTTGTGCCGCCTGCGTGAGCGCTTTGGAGGCCGCCCAGCGAGAAGATAAAGAGATCGCCGAACTGCTGGGCCTGCTGGATCATCCCGTCCCTCAGGCCGATGCGCAGCGGCTGGCGCGGCGCGCCCGCCGCCAGCCCTCGCGTCGGACGCTGGTGGCGGCGTCGCTGGCGTTCCTCGTCGTGGCGGCGGCGGCGTCCGCGATGCCTGGTTCGCCGGTGAAAGCTTGGTTCGCCCGAGTTTTCGCGGGAGCGGAACCGTCGGCAGAGCCCACGATCGCCGAGGGTGTGGGACCGACCGCCACTCAGCCGTCCGGCGTATCGGTTTTGCCCGGCGAAAGGTTCGAGCTGGTATTCGAGGCGTTCCAGGACTCGGGTCTGGTGCGGATCACTCTTTCCGACCAGGCCGAAGTCAGCGTCCAGGCAGAGAGCCCTGAAGTGGGCTACTCGGTCGAGCCGCGGCGGGTCAGAGTCTTGAACGCCGGATCCAAGACCAATTACGCGGTCGCGCTCCCTCGAGACGCCGGGAGCATCATCATCCGGATCGCAGACATGATCGTGCTGCAGAAAGAAGGAGCGACGATCGTGACATCTGCTGTGCGAGGTTCAGCCGGCGACTACACGTTGGACTTCACCGCTCGTGCCCGCTGAAGCGGCAGGAACGTCGACCCCCTCCGCTTACCCGCCGCCGTCAACACCCTACACGATTAAGCCGTCGATAGTCTCCGGACGCTACCGAGCGGTTTGGCGCTTGAGCGCGCCTGTCACATCTCCAGCTGCCGGCGGGCTCCCCGTGTAAAGGCGCCATGGTAGAGCCGGCTTCTAGCCGAGGCGCCAACTCCTTCACACCGCCCACAAGAGAAAAGGCTAAGCATGAGACTTTCCCAGAGGCCGAGTTCTATATGGATCGGGGCAGTTGGCTGTCTCGGGTTGGCGCTGTGGCTACCGACCGACTTGTGCGCGCAGGGCTTGTTCGGCGCGTCGCCGCCGCACGCACCGACCCCCGCACGGGTCAGCGGTCCCCTCGCACTATCGGACTTGGGATACGCACTGGGGATCGCGCTGAGCCTGGCCCAGTTGGAGCCGGTCGAGAACATCGACGAGTGGGCCTCCTACGAGCTGTCTCGGAACATCGGCGATCAGAATAGGTGGCCCCGCTGGGGGGGACGCCAGCTGGGCAATGGTCGAGTCACCCTGGCGGTGGCGGGGGCTCCTCTGGTCTACGGGTTGGCGGCGGGTGACTCGAAAGCGCGGCGGTTGGGGTTGCACAGCCTGGAGAGCCTGTTTGTGGCCGCCTTCGTCACTCGCCTCTTGAAAACCGCCGTCGGACGCGCACGCCCGTACGAATCCTCGGATCCGGACGTGCTCAAACCGTTCAGCGGTGACGCCGCCTACCACGCTTTTCCGTCCGGCCATACGACGCGCGTCTTCGCGGTGGCGGCGAGCTTTGTGCAGGAGCTGGGACCCGAGGCGCCATGGGTGCCCTATGTCGCCTATTCACTGGCGGCGTGGACCGCCACGACCCGGGTAATGGATCGTGCTCACTGGTTGACGGATGTGACGGGCGGTGCGTTGCTCGGCATCCTGACATCGCGGTTTGTAAACCGAATCAATCAACAGGTCGCCCCGGAACGGCGAGTCAGGCTGGAGGTAGCCCCGGCTCCCGACGGCGAGGTCGAACTTGGCTTCGTCGTTTTTGTTCAGTGAGGTCGTGCCTCTACAGGTTGGGCCGGCTTGGTTGCACGTCCAGCGCTAGTCAGGAGCAAACAGCATCACCACGTACACGACGTAGGCCACCACCAAGAAGATCCCCGCCAGCCTCCCGATGGAGCGGTGCCGCCAAGTGAAGTAGGTGAGCAGCAGGGCCGATGCGAGCATGACCAGAAGGTCGAGTCGGAAGAACTCAGGCGGCACGGGGATCGCTCGCGGGGTTATGAGGGCGGCGATACCCGTGATCGCCAGAAGGTTGAAGATGTTGCTCCCGATCACGGTGCCGACGGCCACCTGGGTGTGCCGTTTCGTGGCCGCGACAAGAGTCGTGGCGAGCTCGGGCAGCGAGGTGCCCACGGCCACGATCGTCAACCCGACCACCGTGTCGGCAACACCGAGGCGTCCTGCGACGTCCACCGCCGCCTCGATCAGAAGCTTGGCTCCGATCGGTAGGCCGACCGCCCCGGCGACGATGAAGAGCCCGATCATCCACGCCGTCCAGGGCAGCCCCAGCACGGCTTCCATCACCGCGGCGCGGTCCGCCTCCTCGTGCGCTTGGGCGGCCTGGCGCGCCGTGAGCGCGGACAACACGGCGAATCCCGTCAGCAGCAGGGCCCCCGCTTCGCGGTGCAGCTCGCCGGTCAGGCAGAGCAGAACGAAACCGACGCTGATGATCGCCATGATCGTGCTGTCGCGCTGAGTCGTGCCGCGCCGGCAAGCGAGGGGGAAAATGATGGCAGGCGCGCCTGCAACGAGGAGGACGTTGGCGATGTTGCTGCCGACCACGTTGCCGAGGGCGATGTTGGGATACCCTGCGAGGACCGCCTGAACGCTGACAACGAGTTCAGGCAGCGAAGTTCCGAACGCGACGATCGTGAGCGCCACCAGGAGAGGAGGGACGCGGGCCCGGCGCGCCAAGGCGACCGCGCCCCGCACCAGCAAGTCCCCGGCCATCAGCATCCAGATGATGCCGCCGGACAGCTGGATCAGCGTGAAGCTCACGCTTTGGTCCGTTCCGGCGATTCGGGCCCACCCTTGGCCGGGCCGCCGCTTTTCTCGCCGACGCCGGTGATCCTATCCTCCAGCTCCTCCGCCATCTCGTTGAAGGTACGGGCGAGGAGGCCGATCTCGTCCTGAGACCGAGGCTGGGCCCGAGCATCCAGGTCACCTTTGCGGATACGATCGGCCACATCGGCGAGTTCCTGGATCGGTTTGGCGAAGCGAATCCCCAGCAGGGTCCCCAGCAGGATGGCAAAGGCTGACAGCGACAACCCGACCCGGATCAAACGACTCCGCAGCTCTATGATCGGTTGCAGTTCTTCCGCGGTGTCGAACTTCACCACAAGACCGAGGCCACCCTCGGGCATGTAGCGGGTCGCCGCCCAGACCGGCCGGCCCCGATAGTCGATCACGCCCTCCGAAAAGACCGACTCGATGCCCTGGATCGCCAGATTCGCCGGGTTGTTCGGTCGCTCGGGGATCAGATAACCCGGCTCGACGTCGGGGTGACGGACAGGGTGCACGATGAATGGCACACCCGCCTGATCTCGCAGCACGACCAGCGTCTCGCCTGTTTGTCCGAGCCCCGTGAAGTTCTGGGTGACGTCGACCAGATCCTCGGCGCCAAACACAACATGGAGCGCGCCAATCCGTTCGCCCTTCAAACTCAACGGCGCTACGAAACCAACCGACAGGCTGTCCCGCTCGTCCAGCGTCACGCCCTCGTACAAGGGGTCCTCCGTCCCCTCGGGTAGCCGTGCCCGCTCCAGGTCGGGGAGCCCGCTTGCCCCCTCGCTGGCCGTCGTGGCTACGGGCCGCCCAGTCACGTCGTAGACTGTCAGAAGCTGAATGGTGTGAACGGACTCCACGGCGTCGGTCAGGATGTTCTGAATTCGGCTCTGGTGCACGGTACCGAGCGACGTGCTGTATTCGGCCAGGCTCATCCTGAGCTGGGTGCGGCTGGTGATCAGGTGTACGCGATCTTCCCAGCCCTGAATGACCTTCTCGAGATCGTCCTCCTTGGTCTCGGCCAGCGCTTCCAGCTGACGAATCGTGTTTGCCTCCAGAAGACCGCGGGCCTCGTTGTAGGCCACGGCGCCCAGCGCGAACATGCTCGCCAGAGACACCATCACTAGTGTGAAAACGAGTTTCGTGCGAATGTCCACCGCGGTTCACCCCCAGAGACCGCACCATCCGTCGGCTGGGTGGTCAGGCAATAAGGTACTGATCCTACGCTTTTCTTGCACGTGCCCGGCGGCGCGGCTCGCCCCGAGCGTCACCGTCCGCAGGGGCCGCCCTCGCCTGGTGGCATCGGCAGCGAATTCGCGGCGCCGATGATGGCGTCGAAGGCCTCGTCGCCCAGCAGCTCGCGGGCCCGCCGCTGCGCCTCCCTCCAGTCGCGTAGGGCTCGCCGGAGCAGCTCGCGGCCCTTGTCCGTCGCTTCGATGAAGTGGCGGCGCGCGTCGGGCGCCGGGGCCGTCGCCAACCAGCCCTGGTCGCACATTCGCTTCACGTTGCGGCTGACGGTGGAGCGGTCCATGAGCAGGTAGCGCTCGAGGTCTACGGGCGACGCTTGACGCAACGCCGCGACCAGAGCGAGGATCGTCAAGCGCTGGCGGGGCTGACGGCATTCTTCACGCTGGTGTTGGCGGCCAGTAGCAGCGGATCACCCAGAGCGGGGTTGCCAACCCTGCTGGCCTCGGGTCTGGTCGCCGTTGCCACGCTCTGGCGGGACCTCCAGCGCCGGCCCCTTCGCGTGACTCCCGGGCCCACCTCCCACTGACCGCTGCGGGTCTATCGAGCCCCGCTCAGCGGGTCCGACACCCCGAGGATGAAGACGGCGACCAGTCCAAGGGCGCCCACGACCAGCAGGTAGTAAAGCGTCGGCAGGATCGTCTTGCGCAACGTGCTGCCTTCCCGGTCCAGCAGCCCCACCGTGGCCGACGCCGCGACGACGTTATGGATGGCGATCATGTTGCCGGCGGCGGCGCCGACCGCTTGCAGCGCCACCACCAGGGCGGCGCTGATCGCCAGCTGGGTGGCGACGCCGTGTTGAAACAGGCTGAACATCAGGTTGCTGACCGTGTTGCTGCCGGCGATGAACGCGCCGAGCGCGCCGACGGCCGGGGCGAACAGGGGCCAAATCTCACCGACGTTCTCGGCGACCCAGCTTGCCATCGCGATCGGCATCGAGGGGAGGTGGCCGCCGCCGGCGAGCGCGAAATCGTTCGCTCCGGAGTTGATGTAGACGCGGACCATCGGCACGGTGAAAAGCAAGACGAACCCGGCGCCGAGCAGCACGCGGGTCGAATCGCGCAGCGCCCCAGCGATCTGCTGGGCGGTCATCCGATGCAGAACCCATGTCACCAATACCGAGATCACCAGCATCGTCGCCGGCAAGTAAAGGGGCGTGCTGGCGCCGGCGATTCCGGTGGAGAAGATATCCACCCAGCGGACGCGCACGGACCGCAGGATGTCGCCCACCGGGAGCTGTGGCAGTCGGCTGATCACCAGTAACACGGCCAGGAGGGCGTAGGGCGCCCAGGCGCGGCCCGTGTTCATCTGACCATCACCGCCGGGCAGCTCCAGCGTGTCCGCGTCAAAGCCCAGCCAATCGACGGGCCAGCGAGCGGCCGGAGGGAAATCCCAGGTGTCCTCGGGCAAGAGGAAACGGCGGCGCGCGGCGCCGCGGGCATCCATCCGCCACACTCCCCAGGCCAGCGCCACCGCCGCGACGTAAACCAGCGGCATCGCCCAACGGGCCGCGATGCGGAAGCCAACCAGCAGCAGTCCCGCCAGGAGGATCGGCGCCACCGCCACGGCCGCTTGAAGGCCGAGGGGCATCAGCAACCCTGAGTCTTACGGGTGGAGAACGGTCGGCTGCGCGGCCTACCGCTCGACATCATCGTAGACGATGGCGTGGACCACCCTCGGCCCGTGAACGCCCAGCGTCAGGTTGAGCTCGATATCCGCCGACTTGCTGGGTCCGCTGATCAAGACGATCTGGCCTGTCCGCCGCAGCCACTCGTCATGATGCCCACCACGCCTTAACTCGGCGAACCAGTCCTCCACCGTCGGATAGATTCGGCTGGAAGGCACGATCATCAGATGATGGGTCGGTAGCAGGCTGGCGGCTCGACTTCTGCCGGGCCCAGCCGCCATTACCGCGCTGCCCGTGCTGGCGATCGCGGCGTCCACACCCGTGAGGCCGACGCGGAGCGCCGCCGCCTGATATCGGCCGTTGCGGTCGTGCAGATCTTCGGGGACCACCAGCCTGATTCCCGCCCGCTCGAGCCGCGGCCCAAGCTCGGGTGGCGTCAGCTCATCGGGCGCCCAGCTCAGCACCTCGATGTTGCGCCGGCCGCTCCCAGGGTCGTCGCCTGGCCCGTCCTCGGCGTTCCACGCCCTGATGCGTTCGGCGGCGCGCCCAGCCACCTCGGTTGCCTGATCGACGATTTCGCAACTGCCGGAGACCACGAGCAGGCTTTCGCCGAAACGGGCCGCGAGCTCGAGACGATCCCCGCGCGCCTCGGTCACCCTCATCAGCGCGGCCGGTCGCGGCGCCTCACTCCACGGAAACCGATCCTCTCTGCGCTCGAGCGCTGTGCGGAGGCGGCCGAGAATATCGTCGCGCGCCCTACTCATGAGTTCGCTCCGGCGCTTCACCCGTCCCCTCTGCCTCACGCCGCCAAATTTCGCGGAAGCTGCGCGCTGCGGGTTTGGGAAAGTCGCGACTCCGCGTCCAGGTGTTGAGCGGCGGAGGAAGTCTCGAGATCGCCGCGCCGCCGCGGGCCAACCTCCGCGCGAACCAGCGGGCGCCCCGAATCGCCCACCCGAAACGACGGCTGCTGCCGGTCGCCGCGGCGTAGGCCCGCAGCGCCGCCCGTTCGAGCCGCGGGGCGGCGCCGCCGCGAACCAGGTCGCTTCTCATGTCGAGCAACAGTCTCGGCAGATCGATCTTCGCCGGGCAGACCTCCCGGCACGCGCCACAAAGCGAGCTGGCGAACGGCAGCTCGCGCGCCCGCTTCGAGTCGTCGGCGAGCAGCGGCGTGATGACGGCGCCGATGGGTCCGTTATAAGGTGTGTCGCCGTAGGCGTGGCCGCCGATCTCACGGTAGACGGGGCACGCGTTGAGACAGGCGCCGCAGCGGATGCAGAGGAGGGCCTCCTCGTATCCGCGCTCGAGGATGCGGGTGCGGCCGTTGTCCAGAAGGATGACGTGCATCTCCTCCGGCCCGTCGGGTTGTCCGGGACGGCGCGGCCCACTGCTCATCGACATGTAGACCGAGACGGCCTGACCGGTCGCCGAGCGCGAGGCCGCTTGCCACAGCAGGAGTGCGTCCTCGGGCGAGCGCACCACCTTCTCGATCCCGGCGATGGCGACGTGAATCGGCGGCAGGCTGGTCACCATTCGCCCATTGCCCTCGTTGGTGACGAGACAGACGGTGCCCGTCTCGGCGATGGCGAAGTTGCAACCGCTTATGCCCATGTCGGCGTCGATGAACTCGTCCCGCAGCGTCTGGCGCGCAGCGGCGCAGAGCTCCTCGGGCTGGCGCGTCGGTGGCGTTCCGAGCTTCCGCTGAAACAGGTCGCTGATGTCCTCGACACGCTTATGAATGACCGGCGCGAGGATATGGCTGGGTGGTTCGCCGGCCAGCTGCACGATGTACTCACCGAGATCGGTCTCGACGACGCGGACCCCGGCACCGGCGAGCGCCTCGTTCAGGCGGATTTCCTCGCTGACCATCGACTTAGACTTGACGACGCGCCGGACCCGGCGCCGCCGGGCCAGTTCGAGCACCGCTGCCCGCGCTTCGGCCGCGTCTCGGGCCCAGTGAACCTGGCAGCCGTTGGCGATGAGATTGCGCTCCAGTTCCTCGATCAGCGACGGCATGTTCGCGACGGCGAACTCGCGGACTGCCCGAACCGCGTCCCGGAGGCGCGGCCCGTCGATTTCTCTCCAGGCTCGATCGCGCCGCGAAATGAGATGATCTGTGGCGCGGTCGAGCGCCGTGCGTAGCGCCGGATCGGCGAGCGCTTGCCGCACCCGGGTCCCGTAGGGAGCGCGGACGTCAACGGGCATCGGACGGCCTCTCCCGCCGGTCTCCCGCCTCGTGGCGCGCGGTGAGTAGCTCGGCGATGTGCACGGCGCGACAGGCAATACCTTCACGCCCGAGCAGGCCGTTCAGCTGCGTCATGCAACTGACATCGCAGAGCGCGACGGCTTCCGCACCGCTGGCGGCGACGTTCTGAACCTTGCGCCGGCCCATCGCCACGCTGATCTCAGAGTTTTTCAGCGCAAACAGACCGCCGAATCCGCAGCACTCCTCGGCGCCGGCCAGCTCGACCAGCCGCGCGCCTTCCAGGCTCGACAACAAACGGCGCGGTTGCGCGTCGACGCCGAGCTCTCGAAGTAGATGGCAGCACGCGTGATAGCTGAGAATGCCCTCGAACCTGGCTGCGACTTCGCTCACGCCCAGTACGTCAACCATGTACTGCGTCAGCTCGTAACACACACCGCTCACCGCGGCCGCGCGACGCTTCACACGCTCGCTTGCCCCGTCGAACAGGACGGAGAAGTAGTGCTTGACCATCGCGACGCAGCTGCCACTGGGAGCGACGATGGCATCGACCTCTCGGCTCTCGACCAGCGGCCCGAACGCGTCCAAGAAGCGCCGGGCCGTCTTCAAAGCCTGGTCACGGTGTCCAGCGTTGAACGCCGGTTGCCCGCAGCACGTTTGCCGGGAAGGAAACGTCACATCGGCGCCGTGCTGTTCGAGAAGCATTGCCGCCGCCAGGCCGACCTGGGGGTAGAAAGTGTCGACCATGCAGGTAACGAAGAGGGCGACCCGAGGACGGGCAGCCGTTGGGGGTCGCGTGGCCATCGCGACACAAGATGGTCAGTGTGACCTTATAGCGCGAGAAGCAGGGGGTGACGCTGAGTTGATCGGTGGGAAACTGCGAGGGGGCTCGTGGGCTCAGGTGGGTCTAGAATTCGTCCTCCAGATCGAACAGGTCGTCGAAGTCCGGAAGCCACTCGCCCGCTTTGCCCATGATCATCCCGTACTCGTCGATCCGTATGGGAGTCGCTTGAACCGGCGCATTGAGGTCCGGGCCGGTTGCCCAGCGCCCGGTTTGGCGAACCTGCTGGGTGCGAGAGCTTTCGTGCCTCATCGGCTTGCTGCGGGCCATGGTGTTGTCGGTGGCGGGCTCTCGCGGCTGGGTGCCACCGCCGCGTTGACTACTACCGTATAGACGAGCGAGGGCCGATCCGGGTCACCGAAAGCCGTGATCTAACCCACAAAAGCGAAGAGCCGGCCCGCCGGCCGGCTCTCGTTCGGGATTTCCCCGATCTCTCTAGGCTGAGGGGCTTTCAGCCCCTGCTTTGTCTAGACGAGCCAGTGGCCCCGAAGGTCACTGGCTGGCCTGGGGCCGGATTGATCCCCCCGGGGCGAAGGGCGATTTTGCAGCTGGGAAGGCAGAGGGCGCCAAGTGTGGGCGGGGCGGGCGAGCTCAGGTAACGCAGGGAAGAGATGTTAGAGATCGTCGTCGTTGGCGCTGGAATCGCCGGCTTCACCGTGGCTTGGGAGCTAACGCGGCGGGGCGCCACCGTCTCGCTGGTCGATTCGGGGCGGCCTGGAGGCGGGGCGACCGGGGCGGCGGCGGGGTTGCTGGCGGCGCAGTACGAGTCGAGCTCCGATTCGCCGTTGTTCCGGCTGTTTGTCGAGAGTCGGACGTTCTATCCGACGTACGTGGCGAAGCTACAAGAGCTGTCGGGACACGACCTGCATGTCCGCTGGGACGGTATGCTCGTCGCCAACGTTTCGAGGGAGGAGCACGAGGCCGCCGCGACAGCGACGAGCTGGCAGCGCGAGGCCGGTCTGCGGGCAGAGGTGCTGGAGCCGTCCGAGGCGCAGCGGCTCGTGGCGGGTTTGAGCGGCGAGGTGTGGTCGTACACCTGGTTACCCGACGAGGGCCAGCTCGACACGCAGCTTCTGGCGCTGGCGCTGGGCGACGCCATCTCCCATACGGACATCCGGCTGATCCGTGGCAACGGCGTGGCGAGCGTCGAGTCCCGCGCGCAACGTGTCACAGGCGTGGCGTTGCAAGATGGTCGGAAGCTGGAAGCGGAGCGGGTGGTGCTGGCGGCGGGCGCCTGGAGCGGCAGGATCGGTGGGCTGCCGCGGGCGCTGCCGGTGCGTCCGGTGCGGGGCCAGCTGCTGCGACTCCCGGCAAAGGAACTCGGTCTGGCTCGTGTCGTCGCCACGCATGCCGGCCGCTACCTTGTTCCCCGCTGGGATGGCTCCGCGCTGGCCGGCAGCACGATGGACGACGTCGGGTTCGATCAGTCGCTCGACGAGAGCGGCCTGCAGACGATACAGCGATCGCTGGCGCAGATCGTGCCGGCGCTTGCGGGCCTCAAGCCGCGGGAGCGCTGGGCGGGCTTGCGTCCGATGAGCGCCGATTCGCGACCGGTAATCGGACCCGATCCGGAGCTCGAAGGACTGCTGTACGCCACGGGCTACGGGCGCGACGGCATCCTCATCTCTCCGCTCGCCGCTACGGTGGTCGCCGACCTGGCGCTTACGGGTGAAAGCGAGCTTGACTGGTCTCCTTATCGGCCGGACCGCTTCGCGACCGGAACAGACTAGGGCGAGTCCAGACGGGGACGCTGGGTGCAGCGCTCGGGGCTGCGACGGTGGGCGCGACTGGCGCATCTACCCTAGGGTGAAACGTTGGATCACTCCGCCAAACGAGGTGGACACAGAATGCTGGGAGTCAAGCGCGGCGCGGCGCTAAACTGGATCGCTATGCTGTGGACGCTTTCGCCGGCATTGGTTTCGGCTCAAGTGCCGGTGCGAGAACTGACTGGACCGGATGCCACGTTCCCCGAAGCCTTTGCCCTAGTCCAGGGCGTTCGCGAGCTATCCGACGGCCGGTTGATGGTGGCCGACCCACTTGGCCAGGTGCTTTTGGTGGCCGACCTGGCCGCGGGAACGGCCGATACCCTGGGCGGTGTTGGCCAGGGTCCCGCCGAGTATCGCCAGCCCGACGGGTTGTTCGCCCTTCCCGGCGACTCGACGCTGCTGGTCGATCTGGGAAACGCGCGGCTGACGGTGATCGGGCCGGACGGTAGCTTCGGCGAGACGATGCCAATCGCCCAGGGCGAGCCGGGCCCCGGGGGCGGCCTGATGCTCGTGCTGCCGCAGGGCGTGGACGCGCAGGGTCGGCTCTACTTTCAGCCGATCGGCGGGCCCGGCCGCGGTTTCCCTGATTCCGCGGCGGTGGTGCGCTGGGACCGGCATAGTCAGGCGATGGACACGGTGACGAAGGTGAAGCTGCCGGCGATGAAGCGGACGACCGCGGGCGGGCCCGGGGAGCGGAGTGTCAGCCTGAGCCCGGTGCCGCTGAGCCCCGAGGACGCGTGGGCCGTGGCCAGCGACGGGCGTGTGGCCGCCGCACGCTCCGCCGGCTATCACGTCGAGTGGATCGGCCCCGACGGCCAGGTCACGCGGGGCGAGCGGGTCGAATTCGAGCCGGTGAGGATCCGTCGCGCTGACAAGGAGCAATGGCTGGAAGGACTCGGCAATGGGCTGCGTATCGGGGTGACGATCGAGAACGGGGACCGACGGGTGAGCTTGGGCCGGGGAGGTGGCGGCGGCCCAGGCGACGTGGATCGCTTCGAATGGCCGGAGCACAAACCCGCGTTCGTCGCCGACGGCGTATGGGTGACGCCCGAGGGCGCGATCTGGGTCCAGCGCCATGTCGCGGCGGGCGAGGCGCCGCTGTTCGACGTGTACGACGGCGACGCGAAGTTGAAGTACAGAATCAACCTGCCCCAGGGCCGGGAGCTGGTCGGGTTTGGGCGCGGCGTGTTGTTCGCGGTGCGGAGCGATGACTACGGGTTGCAGTGGCTCGAGCGCTACCGACGACCGGCGGGCTGATTCTCCACCCACCCGGATCGAGGGGCGGCAGCGTGCCGCCCCTCGGTGTTTAAGGCCGCAGATCTGTACGCTGCGGCATCAGCCTTCGACTTTGAACGACAGTCTCAGTCTGGCCCGATAGCGTACGACGCTGCCCTCCTCCACCGTCATGTCCAACCTCTCCACCTCGGCGATGCGCAGGTTCTTCAGGCTTTCGCCGGCCTTGTTGACGGCGTTCTTGGCCGCTTCCTCCCAGCCCTTGGTGCTGGTGCCCACGAGTTGAATGACCTTATAGACGCTGTCCGCCATGTTGGTCCTCCTCTTTCAGTGTGGTTGCGACACAGAATAGCCACCGACGTGACGACGGCCCCGTCGCTGCCTGGTCGTGCGACGCACCGCCGCTACTGTCAGGAGCGTGGGCTCAATCGGTCAACTGGTCGAGCAGTCGCTGCGCCTCCTCGCGGCCTTCGCGGGTCAACGCGATTCGGCCGTTGGCCATCCATTCGAGATACTCCTGTGCGACCTGGGAGGTGATGGCCTTTTCCGAGGCGGTGAACTTAGGTGTGTGATCGAGGCGGCGAAAGGCGCGATTGATGTCCTTGGGCTTGATGGCCTTGCGGTGGTGAGCCATCAAGAGGAGCAGCTCCTCCTCGAAGGTTTGCGCCCGTGGCAACACTTCGTGGGCGAGCGTGTCATCGTCGATGTCGTCGAAGGTAAGCGGCCCGCGGCGCGCCCGCGCTCCCTTGGCGCTGAAGGCCGAGATCGGCGGGGTCAAATCGATGTCACCGAGATCGGCCGCCTCCACCACTTCCTCGGCCGGCGTAATCTGCAGTTCATCATCGCCGGGCTCCTCCTCTAGGGCCGATTCGTCCGCCTCCACCTCCTCAACCGCGACGGCGTCGCTTTCGGCGACCGGCTCGTCCGGCTCCATCGCTGCCACCGGTTCCAGCGGTTCCTCCCCCGCTTCGACCATGGCGATGTACTCGCGGAGTAGCGCGATCCGCTTCTCGATCGTTTGGGTGCGATCCTGAAGCGCCTCGATCTGGCGCTGGGTGGCCTCTATTTGCTGGTTCAGCGCCTCGATCTGGCCCAGAGCGGCCTCGATCTCTTCGTGGGTGGCCGCGAGGGTCGCCTCTTCCTGGGCCAGTCGCTGTTGTAGTGTCTCGAGATCTCGCATGACGCTGTCGGTGGGGCGGGGGCACGGAGCGTGACGCCAAATGTGTCGGCTTGTGGCGAGGGGTGCAAGGGTGCGGGTAGCAGGGGGGCGGCGTTGTCCGAAACGACGTCGGAGAGGGCGCCTTCGGCGTAGGTTCTTGCGTCGCTTGTAATTGGGCCGTCGATGTAGTAGCTTGAAACTGCCTCCCCCTGAACGGCCGCTCTCCGGCGGGCCGTATTCTTTTGTCCTCTCCCGCAGGAGATCGGCGAAATGCCCAGAAAAACAGTCTCTTCCGCGATCGGGCGGGGACGCATCTCCAGGAGCTGATCGTGTCACTCATCGTCGGCATCCGGTGCGCCGACGGCGTCGTCATCGCCGCCAGCGGACCCGCCTCGTTGCCCTCGGCTGACGGGCTGCCAGCCGCTCGGCAACAGGCGAAACGACTTCGGGTCGTCGCCGGACAGGCCGTGCTTGGTGTGGCGGGTCACGATGGGTTGGCGCAGGAGATGGCGCTCTCGTTGGAACGCTGTCTGGTCGGGCCGGACCGTCGCGATTCAGCCGAAGACGTTCTGCGGGCGAAGATCCGCGAGGCCCTGGCGGCACCGATCCAGCGCACTTTCGCCATTCACGGGACGCTTCAGGGGTTACCAGGACTAGGCATCAGCTCGAACGACTACCTTCTCAGCCATTCCATTCTCGCCATTCCGCTGCATAGGACGCTTCGCCTGTACGCCTTCGATCCGGAGTGCACTCTGACCGAGATCACCGACGAATTGCGGTGTGCGGCGGTCGGCTCGGCGCGATCCGCGGCCGAGCCGTTCCTGGCCTTCTTGCGACGAGTGCTGATTGGGAACGACCCGCCGACGCTGGCCACTGGCGAGCTGGCCGCTTACTGGACCGTGCATCAGGCGATCCGCAACAGCGTGGCCGGCCTGACCTACCCTATCCAGCTCATCTCGGTGACCCGAACCCCCGAAGGCTCGATCGAGATCGTCGAGCGCGGCGAGCAAGAAATCGCGTCGCTGCGTCAGGCGATGGAACAGGCGGAAGAGCGGGTCCGTGACAGCTTCCACGACGGAGCGTCTGGCGGAGACGGCGCGCGCAAGCTGGAGTCCGGCGCGTCGGAGAAGCCGACCCGCAAGCGGGTGCCCGAGGTACGGTTGACGCTGCAGCCGCCGGAGCGTCGCGAGCGCGGACGCTGGTAGGCGGTGCCCGACGGGCGGTCGTCGGCCCGTAGTTGTCCCCAGGCGATTTCCTTCCTAGATTAGGGGCGCTTCCCCGTTTGACCGCCGGCCGCTGTTGGTCCCAAGACCCAGTAACCATCAAAGCACGGAGCGAACCATGCCTCGGAGCGGGAGATTTTGGCCCTTCCTGATCGGCCTATCGCTACTGGTCGCCTGCGACAGCTTCGATAAAGACGAGGCGGCGCTGCAGATTCGCGAGCGGTTTTGCGGCGGTTGGCCGTACGGCTGCACGGACAGCACGCGTGTCGTGATCGAGGATATCGAGAAGACGCGCAATGGGCGGCAGGTCAAGTTTCGGGTCGTGGATCGAGAGGACAGGACCGCTGAATTGTCGGCGGCCTACTTCGAGCCGCAGGATGATGAGTGGCGATTCCTTCTTTTCGAGAACCCCTTCGACGACATGTTCGACGTCGAGGCGGCGAGATTCGACCAGGACCGGAAACGATTCTCCGAGTCGCTCCGGGAGCTCAAGGCGGCCCAAAACTGGTTCGTCTCCATTTACAGCCGCTATGCTCGAGATGTGCAAGAACTCGACAGCGTGAGCTACAAGCCCACCGATCTGCCGATTCGAATGACCGTCGCGACGGATGCGCAGAGCTGGAAGGGCGAGCTGTCGAATCGCTACGTGAGCTGCCAGCTCGACATCCCTCGACAGCAGCTTCCCACGTGTGTGGGTCTCGCGGCGACGGATGCCGGAACCGATTCAGGCCCGCTCTCGCGCGCGTTCGGAAAAGAGCCCTACGAGCGGACCCTGTTCGGAAAGGAATGATATCGGCTTCCCGCAACGGGAGCAGCGTGCCTTCCGGAACGCACGTCACAGAACCCCTCGCCGGGCCGGGCGCAAGGGCGCCCTCTTACAACGCTTTGGTCGCGTTGGCACTCTAACTCTCAGGGAGGGGCGTGCTTGCCCTTCCGGCGCCGCGCGTTAAACTTGCAACGCGCGCGAGTGAGGTGACCGCAAGCCGGCAAGCGGCTGGCCCGAGCATATCTGTCAATGAGCGATAGCGGTTCCAGGCTTCGTGCATTCGTGGCGGAGCTGAAGCGGCGGCGCGTTTTTCGCGTCGCCGCGGTCTACGCCGTGGTCTCCTTCGGCATCCTCCAGGTCGCCGACATCGCCTTCCCCGCCCTCAAGCTCCCCGATTGGAGCATCACCTTCATAGTGGCGCTGGCCCTCCTGGGCTTCCCCGTCGCCCTCGTCCTCGGCTGGGCCTACGATCTCACACGCCACGGAGTGGTGCGCACGGAGCCACTCGCCGATGAGTCGACGGCTCACCACCGCTTGGGACGTGGGCCCGCCCTGATCGCCGTCGCCCTGGTCAGCGTGCTGACCATCGCTACTGGCTGGTACATCCTGCCGCGGCTTCCCGGGTGGTGGAGCGTCAAGCCGGCGGGAGCGGAGGGAGCTGATGTGCGCAAGTTGCTTGTCGTGCTCCCGTTCGTGAATCTCGGTTCCCCGGCCAACGAGTACTTCGCCGACGGCATCACGGAGGAGATCACGGCTCGGCTGGCGAGCGTGCAGGGCTTGGGTGTGATCGCTCGCACCACGGCCATTCAGTATAAGGACGCCGAAAAGACTGTGGCCGAAATCGGAGCGGAGCTGGGCGTCGATTACGTGCTCGAAGGCACAGTGCGCTGGGAGAATGTACCTGACGGACCGAGCCGTGTACGGGTGACGCCCCAGCTGATCAAAGCGGCAGACGCCACGCATGTCTGGGCGCAGATCTATGAGGAGCCGATCGCCAGCGTGTTCCAGGTGCAATCGGATATCGCCGAGAGGGTCGTCGGCGCCCTGGGGCTCACGCTCGTCGAGCCGGACCGCTTGGCGCTGAAGAGCGAGCCCACGCGGAACCCCGAGGCTTACAGCTACTATTTGCTGGGCAACGACATCCTGCGGTCGAGCACGTCCCAAGCCGGTTCCCAACAGGCGCTGGAGATGTTCGAGCGGGCCATCGAGCTGGATCCGGGCTTCGAGCTGGCCCGCAAGAAGATCGCCGAGGCGCACGCCAACGTCTACTGGGGCAGCTTCAGAACGCTCGTCGGCTTTCCCCAAGACGATGTTGATCGCTCACTGGACCGCGTAATTCCGGAATCGTTCGGCGACGACACCGCCGCCTATTTTCTGGCCCAGGCAACTTTGCTCAAGCGTGCTGACCGGCCAGCGGAGGGGCGGGCCTTTTTCGACTCGGCCCGGGCCTTCCTCGAGCCGGAGGTTGTGGCGCGCCCTACCGATGCCCGCCGGCATGCCCAACTCGGACTGGCCTACGCCGGACTCGGTCGGCAAGAGGAGGCGAAGCGTGAAGGCAGGCGGGCCGTCGAGCTGCTGCCGATCGCCGAGGACGCCTACACGGGCGCGGCGCTTGCCGACAACCTCGCGCACATCTACGTGATGACCGGCGAGTACGAGGCCGCCATCGATCAACTCGCCACGCTCCTGTCGGCGCAGGGCCCTCTTTCCTCCGCCTGGCTCCGAGTCGATCCTACCTGGGACGCGCTGCGGGCGCACACGCGGTTCCAGGACCTGCTGGCGGGCGGCAGCTAGTTTACGCTCGAAGTGCGGCTCGGCCGTGTATCTCCAGGCGGAAGCCCGTCCGTCCGGGTACGGCCGCACGCGGCTCAACAGCTTGTTCGATAGGGGAGATAACGATGCTTCGAAAGTGGCTCACCGCTCTGTGTCTCTGTCTGATGCTGGCCCTCCAGCACGGCTGCTTGTCCCGCGGCGATAATGGCGGAGATAGCGACGCCGCAGATTTGAACGTCAGGGCTCGAGCGATTCACGAGCGGACGATCACTATCGACACTCACGACGACATACCGTTCGATTTCGCCACAGAGAACGTGGATCCGGGTGTGCGTGGCGACCGACAGGTGGACATCCCGAAGATGATCGAGGGCGGCCTGGATGCCGGCTTTTTCATCGTCTACGTACCCCAGGCACGCCGGACGCCGGAAAACTACGAGCGGGCCCGGGAACAGGCGCTGGCCAAGTTCGCCGCCATCCACCGGATGACCGACTCGCTTTACCCTGACAAGATCGGGCTCGCGTTGAGCGCCGACGATGTCGAGCGAATCCAGCAGACGGGCAAGCTCGTCGCCTGCATCGGCATCGAGAACGGGTTCGTTATCGGAAAAGACCTGAGCCTGCTGAAGCGCTACCACGAGCTCGGAGCCCGCTACATGACGCTGGCTCACAACGGCCACAACGACATCACCGATTCCGCGCAGCCGCGCCCGGAGCTGGGCGATGTCGAGGCGGAGCACGGCGGCGTCAGCGAGTTTGGGGCGCAGGTGATCGAAGAGATGAATCGCCTGGGCATCATGGTCGATGTCTCGCATATCTCGAAGCAGGCGATGCTCGACGCTGCGAAGTTGTCACGGGCCCCCGTGATCGCCTCCCATTCCTCAGCGCGGGCTCTGGCCGATGTGCCTCGCAACATGGACGACGAGCAGCTGCGTGTGTTGCAAGCGAACGGAGGCGTCATCCAGGTGGTGGCGCTCGGAAGCTTCGTCCGCGAAGATCCACCCGAGAAGGTCCAGGCGCTGCGGGCGTTGCGGGAAGAGATGGGGGCAACCAGTTACCGATCGTTTCAGGCGATGTCGCCAGAGCAGCGGAGTGAGTACCGGCGGCGACGCGCCGAGCTGGACGAGACGTGGCCTGCGCCCACCGTGGCCGACTTCGTCGACCACGTCGATCACGCGGTCCAGCTCATCGGCATCGATCACGTGGGCATCAGCTCGGATTTCGATGGAGGCGGCGGTGTTGACGGCTGGAGGGACGCCAGCGAGACCTTCAACGTCACCCTCGAGCTCGTGCGTCGGGGTTACAGCGAGGATGAGATCCGCAAGCTCTGGGGCGGCAACCTGCTGAGGGTCTGGCGTGAGGTGGAGCGAGTCGC
>CAYGCC010000135.1:0-11656 GCA_964348165.1 uncultured Gemmatimonadota bacterium | reverse complement strand
GACACGTACCTGTCGCAGGTGGTCGAGATGGTGCGCCGCGCCCAGGAGACCCGCTCGCGAACCCAGGATCTGGCGAACCGGGCGGCGCTCTGGCTGACGATCATCGCGGTGACGGTGGGCAGCGGCACGCTGGCCGCCTGGCTGCTGCTGGGCCAGAACTTCAACTTCGCCCTCGGCCGCATGGTCACCGTGATGGTGATCACCTGTCCCCACGCCCTCGGGCTGGCGATCCCCCTCGTCGTCGCCGTCTCCACCGCCCTCTCCGCTGGCCAGGGTCTGCTCATCCGCGACCGGACGGCGTTCGAGCGGGCCCGGGAGCTGGACGCCATCGTCTTCGATAAGACGGGCACGCTCACCCTCGGCGAGTTCGGCGTGACCGACGTCGTCTCGCTGGACGGCCGCGCTGAGCCTGAGCTGCTGGCGCTAGCCGCGGCGCTGGAGAGCCAGTCAGAGCACCCGATCGCCGCGGGCGTGGTGCGAGCGGCCGAGGAGCGGGGGATCAGCTACTCGAGCCCCAAGGAATTTCGCGCGATTCCTGGGAAGGGCGCCGAGGGTTCGGTAGACGGTGTGAACGTCAAGGTCGTGAGCCCGGGGTACCTGCAGGAGCACGGCGTGAGCGTAGACGGTAGGCGGGTCCAAGAGCTGAGCGAGGAGGGGAAGACGGTCGTCTTCGTGTTGCTCGATGACCACGTGGAAGGTGCCATCGCCCTCGCCGACATCATCCGGCCCGAGTCGCGGGAGGCGCTGCGGCGCCTGAAGCAGATGGGAATTCAGGTCATGATGCTGACCGGCGACTCGAAGGCGGTGGCTCGTTGGGTCGCCGAGGCGCTGGAGCTGGATGAGTTCTTCGCCGAAGTGCTGCCCGATCAGAAAGCCAACAAGATCCGCGAGGTCAAGTCGCGGGGGCTGACGGTGGCGATGACGGGCGACGGCGTGAACGACGCGCCGGCGCTGGTCGAGGCCGACGTCGGCATCGCCATCGGGGCGGGCACCGATGTGGCGGTCGAGTCGGCGGACATCGTGCTGGTGCGGTCCGATCCGCGCGACGTGACGGCGCTGGTCGAGCTGGCCCGGAAGACATATCGGAAGATGGTGCAGAACCTGTGGTGGGCGACGGGCTACAACGTGGTGGCGATCCCGCTGGCCGCCGGCGTGCTCTACAACGCCGGGATCGTGCTCTCACCCGCCGTCGGCGCCGTGCTCATGTCGGCCTCGACCGTCATCGTCGCCATCAACGCGCGCCTTCTGAGCCACGGCAACTAGTGGCTCGGGACGTTGAGGCGCCCGGCGATGCGGTCCAGGTTCTCGAAGGCGACGTAGTCGCGGATCTGCGACGCCGGCCCGCCGATCACGACGGTGCCCCGGTCCTCCACCCAGGCGTGGGCGATCAGCTTGCCGTCCTCTCCTTTCTTGACGCCGATCTGCAGCCGGGCGGGGAAGCCGCGCCTCGTCAGCATGATTTGCCCGGCCAGCGCCTCGGGCAGGCAAGTTCGCTTTCCGGGAACCAAGCGGTTCGCCCGGTTCACAGCCCAGACGATCTGATCGCGGAGCCAGGGCTCAGGCTCGGCATTCGCCAGCGGGCGCGCCAGGCGCGCCACGAGGCGGGTCACGGCGCGGAACGGCAGGATCAGCAGTCCGATCCGCACGCCCACCAGGACCAGGACGGCGCGACTCAACAGACGCCGCTTAGTGGAGGGGCAGGCCAGATAACGTCTAATCAGCCTCATCTCGCACGTCGATGAGCTTTCTTGCCGCAAGCTCCTCCAGCAGGTCGATGACCTCACGAGCGCAGCGGTCGGCGGCGACCTCGTACTCTTCCTGCAGGGCGGCGATGAGCTCGCTGACCGGCCGCGGCTTTTGCATCAGGCTCCAAATTCGGGCGCCGACCGGGTTCAGGACGTAGTAGGATCCATCATGCACGTCGAGGACGACGATCTCTTCGTCGAGAAAATCGCCGGAGACTTGGGCCGTGGCCACGACGACGACCGAATCCTCCGATATCGTTCTTTGCATCGGCTCCCCCGATTTCGTGTCCGTGCCCCTCATGAGTCGGTACGGTCGAATGTCCGTACAGATCGGCGGGTTGCGGGGGCTCCGCTTTCGCACCGAGTCTTCGTCGCTCGGCGCGGCGCTGTGGGAAGTGCAAGATCCAGACCTAAACGGTGGTTCACGGCGTCAGGTTCGTTTCCCGAAGCCAGAGTGCTATGGTGACCGCCCAGAAGACGGTGAAGCTGTCCCGAGTTCTGCGCGCAGGGTTTTCCAGATAACGGCTGTAGGCCTCGCGCAAAGCCACGACATCCACATAGTCTTCGATGAGCCGCGGCTCGCCGAGCACCACCGCATCCAACAGCTCCCGATTGTCGAGAAGCCGGAGGTTGAAGTTCGGGTTCAGGTTCTGTTTGTTGCGACGCCACTGGATCTCGGCGGGCAAGACCCCCGCCATCGCTCGACGCATAACCACACGATTCCAGCCTTGGTGGAGCTTCTGATGGCCGGGCAGCGCCAAACAGAACTCGACCAAGCGGCGATCGAAAAACGGGTAGCGGGGCTCGAGCCCGAAGCTGCCAGCGCCACGCGCGAACAGCTCGAGCAGTAGCGTGAGCAGAGACGACTCGACCGAGTCGTGGTGGGCTCTGCGGTCCACCCGCGCCGGCCGTTCGTCCCAGAGGAATCGGCGTGCGCGCTCTCGAACCCCGGTGCGGTCGGCGAACTCCGCCCGGATGACCGAACGCGGGTCGTAGATCGGGCCGCCGTTGTTACGCAGTCTTTGCCAGGCGGATGCCAGGCCGAAGGGTACGAACGTGCTCAGCACGTAACGCCGCATCAGAGCGCGACGTCCAACCCCGAGGCGTCGAGAGAGATCGTACAGCTCGTCCAGTAGCGCCTTCCACCTGCCGCTCCAGGCAAGCTCCGCCAGATAGGCGTGCCCGTAGCCCACGACGCTGTCGCCGTCGTTGCCGCTGAGCAGCACGCGCAGGCCCTGCTCTTTCGCCGCCTTGAAGATCGACCAGTCCATGTACAGCGCCGCTGCCGGAATCGGCTCCTCGCCACGCCAGAGGAAATCGAAGAGCGGGCTGGCATCGTCGGCGCGGACGTAGCGAGCGTCGACATCTCCGCCGGCCACGACCAGGTCGATGTAGCTCGCCTCATCCACCCGAAACTCCGGTGAACGGAAGCTGGGGAAGACGCCGGAGAGCGTGATGATCCGCTGGCCCGGTTCCAGCAGCGGGCGCGCGGTGCAAACGATCGATGAAGAGTCCAGACCACCGCTGAGCATGGCGGCGACGGGGCCCAGGCTGCGCAGACGGCAACGGACGGCCTCGGTAAAAGTTTCTTTGAACTCCTCCGCGTACTCGGCGTCGGAGCCGAGCCGTAACTCGCGCGAAGGGTCGAGCTTCCAGTAACAGCGCATCTTCGTAGCGCCGCGGGATACGCGCAGCGAATGGCCCGGCGGCAGCTTGAAGATGTCGAGGTAGAAGGTCTTCGCCTTGTTCGGCGGTAGGAGCGCCAGATAGTCCGCCAGCACCTCTTCGTTCAGGCGGCGTGGCACCGCCGGCAGAGCGAGCAACGCCTTGATCTGGGTGGCGAAGCTGAAGAAGCCATCGGACAGATGATAGTAGAACGGCCGGATACCCAGATGGTCCCGGGCACAGAAAAGCGCCTGCCGCTCGCCGTCCCAGATGGCGAAGGCGAAGTCGCCGAGCAGCCGTCCCGGACAGGCCTCACCCCAGCGCTGATAGGCGCGAAGGATAAGCTCGCCATCGCCGAGCTCCGCCGCGTCGCTGGAGTCGAGCGACAGCGCGGCGATGAGCTCGGCACGATTGTCGATCCGGGCGTCGGCCACCAGCACCCGTACCCCGTCGCCCTCGACGTGCGGCAGCCTCTCGACTCGCGACTCGGGAGTGGTGGCGAGGGTCAGCTGCCCCAAACCGACCGCCCCGGAATTCCAGAGACGACACGCGTCCGGGCCCCAGGCCGCGAGCGTCTCGGCCATCCGGGCGAGGTCGGCGCGCTCGACCGGTCGTCCGTCCCGCTGCAAGATGCCCGCGATCGCGCTCATCGCCGCGCCATGTGTAGGCGCGTGGCCGAGCGACCGCCTGCCGCCCCCTTGTTGCCGCCGGTGTGCACCTTCGCGCCGCTCATACCGTGGATGTGGACTCCTCTTTCGTCTGCTTCAGCCACGATTGGGCGTAGAGGCCGCCCAACTCGACGAGCTCGTCGTGGGAGCCCGACTCAACGACCCGGCCGCCGTCCATGACATGGATCAGGTCGGCGTAACGTGCGGTGACGAAGCGATGCGTGATCAAGATCGCCGTGCGGCCGTCGGCAAGTTCGCGGAAGCGGTTGAACCAATCGATCTCAGCCCACGAATCGAGGTAGCTGGTCGGTTCGTCCAGGATCATGATTGGGGCCTCGCGCAGGAACGATCGCGCCAGGGCGAGCCGCTGCCATTCGCCGCCGCTGAGCTGAACGCCGTGCGGGAACCATTTGCCTAGGAGCGTATCGTAACCCTGCGGCAAGCGCGTGATGAACTGATGGGCACCGGCCTGACGGGCCGCCGCCTCGACCGCGGCCGCGCTGTGTGTGTCCGCCGGGTCTCCCAGCGTGATGTTCTCTCTTACGGTCGCGAGATAGGGCACTGGGAACTGGAAGAGCCCCGTGATCATCCGGCGGAGCTCTGCGAGCGAGAGGCTTCTCAGGTCGAGGCCGTCGAACTCGATCGATCCCTTCTCGGGGTCATAGAAGCGGCAGATCAGCTTCATCAAAGTCGTCTTGCCCGCCCCGTTCGGGCCCACGATCGCCACGATCTTTCCCGCGGGTATGTGGAAGTCGAATTCGTCGAAGACCAGACGCTCGCTGCCCGGATAGCGAAACGTGACTGACCGGAAGCTGATACCTTCCCGCAGTCGAGGTGGGGCGGGTATCGGTTTCGGGGGCTGAAGGATCTTCGGCTCGAGAGCGAAGAAGTCGAAGAGATTGCTGAGGAAGATGGTGCTGCTGTAAATGCGTCCCAGGTTTCCCAGCAGCGAGCTTATCAGGCTCTGGCCCTTGTTGAGCGCCTGGTAGAGCAAGGCGATGTCGCCGAGCGTAACCTG
Source organism: uncultured Gemmatimonadota bacterium (assembly GCA_964348165.1). GTDB lineage: Bacteria > Gemmatimonadota > Gemmatimonadetes > Palauibacterales > KS3-K002 > CAYGAJ01. Next base: position 6,560 of record CAYGCC010000135.1, on the reverse strand, counting down.
TCCCAGCAAAGCCTTCCATACCATCCACGCCATGGCCGCGCCGGTGACCAGGAGGGCGCCGGCGCCCGCCCCGAGTCGCGCGAGGTTCTGCTGCCGGGTCAGCTTCAGGTGCTCGGTGCGAATGCGCTCACGCAGGTCCTGGTAGCGGCGGTGGAAGTGCGGGCCGAGGTCGAACAGTCGAATCTCGGCGGCGGTGGCATCGAGGGTCAGCAGCGTGTCGTAGTACTGGGCCCAACGCCGATCGATCGTGCTCGCCTTCCACCATTCGTGGTAACGCAGGTTGTGGCGAACCACCACGAGCAGAACTGGAATCGTGCCCAGCAGCAGCAGCAACGGTAGCCAGAGGCCATAACTCAAGAGGATCGCGCCCATGGCGACCAGGGTGACGCCGCTCTGTGCCAGATCGCCGATGTTCTCGAGTAGGGTCAGTGGGCGCTCACGAAGATCGCCGCGCGCCCGCTCCAGCAGATCGTGGTATTCCGGCAGCTCGTAGAAGGCGAGGTCGAGGGAGGTGGCCTTTTGATGGACGAGCGCCGTGAGGTGGTCCCGCGTCAGCTCCGCCTGAGCCGCACGCAGCCAGCCGAGCGCGCTTTGCACCGCCAACGTCGCCACGATCGTCGCGGCCATCAGCGTGGCGTAAAGCAAGACCGGCTGCACGTTGGTCCAGGTCAGCCCCATGCCCAGGGCGTCCACCACACTGTTGACCAACAGCCGGATCAAGAAGAGCTCGGCCGCGGGCAGCAGCCCCTGGATCACCAGCAGCGCCGCCCAGGCGGCGGTGTAGCCGCGGGCGGCCGTCCAGATCAGGCGCAGCGTCGCCGGGACGTAAGCTAGATGCTCACGAAGCTCGGCTAATTTGGCTCTCGGGCTCTTCTTCACTCGTGGTAGCGGTTCGATGCGTCGTGGCGGGCTCGACCCCTACACTCTGCTCTACCGCCGTCGCCACCGCCGGCATGTCCGCAAGCGATTGAGGGCGTCCCAGACGGTAAAACCGTACACGGTTGACCAGCTCTGCGGACCCGAGAAAGTGCGACGAGATTCCCAGCGACTCCAGCGTCTCGTAGCTGAATCTCGCGCAGTACCAGTGGCCGATGAGCTCCGCAAGGGCGGCCCGCGAGTCCAGCGCATCGACGCTAGGCGCCTTAGCGGGACCCAGCACGTACACGCTGCGAAGCGGCGTTGCTTCGCGGGCGAACCGCGCCGCGATCCGATAATCACGCTTTTCGAGCTCGGGGTGCAGGCGCGGCACGTCAGCGCTGTCTTTCCCGACCACCTCCAGGGTGTCGGGCCACAGCTTCATCTGCGGAAAGCCCGACCTCACGAGGGGCGTGGGCGCCGACAGGTCGATCGCCAGAACGTCATCCGTGATCAGCTTGTATCCCCTCGCGTGTAAGATCGCCGCCATGGTCGACTTGCCCCACCACTTGGCACCGAGGAACGCAACCGCTCCGCCGTCGACCTCCACCGCACTGCCGTGCAGAACCAGAAGTCCGCGCTGGTGCAAGAGGACGCCGAACGCCGCGCCGAGGAGAAACAAACGGAGACGCTCGGGCGTGACCGCCGGATCCGGTTCCACCGCGATCTCGCGCCCGCCGCTCACCCGAAACGTGCCCACGCCATCCCAGCCGAGGAACGTTCCATCCTCGCACACCCGCGACCACTCCAGGCCGGCGGGAGCATCGAAAGCGAGGTCGGCCAGGCGGATGTCGATGTCGGACGCGACCGTCCCTCTTCGCAGCTCTGGGATCGAAAGCTCCGACCGGATGCCCAGACCGAAAGCCTCGTAACGGTAGGTGCCACGCTGCGCCGGCGCCCTCATCGCAGCGAATCCTCTTCCCGGCCCTCGCCCGCGCCTCTATCCGCGGCGCCGGTCGACTCGCTGGAATGCAGCCGAACCAGTCTCAAACCGACCAGGTCGGTCAGAAGCTCGTTCACTTCTCTCGAACAACGCTCCGGGTCCACCCGAAACTCTTCGACCAGCCTCGCCTGAACCTCTCGGACCGTTAGCGGCTCCTCGATCAGCGCCCAGACGCGGGCGCCGACAGCGTTGAGGCCGTAGTACATCCCGTCCTCGAGGCTCAGGACCACCAGCTCTCCATCCGCCAGCTTGGTGGAGATCAGCCGATCAGCCCGGGCGACCCACGCATCCCCTGGCAAGGCGTAGCGTGCTTCCAATCGGACCTCCGATCGTGATATGATCTGCCGCCGGGTCCGATGCCCTCGGATAGGCGCCCATCGGTGGCCAAGACCCAGGGCGGACGGCCGGCGGGGAGCGTCCGCAGCTTCTCTTTGGATGGGGTTGGAAAGAGGCGTGCCAGAACGATCGTGACTGCGGTCGATCAGCCTCTAATCTCCCCCTAGAGAGGCGGGACGGCGCTCCGTACTTGTCCGTGATACGGTGATGCTGTGGCGGGAAAAGCCCAACAGCCCTACACCGGTGCCTTGGCGCGGGCTGCTTGGTCTAGATCTGTGAGACTTGGCGGTTCCGGCTCAACTGCCAGCGTTCGTCAGTAACTGCTGGCTGTCGATCACGACGTCGTCGCCGCCGCCCCACGTCTTGTTCTTGATCTGCTGGGTGATCTCCTTGACAGAGCCGTAGCGAATTGCCTTCGGAGTGACCCACTGTCTTTTCTGGTGACCAGTCATGAAATGCTCCTCCCAGCAGATGATTTGAGCTACAGCACCGTAATTCAGCAAACAGTTTTCGTTCGCCGATCAAGTCGGCGCAGCTGAGTTGCAAGGCAAAGGAGCAAGATCCGGACCGCGCTCTGCCCTCTAGATCGGCTTTGCCCACCGGTTCGTTTCGCGGTTGTCGAGCCGCGTCAGTGTTGCGTGACATTATGGCAGCTAGGCGACAAGAACCGCGCCGCTATATCCTTTTCACGCTGGCGGGGCGCACCAAACGCCTCGGGCCTCAACTTCCGACATCCCCCAGAATCGTCGGATCGGCGACTGGGAGGTGGTCACCCGGACCGGAGGTGCTCTCGGTTGAGGAAAAGGTCATCGTCAGATATTCGATTCCACCGCCGAGCTTGGGCCGCCAGCGGTGCGGGTCCAGAAATTGCCACCTGGAATTGAGTTGGATTTTGCGGAGGGGGACGGGGAACTGCGGGGAGCGCGAAAGTCCGGAAGAGCGAGCGCGAGACGGCGAGTGACCTCAGCGCGTCCATACCACCCAACCCGCCACAATTCGAGCATCGAGGAGCGGTTGCTGCTGAAGCTCGCACGCCGCGCTCCGGGGCCGTCGTTGTGCGCTCGGGAAATCGAGATACTCAGCGCGAGCGTTCTGCAGGAGCGTTTCTTCGCTCTCGCGGCCCGACATGGAGTCCAGGGGTTGATCCTTGCGACGCTGGCCGATCCGCAGCGGGCTGCGCTCGTACCGACGAAGCTGGCGGACCGGGTCGGGGTCTCGCTGCGAGCCCTGCAACTCAGGGCGTTGTTGTGGGATCTGGAGCGGGACCGCCTCGTAGCGTGCTTGAATGCGGCTGGCCTCGGTCCCGTGGTTCTAAAGGGTGCGGCGCTCCGGCAAGCGGTGTACACGCAGTCGGCGCAGCGGCCGCTTGCCGACGTCGATTTGCTGCTCCCCGAGAAGCAGCTAGAAGACGCCATCGAGGCCTTGAAGGGTATCGGCTATCAGAGCCCCTCACCCGAGCAGACGCTCAAGGGCTACCGAGAACACCACTTCCACATCCGGCTGGCCAACGCGAACGGGTTTATCGTCGAGTTGCACTGGGGTCTGATCCGACCCGACCGGCCGTTCAGGCTGGACGCCGGCGCTTTTATTCGGCGCTCGATCCTCTCGCGGCGCGCGACGGGTCCCGATCTCCGGGTCCCCTCCCCCGAGGACATGGTTCTCCATATGACGAGCCAGAACCTGGGAACGTTCTGCCTGGGTCGGCTTGTCGACATCGATCGGGTGGTGGCCGGCTCGGCCGGTCTGGATTGGGGTTACGTGAGGCATGCCGCTGAAGCGGGAGGGCTCGAGGTGGCGCTGGCGGTCACGCTGCAGCTGTGTCGGTCGCTGCTGGACACCCCGGTTCGCGAGGGCCTGGTGGAACGCCTGAGCGGTCCCTACGCGGCCCGTTTCCACCTGGCGTTGATGCGGCCGGCGCGCTGGCCGTTCGCGGAGGGGCCGGGTCGAGTGGCGGCGAATCAGCTGAGACTGCTCTGGTGTGTCAGCGGCTGGCGTGTGCGGCTGAACGTGATCCGAGAGGTTCTGGAGGGAAGGGGCGATCCACTCAGGTGGTTGTGGGAAGGCCGCCCCTATCCGAAGACGCAAGCGCCGGCTCCGTTGAAGGGCGTGGCATCGTGCATCAAGCTGGCGGGCTACCAGCTCTGGCTGTACGCGGCCGCAGCGATCGCCTCGCTGACGCCGCGGGGCCGCAGCGAGTTGCGCTTCTGGAATCGAGGGCGGCGGCTCGGATCAACGTCGGAGGTGAGGCGCTGCGATCCGCCCGTCCCCACCGCCCGGATCGGCAGCTCGGCTTCCTACTCGATCCGCTCCAGCCGGTCGAGTTCCCGTTCGTAATCCGCCAGCGATAGACGCCCCTCTATGAACTTCTGCTGCAGTTCCTCCAGGGGGCTTTTGCGTCGCCGCTTCAACAGCGCAGGCTCCCGCGCTTCCCCCTTTCCGGCCGTGTGCATGGCGGGGCTCGCCAGGCGCTCGCGGGCACGGTCGCGGTCACCCAACCGTCGGATTCGGGATTCGAGATCGACCAGACGACGTTGCCTGTCATCGTCTTCGCTGCCGGGCTCGCAGCACCGGTTCCGGTACCTGCGCACGCCCCAGCCGCACATGCGTCCAACCCCAAGAAAAATCACGAAGAACAGGATCAGAGTTCCAAAGCCAATGTCGATCATCCTGCTGCCTCCGCGCTAAGCGTCGCTCGTCGCTGCGCTCGGCCTGATACCCTCGATGTCTCGTGTGGCCCGATCGAGAATCTCTTTGACGCGCTCCAGCTCTTCGGGGTGCTCCGACCAGCGGACGCCCCGCTCAAAGGTAACCTGTGCCAGCCTGCGGAACGAGCGGGTCAGATCGCGCATCTCGGTCCGGAAGAAGCGGTCAGTGAACTCGCTCACCCGGTCCAGGATGTCGTCCACCAGATCGCCGTTCTCGCGCAAGAACTCGCGTCCTTCCTCGGTGATGCTGTAGACCTTCTTCCCCTCCTTCTCCTCGCCGACGATGTAGCCCTGGTCCTCGAGCATCTGCAAGGTGGGGTAAACGGAGCCGGGGCTGGCCGAATAGCAGCCGCCGGACTCCTCCTCTAGGGCCCGCATCACCTCGTAGCCGTGCATCGGTTTATCGGAGAGCAGCCGCAGGATGACGTACTTGAGATCGCCGCGGTCGAAGACACGGAAGCGAAAGCCGCGGCGGCCGCTGCCGAAGGCCAGGCCCATGGGGCCGAAGCAGGCGGCGAAGCCGTCGAAGCCGAATCCGCGAGAGCGCCGAGTCATACTTCACACTCACAATCCGGAGGTGCAACGCGTCGGGGTCACCGGACCCGACCCGGCCTACGTTTGGGTCGCAGAGCGACTCGCAAGCCGAGTGAAAGGATGAGAGACCGGCACGCACCGATATATCGATGATATATCTACCGATATATCGGGAAAGACGCAAGAGAGATAGCTTACAGTTTGCCTCGCACGCATCCGCACCCCGGCCCGTCTCTCTTGACGGACCGAAAGCCTGCGGCCCTTCCAACATTACGATGCGGGAAGGGCCGCAAAACGTTGCACGAGGGATCGCCACAGTCGGCTTACTCACCCCTCCGGATCCATCATCAGGCCCAGGAAAAGCAGCGTCCCCGAGAAGCGCTCGCGGATCGCGAACAGGAAGGGGCGGTCGATCACGAGGGTGGGCGGGAGGCTGACCACTCTGACTTCCACCGACGTTACCGCCGCCGCCTCGGTGCCCTCCTCGTTCACGTCCACGAAGCTCTTGTGCTTCACCTTGCTGAGGTAGAGCAGCTCGGGGGTCGGGTTGATCCGGGTGAAGTCGGCCTCGATGGGCTGGAAGGCGATCCCCATTCCCAGCGCCGAGAGCACCTCTTTCATCTCCAGCTCGTACTCGAGCGTGAACTTCGGCATCACCACCACGTACCCGGCCTTGGAGAGGCCGCCGATCCATGTCCGCCAGCGCTGATCGTTCAGCGACGCCACCAGCGCGCCGATGTCACCGGTACCGGTCGGAACGACGATCGTCATGCTGTACGCTTTGCCGCCGTACGGCAGGTCGAGCACCGTGACGTCGGAACCGAAATAAACCTTGACCGCGATCTCTTCGCCGGTGGACATCATCTCGACGTTCTTCTGGCTGCCGTCGGCCAGCGTGAACGGCGCTCGGGTCGTGAGATCCTTGTCGAATTGGGACGTCCAGCTTCCCTTGAAGTAGATGGCGTTGATCAGGTACATGACGACGTCGGTGGGGATCGGAGCCTCGACGATCTCCTTGATCCGTCCGCGCGTCTTCTGATCCACCCAACCGTTGATGGTCGGTGCGGCGTTCGGGCTGCCGAAGTCGAGAGACCTCACCTCGGCGTCGAAGTAAGTCCGGTTCAAGT
>CAYGCC010000134.1:0-2993 GCA_964348165.1 uncultured Gemmatimonadota bacterium | reverse complement strand
TCGAGGTCGAGCAGCACGTCGTGTTCGATGCCGAAGCGGCGGAGGTGCTCGGCGAGCTGCAGGGTGGGGCCGTAGGTGTGGTTGGCGAACACGATGTGATCTCCGGAATGGAGCAGCCCGAGCATCACGGCGCTGATCGCCGCCATCCCCGAACCGAAGCACTTGCACGCGTCTCCGCGCTCGAGCGCGGCCAGCTTGCGCTCGACCGCTTCCACCGTCGGGTTCTGGCCGCGGGTGTACACGTGGTGCCGGTGCTCGGACTCGAGACCGTCAATCAGCGCTTGAAAGTTGGGGTACGTGAACAGCGAGGTCTGAACGATCGGTGTCGCGGTCGGCGCGGCGCCGTGCTCGTCGCTCTCTGCGTCGTCGGCGACGCAGGTCGCAACATCGGTGGGGTCGATCTGCATCTCAGGGCTCCGAAACGTTGACTGAACTGGCCCAGCGTATCTTTGCGCTTCTGCCTTGGCGAGCAAATTGGGCGGCAGGTTAAGTTCGGATCCGCTGGCGGACAAGGGCAATATCTTCGCCCTCGCCTGGTTCGTGGACAGGCGAGCGCGCCTCAAGAAAATTGCGCGCCTCGACGGGCATGCCTAGATTCGGCGTCGGTATCCGAGCCTTTTTCGCCCGCCGTCGCGCAACGGTTCTGTCTATGCCTCGAGACGACCGCGATGCTTTGCTGCAGCGTCTGATTGCCCTCGAACGGCAGTCGGAACGTTTCCAGAGTGAACTCCAGCAAATCAAGCGAGAGTTGCAGGCTGGCACGCCTTCCAGGGCCGCGCCTTCGGCTGCCGAGCCGCCGCCGTCCGCGACCGAGTCAGCCGCAGTTCCTACGTGGGGCGCACCACTCGAGCGTGCGGAACCACCGGCCGCTGCTGTGGCCGGGAGACGTGCAAAGAGAACTGTAGACCTTGAGTTCTGGTTGGGTGGGAGGGGTTTGCTGTTGCTGGGCGTGGCCGCACTCGTCCTCGCCGTCGGCTTCTTCGTCAAGGAAGCGATCGAGCGCGGCTGGATCGGCCCGGCGTTGCGCGTAAGCCTTGGCGCCGGCGTTGGCATCATCGCCGTCGTGGTCGGCGAGCGGATCCGCGCCGCCGGGCATCGGACTTACGGCCTCTGGCTGGCGGCTGGAGGGTTCAGCGCCATCTATCTCAGCATCTGGGCGGCGGCTGAGTTGTACGCTCTCGTCTCGATGCCGATCGGCTTCCTGCTGCTGGTCGTGGTCGTCGCCGCCGCCGCGGCTCAGGGGTTGCTGCGCGAATCCGAGTCTTTCCTGGGGCTGGCCGCGTTCGGCGGCTACCTGGCGCCGGTCCTGATACAGGTGGAGACCACGTCCAGCCTGTTCGGTCTGGGTTACCTGGGCCTGTTGAGCGGCGCCGGTCTGTGGGTCGCGCACCGGCGCCGCTGGATCTACCTCGCCGGTGTAGCGGTGGTGGGCGGAGCCCTCTTGTCGATTGCCAGCGACGGTGATCCTCATCTGCACGGCGTTTATCTGGTGGCCCTGGTGGCGGCAGCGCTGACGATATCGCGCCAACGAAGCTGGCACTACCTGTCGCTGCTGGCGGTCCTGTTCGGGTGGATCGCCGTCGGGGGCGGGAGCGAAAACTGGGAGCTCAGCGGTCTGAAGCTCGCGATCTACGGCGCGGCGATCTGGCTGGCCAACCTGATCGGCTCCGTGGGCGTGACGGACTGGGTGACCGATGCCGGTGGACAGGCCGAGCAAGCCGCAGCGTCGGTCACCGACCGGCCGGCGCTGCGCGGAGAGACCAAGGCTTTCTTCCGGGAGGTGGCGGGTCTCGGCGTCGTGGTCGTACCGCCCTTCCTGTTCTTTCTGGCCGCGATCGCTGGCGTCGATCAGAGCGCCTATCGCGATTCTCGCGATCTGATCGCTTTCGTCCTCGCGCTGGGTCTGGGCGCCGTCTACGTCGGTCAGGCCGTCTGGGGTAGGCCGGGCGTCGGCGCGGGTAGCCGCACCTGGCGTGCGTCGCTGGGCTACGCCTTTGGACTCGGGGCGCCGCTGGCCCTCTGGGAAGATGTGGCCGTGGTTCGCGCCTGGCTGGTCGAGGGCATCGTCTTCACGGCGGCCGGCGTCAGGCTCAAGCAGCTCGAGGCGCGCGCCGCCGGCCTCGCCGCTCTCATCCTGGCGGTGCTCACCTACTGGAACGCGGTCGCCGTTCGTCCGGCGGCAGACCCGGCCCTCATCAGTGGCTGGGCCCTGAGCGGGCTCGTCGCCTGCCTCGGTCTGGCAGGCTGGTCGCTGGCGCTGTCGCGACTCGCTGATTCGGCATCGTGGGAGCGGGCGATCCGCCCGGCCCTATTCCTGGCGTCGGCCTTCTTTTTCCTGGGTTGGGGAACGGCCGAGATATTTCGGTTTTACGATCTGCTGGGGGAGGCGGCGCGGTGGGTGCTGGCCCGCGACCTCTCGATCAGCTCCTTCTGGACGGCGTATGCCGCCGTCTTGCTCGGTGTGGGTTTCCGGCTGCAGCGGCCGCCGGTCCGCTGGACCGGTTTGGGCATGGCGCTCATCGCTGCGGCGAAGGTGTTCCTCTACGACCTGTCCCAGCTGTCGCAGCTCTACCGCATCGTCAGCTTCGTGCTGCTGGCGATCGTGCTGCTGGCACTTTCCTTCCACTACCAGCGCTGGCGCCGCGCTTAGCCGGCCTGCGTTGTGATCGTATCTGGGGTGCGGATCAACCGGGCGGACGGGGACGAAACGCTCCGGTCTCGACGATGTCCACGACGTACCCTTCGACTTTCGAAGGGATCTTGTCGACGAGTTCCGGCGTCTTTTTGGCGACCATCACGCGGATACACGGCTGGTCATCACACTTTCCGATGCCGGTCCCGACCACACCAGGGATCGACATCCACCGCGGTGTGTACTCGCCCAGAACCTCTTCTATGCTTCGTTGCGGCATCTCGTCCTGCTGTCCGGAGTCATCAGTCGTACGCGACACGCAGGCTGTGCTGCACATGGCGGTCAGCACGAAGACCACCGC